>NZ_JANIKJ010000001.1:0-420948 GCF_024580965.1 Corynebacterium kozikiae
GGGCGGAGGGGGGAGGGGGTGCTACTTCCAGGCGTTGCCCAGGATGTCCAGTCCGTGCAGCGCCTTGTCCCAGTTTGGGCTGCGCAGGGACACGATGAGCTCATCCGCGTTGACCATGGCTGCAAACCGCTCGAGGTACTCCGCCACGTCCGGAGCCGTTCCGATTGCGGTGTAGTTCAGCATAGAAATGATCTGCTGGCCTGCGTAGGAATCCACCAGGTGATCGAGTTGTTCCTCGGTCATCTCCCGGCCACGCCCAGCCATGGCCTTCACTGATGCGCGTGCCACCTGGGTGAAGTCCTCCTGCGCTTGCTCCATCGTGTCAGCAGCCGTCACGTTCACCGCGGCAATGAAGTAAGGCTCGGACAATGCCTCTGAAGGGGTGAATTCCTCTCGGTACACCTTGGCAGCGTGCTCCAAGTGTGTGGGGGCAAAGTGGGAGGCAAAGGCGTAGGGCAATCCCAACTTGGCGGCAAGGGTGGCACCAAACAGGGAGGAGCCGAGGATATACAGTGGCACGTTGGTGCCTGCTCCAGGAACTGCCTGCACACCGGGGATGGGGGAGTTTCCGGCGAGGAACTGCTGCAGTTCCACTACGTCTTGGGGGAAGGAGTCAGCCGCGCGAGGGTCGCGGCGCAGAGCGCGGCCCAAGGTGGTCTGGTCAGTACCGGGGGCACGGCCAAGTCCTAGGTCAATACGCCCTGGGTACAGCTCAGCCAGGGTGCCAAACTGTTCGGCGATGGTGTAGGGCGCGTGGTTGGGCAGCATCACGCCACCGGAGCCCAGGCGAATGGTGGATGTATGCGCTCCTACGTGGGAAATGAGCACTGCCGGTGCGGATGAGGAAATCCTGGGCATGTTGTGGTGTTCGGCGTACCAGACTCGGGAGAATCCGAGCGCTTCGGCGTTTTGGGCAAGTTGCACTGAACGCTTGAAGCTTTGTGCTGGGGCTTCACCTTCATACACAAACGCCAAGTCCAGGATGGAAAGGGTCAAAGGGCTGCCTTGGGGCTTTGGGAGTGCTGCGTGATCGCTCATTGCACTGCCTCCTTGATTTGCTGGACTGCTTGCTCAAGGATTTCCCGGCTGGTGGCAAAGTTTAGGCGTGCACAGTGGGAGAACTCAGGGCCAAACCAGGAGCCGTCGTTGAGCATCACCTTGGCATGCTTGAGTAGGAACTCGGATGGGGCGGCGGCGAGTTCGGCGTTGTGGGCGTTGGTGAAGTCGAGCCACATGAGGAACGTTGCTTCGGGGGCCACAACCTCAATGCCTGGGACGGCCTTTGGGAGTGCTTCCAGAAGGTAGTCTCTATTGGATTTGAGGTAAGCAATTTCTTTGTCCAGGAAGTCCTCGCCATCGCGGTATGCAGCCTCTGCAGCAACCAAACCAAGGGTGGATACACCGTCCTTGTGCACGGCACTGAGGTTGTTCCACACCTTCACGTCCTCGGGGTTGCTAAAAATCATCTGAGCGCACTTCAACCCGGCGGTGTTCCAGGCCTTTGAGGTAGCGGTGACGGTAATACAGACTTCTGCGGCTAGTGGGCTCACCCCGGCGGCAACCACGTGCCTTCCATCCAGCACCAATGGGGCGTGGATTTCATCCACAATCACGCGGGCGTGGTACTTTGCGGCGATCTCCACGAGCTCACGCAGCCACTGCTCGGAAAACGCCATGCCCAGGGGGTTGAAGGGGCTGGCCAGGATGATTGAGCGCGCGCCGTCGGCAAAGCCTTGCTCGATTTCCTCCAATGAGAGCCCGCTTGTGCCACTTTCAGCACCCGTGGCGTTGATAAAGATGCCTTCACGCTCAGCGGCAGCGAGTGTTTGGAAGAACGGCGGGTATGCGGGGATAGGCACGATTACCGGGGAACCCGCTGGTGTGTAGTGTTCCACGGCTAGGTAGACACCGCGCACTACGTCTGGCAGCGGGAAAATCCACTCGGGCTTGGCCTGGAAGCCGTACCTGCGTTGGTAAAACGCCGCTGTCTCGGCGGTCATCAGGGAACCATCCGGCGGGTACCCAAAGGATTCCCGTTCCACCGCGCCGCGCACCGCCTTTAGCACAGCGGGGCAGGTGGAGAAATCGGACTCGGCTACCCACAACGGCAGTACGTCGTCTGGGTAGCGCGTCCACTTCATGGTGTTGCGATTTTTCAGCTCTGCAAGTGAAGGAAATTCCATGACCCACACCATACGCGCACCCTAGGACACGCCGCCCGAATCATTCGAAAACCTCAGGCCAAACAGGTTTTCCGGGTGGAGATACAAAGCGGCGCACACCGCCGAACGAGCAGGGGTTTAAAGCCCGGAGAAACCAAAGCGCTTGAGCTGCTCTTTGCTTGCCTCGTTGGCGTCACGGGTCAGCGCCAGGAGTTCGGAGTAGATGCCACCGGAAACCGCCAGCTCGGCAGGGGAGCCAATCTCATCCACATGACCGTCCTTGAGGGTAATGATCTTGTCTACCCCGGCGATGGTGGAAAGACGGTGGGCAATGATCACCGTGGTGCGCCCGTGCATGAGCAGTTCCAGACCTTCCTGAACTGCGATTTCTGCCTTGGTGTCCAAGGCGGAGGTGGCCTCGTCAAGGATCAGTACTGGGGCGTCTTTGAGCATGGCGCGGGCAACCGCAATCCGCTGCTTTTGGCCGCCGGAAAGCCGCAGGCCGCGTTCGCCAATGAGGGTGTCGTAACCGTCCTGGAACTGGGAGATGAACTCGTGAGCGTTGGCGCGTTTTGCCACCTCAATGACCTGTTCTTCGGTGGCGTCCGGGATGGCGTAGGCAATATTTTCGCGGATCGTGCCGGAAAATAGGCTGGCCTCCTGGAACACCACGCCCACCGAGGCGCGCAAGGCCTCCGCGGAAACCTCAGCCACGTTGTGGCCGCACACTTCAAGCACGCCACCCTGTGGCTGGTAGAGGCCCAAAAGGAGGTTCACAATTGTGGATTTGCCGCCGCCGGACTCGCCAACCAACGCGATCTTTTCGCCTTCCTTGGCGTGGAAGGTGACGTTGTGAAGCACCTGCTCACCGGCATCGTAGGCAAAGTCCACCGATTGGAAACTGAGCATATTTTTGCCTGCAACCGGAACCAGCGGGGTGGCAGGGGTGAGATCCAGCGTGGGCACGTCGGAAGCAGTTGTTGCCGCGGCAATTTGCGGGTTGACCGTTGCCTCAAGCTCCTTGTCCATGATCTCGAAGTAGTCTTTGGAACCTGCGATGGCGCGTTGGGAGGTGTCTACTACCCAGCTCATCATGGTCATTGGCATGCGTGCCATGTTCACCAGTTGGATGAGCAGCACCATGTCGCCCAGCGTGAAGAAGCCGTGCAGCGTGCGGTAGAAGAGCATCAGGTAGATGCCAAAGAAAATGAGGTCCATGGTGCCGCCGCGCAGCACGTCCATGAAGTGCCAGAAGCGGGACTGTTCGCGGGTAAACACAACGGTGTCACCGAACCTGCGGCCGAAAGTGCTGAGCTCGCGGATCTCGGCAACGAAGCTCTTGACAACCTTTACCTGCCCAATCACCTCCGCGAAGCGGCCACCGGCGAGGTCAATTTGTTCATTCTTTTTGCCCTCAATGCGCTGCCACTTTTTGCTGGTGATCGCGGTGAGCCACATGTAAATCGGGATGATTACTGCGAGCAGGATCGCCAGCGGCCAGTAGTACCACGCGGAGATGCTCAGGACGGCGATGACCGTGACGATCATCGGGAAGAAGTTGTTGGAAAGCGCCTGCATAGCCTGGGTGATAGAGGTGATTGAACGATCCAGGCGCGCGATGATCGTGCCCGTCACCTGCGTATCAAAATAGCGCTGCGGCATCCCGAGGAGCTTGGCAAAATAGCGCGTGGAAAGCATTTGGCGTAGGCGCGCTGCCATGACGTCGCCGATATACCCACCCACATTGTGAAGCACGGTATTGCCCAGTTGTGCCGCGAGCAGCAGTAATGCCAGGAACACAACGTGCCCGGAAACCTCCGCCACCGAGCGTTCGCCAGTGACAGCGGCCACGATGGAATCGGTTGCATCCTTCAAAATAAACGGCGTGACCAGGGCCAGGCCCGCCACAAGGACAGCAGAAACGACGACGCCAAGGTAGTAGGGCCACAGCGTTGCAGCGCTGCGCAAGATCTTTCCGAGGGCTTTCATGAACAATCGAGCTTTCAATAATGCTGCCAAGGGTTGGATGCTGCGTATTACGGCATGCGCTGTAGGTGACGCGGCGCCCAAGCGGCGGCTTGTGTGGAGTTGGGCGAGTGTGCGGCTTGGCTGCTTCTGATTGCGCTCCTTCGGCGCGGCGCAGGTAGTCCCGCACTCCCGAGACCACCTTTCACTGTGCGGCCTTGGGGGCGTCGGAAATGCAAGCGTTGCAACGTCAGGTTGTGCCGTTTTTCGATGCCGCGGCCAAGCGGACTAAACTTACAGTAACTATGCCCTTGTTGGGTATTTCCAACGATTTGAGGAATCTCACCACATGCGCTTTGCTCGACTTTCGTCACAGATGACCGCCCTGGTTGCCGCTGCCGCGCTGGCCACAACCACTTTGAGCGCGTGTTCCCAGGAGGACCCGGCGGTGGCCGAGCTCAGCGTGGCCCCGACCACCACGGATGCGCCGGCGTTCCAGGCCAAAGAGGTGGACACCATCACCGCCCCGAGCCTCACTGAGCGGGTCAAAGACGAGGGCCTCAACGTGGAGTACGAGCTGCAAGGCGCAGGCTACAACAACGAGGGCGGCGGCAGCGTGATTTACGTGCTGGTCCACAACCTCAACGAGGTCCCCCTGCCTACCGACGCCATCACTACCTCCCTCAGAGTGAGCGGCACTGAAGTTTCCCCAATAGACGCGGGCACGATTCCGCTGGACCTGCCGCTCGGACCACTGGCCTCCACGAACCTGCAGTTCGCTTTTGACACCTCCACCGGCAATCTATGGGACGCCACCTTCCGAATTGGCAACGTAGAGTTCAACGGCAATCTGAACAACGTTTAAATTCTTGTAAACACCTAGTTAAACGGTACTTTTTGGCGCTACCCCCGGTGCTGGGGTGGCTTGTACATTTTGTTGTGCGTAGAGGCAGTTAGCATTCTTGCTGGCTGTTGGTTATTTTCGGGTTACGTTGAAGGTTATGCAAACCTTTGTGGCGGCGGGGGGGTGAAAAAGTTTTCTCCTTCATGGAACCGCGTGGGGGACTTCAACCGTCTAATAATTTGTGTACGGCTTGCCGCGCAGGCAACGAGGCCACACAACGCAGCGGGCTTTCACGCAACCCGGAAACCACCTCATTCCCGGGCTTGCGACGGCCGGAAATCCCCTCTCCCACCACGAGCAGGGTTTGTCCGCCAGGCCGAATAGCCCCAACGAGAATGGGTGTTGGGGTGCGAAAGGCGCTACAGGGTGGCCTGACGTGAGGGCAGTAGGGGTGTGCGTTCACGCGTCGCGCCGCTGCAGAAAGGGCTCGTAGCCTGCGAACATGCCGGAGCGCCCGCAAGGGTGCATCCCTCGGGGCATGCGGTTGGCACCAGGTTTTTCACATCTCTTGGTGCCAGCCAGCATGCTCCACACGGGATACACAACCGCAATCGTGAAGGGAAACCTCAACATGAACCAGGGCCCAAAACTCAGCGACATCAGCACCGAGCACGCGCTCACCCGCGCGCAACTTCCCGACGAGCCCAGCGCCCACCCCGCAGCGCAGGGCGCGCCTGCTGGGGTGAGCAGGGGAGCGGGCGATGGGTTTGGTGGGTTGGTTGGTTTGATGCTGCATTGGATTGGGGTGCTGAGCGTGATGTTGAGCGGGCTGTTAGAAAGGATTGGGGCCCGGGCAAAGAGCTGGGCTGGCGCTGGGGGCGGCGCCAGGAATGGAAATGGGAAGATAGCCACACTGTATCGGGGGGAATTGAATCGGGGGATGTTGAACGGGGCCACATCGAGTGGAGCCACACTGTATACAGACGCTAGCCGCGGGGGAATACAAGCAGGAGATGCTCCAAGCGGAGCTGGGTTGAACGTTGGGCCGAGTTGGGGACTGGGGGTGGTGCCAACGATGATGAAGGGGGCGGCAGTCGGAATTGTCGCGGGAACAATCGCAGCATGTTCACCGGGGCAAACGGCACTTATGGGAGCGGCCGACGTATTGACGGAAAAGTCGGCCAGCAGCGAACAAAGTCAAGCAGGGGAATCAGGGCTAGCGGGCGAGGGCCAACAATCGGGGCAAAACCAGGGGGGAAACGCGGGGTCTGGCAACGAAACGTCTGGCGTTGGGGTGGACTTCGATCCAAACGACCCCAACTTCGACTTCTTCGACCCCTGCGACGGCACAACGCCGGAACAAAAAATCGCGATGGGGTTGCCGGGGGAATATGAATACGCGGACGTAATGTATGAGATTCCGTATGCGCTTTGTGATTTCACGATTGAGCTTCCCAACGGGGAGCAGGGTGCAGTTTGGCTGGCTAACGATGCTGTTCCGTTGGCAGATCTGGAGGGGAAAGTTGTTTTTATAAGGGGTGATATGAACTCAGAACCCGATGAGTGGGTTCTTTACAGACTTGATCAGGTCGACAGCAAAAACTGCATTGCTTCTGTCTCGACATATCGCGGGCGAGTTCAAGTGGTATTCCAAGGATATTTCGATGATCGAAGCACAGATGAACTCTGCAATGATGCAGAAAATTATCTCTCGAAATTAATTTCTTACATATAAGGGGGACGAATGAATATTCAATTTGATGTGGAAAAGGCGAGGCAGATTTTTGACGACCTTCGCGATTTGACTTCTACAATCGCCAGATTTGATTTGCATGGTGCCGTCAAGAGCATCAACGGTTCGATTTCGATGAACACAGGTATTTCCAAATGGGGCGCTGCACAGAGCATGGTCCTCTATGGAGGATCGGGGTCTGCGCAGGCAATTTCTAAGTCTTTGAAGGAGCAGATCCAGTGGCTCTCCGAGGCCTTCGGCGCGAGCCTCGCGGCGCTTACTGGTCAGAATGAGTTTATGCGCCGGGGCATGGACATCGCTGACGAGGGCGGTTCGGTGGGGCAGGAGGAAGTGCCGTTTCCCACCCGGCCGGTGGCGCATACGGAAAACTTTGAGTTCCGCACCCCTGAGCACTGGCCTGCGGTGACGTTGGCTCAGCTTGTGCGTGAGATCAACACCACGGATATGGGGCAGATCAGCGCCGCCACCACCACTTGGAACAATCTTTCACAGCGCGCAGAGAATGTTTCGGCCCGCTTGAATGAGCTAGCCGGCAGCATTGCGAGCTCAACGTCGGGTGATGTCTTCGAGATCGCCACCGAGCGAGTCCAAGAAGTTGCTCGCTCCCTGGATTCCTTCTCTCAGCGCAGCAAGATGATGGCGGCAAATCTGCAGCAAGGCCAGGCGACAATCCAAGCGCTGCAATCCCACGCCAACGCCGTGCAGGCCTACGTGAACTCGATCATCGACCCCGTCGCAAAAGTCAGCGCAGAACGCGCAGCAACTCAATCATTAAATGCAGTGTTCACCAGCACCATCCCCACCATGGTGCCCACCATCAACAACTTAGTCACGGTAGAGGGCGCAGGTTCCTCCGGTGGCGGCGGGGGCTCGGTCACCGTGGGTATGGACAGCATCGCAGGCACCGAGGGAACCAAGGCCAAAGCCCTCGGCGCCCAAGCCGGCGGGACCACAGCACCTGCTGTGGCGGCGGCGACGTCGGCAAGCTCCCCGGAGGCGGCGGTGGCGCAGGCTCGAAACATCGCCACGAACGCCGCGCAGTTCATGGGTCCATCCGGTGTGGGTGGCTTAGGCTCCCTGCCGGGTTTTGGCGGCTTGGGCACGCTCGGCAACATCGGGCAGCTCACCTCTCCGGCGGGGTTGCAAGGCGGCCTGCCGGCAGGCGGCACTGCATTGATCCCCGGCAATTTCAAACCTGGCGCCCTCAACCCGGGTGGGCTCACCTCGGGCACCATTACATCCGGACCTCGATTCAACGGTGTGAACAACGGTCAGCGCACACCGCAGATGGGTGGAACGGCAACCGCGGCAGGTGCCTCGACGGCCGCCTCGCTCCCCAAGGGCTCCGCACTTTCCGGTGGCCTCGCTAAAACACTTGCCCTGAACGGCATTTCTGGAGTTGGCAATTCAGGCCTGGGCTCCGCAGTGGGCGCCGGCATGATGCCTGGCATCGGTGCAGGTCCAGGAGCTACTGGTGCCGTAGGGTCCGGCGGGATCGGCGGGATCGGCAGTGCCGGCGGAAAAGCAGGCGGCCTTGGGAAGGCTGCTGGAGCAGGTGGATTTGGTGGCGTCGGAAAGGGAATCCCCGGCAACGCCGTTGGGGCCGCTCCGATGGCCGCCGCCCCCATGGCACACGCAAAGGGTGCCGACGCGCGCCCGGCTGGTCGCGGGGCAATGATGATGGGCGGGGCTCCGATGGCAGGCGCCGCGGGGCAGCAATCCAAGCAAGGTAAAGTGAAGAGTGTGACCAGCCCTGCTGAGCGGGAGGGGAATGTCGCGGCTTTGCTGGGCGAACGGCCATCGGTGGTTCCTGGTGTGATTGGGGCGTGGGTTCGGCAGGGATAACCAAAGCCGTTAAGCTAGGTGGCTATGGCCCAAGAACCTGAACTGGTAGTGCTCGTTGACGAACACGGCACCCCCACCGGGGTAGCAGAGAAGGCAACCGTGCATACGGAAAATACCCCGTTGCACCTTGCCTTTTCCTGCTACCTCCGCAATGCGCAGGGCGAGATACTGCTTACCCGGCGTGCCTTGGGCAAACTCACTTGGCCTGGCGTCTGGACGAACTCCGCGTGCGGGCACCTCGCCCCGGAGGAAACCGCATATCAGGCACTGCGCCGTAGGGTGCCCCATGAGCTGGGGCTTGCCGTGGAGGCACTCACTGATGTTCGCGAAATCCTGCCCCACTTCTCCTACCGGGCCGTGGATTCCAAGGGAATTGTGGAGTGGGAGCTCTGCCCAGTGTTTGTGGCGCAGCTTTCGGGCCAGGAAATTTCACCGCGTGCCGACGAAGTTGAGGAACACGCTTGGGTAGGCCCAAGCCAGCTCCTCGCCGCCATAGACGCCGCCCCATTTGCGTTTTCCCCGTGGATGGTGGAGCAACTTAGCCACCCCGAGCTGCGCGAAGTGCTGCTAGAACACAAATCGAGCAGTATCTAAAGGCACCTGGACCCAATTGGGGCGGTGGCGGGCCTCGTAGGAAACTTCGTAGGCAAATCGCAGAGCGATCATAGCCTTGAGCTGGGGATCATCGGGGGAGACGCCATAGGCGGTACACAGCGCTTCTGGCGCCTCAAGGCCTGCGTAGTGGAAACTGCGGACCAGCCCCGCCAGGTCATACAACGCACTGGCCATGCCCACCGGTGCGCCGGGCTCGCCTTCAAAGTCCAGGAATACTACTCCTTCTTGCGTCTCAGCGAGCAGCACCTGACCCAGGTGGAGATCGCCGTGAATCCGCTGGGCAAGAGACTTGCTGGACAGCGCGTTGACGGCCTCTTCCACCTTGGCTGCATAAGGGGCGAGGAGGCCCTGGCGTCCACCTGTGGAATGCACAAATGCGTCCAAATCCGCCCGCGCCTTGGCCTGGAGATCCAGCGTTGTGGTGCCGAAAGCCTGCGCCAACTCGCCGTGCAGGTGCGCCAGCGCAGCACCGATGTTTCCAGCGGCCGTGACTACCCGCTCGGGCTGCTCGGTGACGGTCCGCCAAGCGTCCTGCGCTCCGGCGATTCGACTGGTCACGGCGGCAATCGTGAAATCCTGGTAGGTGACATAACCCAGCACCTCCGCTACGTGCCGGGTACATGCGCTTGGCAACTCTACGTCAGGGTGGGCGCCGCGCGGGCTGGTGCGGAAAAACTTCCACATCGCATCCCCAGTGATCGCCGTGGCGTTGGTTTGCTCCCCGGAAAGGGCCGTGACCTGCGGGGTAGAGGAGAGGTTTCCATGGGTATGGAACCTGTATTCGCCGTAGCGGCCAGCGAGGCAGGCTGCGATCATTGTGGACAGGGTGACGTCGGTACGCATGACATCCCTGCCTTGGGGGTCGCGGACTCGTTGATGCAGCAGGTCGTCGTCTCTGCTGAGATCCCAGGTGATCATGCGAAGGCTCCGTCTAGGTAGTCGAGGGTGCCAGATTTGAGGGTGATGGCGCCGGCTTCGGGCGACTCAGTTGCGATGGAAAGAGCCTGCCGGTGCTGCTGATAGCGTGGCCACGAAGGGGTGTTTCCACGCGCGAAGTCCACTGCCAAACCGTGCACACGCTGTACCAACGCTTCAGGCGGGTTGGGGATCACCTCGATCTTGCCAGGCTGCACAAACACTGCAGAATCGAACACCAGGGGAATGTCCACGCAATGGAAGGCGTTGCGGCCCTCGTACTGCGCCACCCACACGTCGGGGTTCGCGCCCAGCGCCGCCTTGGCCACGGTGCTGCGGATGAAAGCATCGCCAACAACATTCGCCGCCATCTGCCTGCCGTTTGCTTCCACATAGTCCACATACTTGCTGGTAGCGCCATACATCTTGGCAATCTGGCGCCGCCCAAACGCGCTTTGCCCAAACCGCGACGCATCCACCTTCCGCCCCCGCGGCGCGTGCCAAAACTCAGCCGACGTAGACGTAAGCACCATATCCACCCGCGCCAAATCCTGCGGATCCAGCGGCGCCGGACCAAACGGAATGCCGGAAAAGCGCAGCTTATGGTACCTTTCCAGGCCCCGCTGTAGCTTCGCAGGCTTGGCTTTAGCAAGGGCACTGCGGGTCAAAGGCATCCCCAAAGCAGCGCGTAACGACGTCTGGTGCGCCGCAACATGATCGCGCGGCAGCCCAGGGGACATCGCCCAAACGCGACGAAACATGCCGTCAAAGTGGTCCGCGCGCGAAAGCCACAGCACAATGCCGCCGCCCGCCGACTGTCCCATCAACGTCACATTCGTAGGATCCCCACCAAAATCCTCAATGTTGCGCTGAATCCACGCGAGCGCCAAATGGACATCATCCACCCCTCGGTAGTGATTCGGCAGGTCATCGCCGAACGGGAGGAAACCTGGCGCGGAGAGCCGATAGTCGATCGTGACCAACACAACCTGGTCTCGCGTGAAACCCGACCCATGGAACCAGCCCTCCGTCCTCGAGCCGGCAATGAACGCGCCCCCATGGACAAACGCGACCACTGGCAAATCATCGCCCGGCTGAGCATCAACGGGCATACTCACGCTGAGGTGCAGCTCCGTGGATCGGTTGGCGCTCGGATTCGGGGGTCGTGTTGTAGCGGTGGCCTGTGTAGCCTGTGTAGCCTGGGTGGCTAGTTGCGCGTTTTGGAAAGCATTTTCCATGGTGGCGTACACAATTGGTGCGAAGAGAGCCATGTGCTCAGCCCTCGGATCCACCGTGCCAACCCACTGGCCTTTTTGTCCGCGGCGCAATTCTAAACTCATACCTCCCCAATCTAGTGCTCAGTATGCGCCGGGGCGCGGTTGGTTGGCTCAGTGACGGTTTTCAGGACACCTTTGGTGTTTTCCTGTCGGGTTTGTTGCGAAGGTGTCCTGGTTTCCGTCGTTGGTTGGTGTTGGGGTGTGGTTGGTTGGCTCAGTGACGGTTTTCAGGACACCTTT
Source organism: Corynebacterium kozikiae (assembly GCF_024580965.1). Taxonomy (NCBI): domain Bacteria; kingdom Bacillati; phylum Actinomycetota; class Actinomycetes; order Mycobacteriales; family Corynebacteriaceae; genus Corynebacterium; species Corynebacterium kozikiae. The sequence continues at coordinate 11,617 of NZ_JANIKJ010000001.1, forward strand.
GGTGTTTTCCTGCCTGATTTGTTGCGAAGGTGTCCTGGTTTCCGTCGTTGGTTGGTGTTGGGGTGTGGTTGGTTGGCTCAGTGACGGTTTTCAGGACACCTTTGGTGTTTTCCTGCCTGGTTTGCTGCGAAGGTGTCCTGGTTTCCGTCGTGGAAGAGCGCCAAACCGGAGGGGTAGGATTCTTGCATGACCAAATCGCAGTTTCCTCTCCAAGGTGCGTGGAATGGCTTTGCTGAGTTTTTGGCACAAGCTCCGCTAGTTGTGCAGGCACCGCTGCTGATTTTGGCGGCCTGTGTGGGATGTGGGGTGCTCGCTTTGGTGTGGCTACGGATTGTGGATCGGGTGGGCGTCGTTGTGCTGAAGGCCCTGGGTGCGATCGGTCTTGGTGAGGGTGTGGCGCCCCGCCCCCAGGGGAGCCAACAAGAAAACCCCCAAACCCCGTATGGGGTAGAGGGTTGAAGTTGGGGCTATTGTTAGACGGGCAATGCGTGAAGTTTAGGAAGGTATAACCATGGCTAACCCTGAGGAGCTGCGGAAGCGTGACCAGCAACTGCCCAAGCAGAGCCGTAAGTACCCGCAGTCGCGGGTGACTCAGGCCCTGTACTTGCTGATTCTCCTGGTTGTGGTGGCCTGGGTCATTTCGCTGGTCTAGCGCCCCAAGCCCCGAGTCTCAAGCCCCAAGCCCCAAGCCCCAAACCCTTACCGCTTGGCGGCCTCGGCGATGTCGCGGAACCAGGGGTGCGTGGGGAGGTCTTCGATGACCAGGGCTTTGCCTTCGTAGTCCGTAAGCGGGATGCACCAGTTGGGGTACTGGTCCTTGGTGGTGCCGGGCTGGTTTTGGGCGCGGCGGTCGCCGACCATGTCAACGAGGGAGGCGCAGGTCAGGGCGGATGGGGTGCCGGCCACGAAACGGTGGAGGCCTTCGATAAGGGTCTTGGTGTCGCCGCGTTCGTCGCGGGCGCGGCCCTGGAAGGAGTCGAAGCCGAAGGAGAATCCTGCGTCGCCGAACGCGCCTTCCTGACGCACCCGGTCTAGAACCTCAGCCTGCCACGCGGCATCTTGTTGTTCTTCCTCGGCGGCGTCGGTGGTGAGGATACCCAGGCGCTCACGCAGAGTGATGTGCTCACCGGCCAGGAAACCCGCGGTGGGCGGCAGGTCGTGGGTGGTCACGCTGGTCAGCGCCGCAGTGCGGTACTGGTGCTGGTGGCGTGCGCCTTCACCCTCTGGGTTGGCTTCAAACCAGAGGATGGAGGTACCCATGATGCCGCGCTGCGCTAGGAATTCTTGGACCCATGGCTCAAAGGTGCCTAGGTCCTCGCCGATCACCACGGCGCCTGCCCGCTCGGCCTCGAGCGCCAGGATGCCCACGAGCGCGTTGTGGTCGTAATTTACATAGGTACCGGTGGTTGGCAGTTGGGTGCGTGGGATCCAGTAGAGGCGGAAAAGGCCCAGGATGTGGTCCACGCGGATGCCGCCTGAGTGGCGCAGGACGGTGCGCAGGAGGTCGCGCCATTGGACGTAGCCGGATTCGGCCAGTTTGTCTGGGTGCCATGGAGGCTGGGACCAGTCTTGACCTTGTTGGTTGTAGTTGTCCGGTGGGGCGCCCACGGAGGAGGATGGGGCGAGGACAGGAGCATTGTTGTGGGCGTCGGCACCTGCGGGGTGCACGCCTACCGCGAGGTCGGCCATGATACCGATCCGCATGCCTGCGTCCTTCGCGGCGGATTGTGCGGCGGCGAGCTGCTGGTCGCAGATCCACTGCAGCCACATGTAGAATTCTGCGAGGTCTTGTGGGTCTTCCACGATGGCGTGGTCACCTACGGAGGCCTGCTGCGCGGATTCCTGAGCGGCGCACCACAGGGCAAAATCAGCCAAGCCGTGGCCTTCGCGGGCGATGTAGTCCTGGAAGTCCTGTTCGCGGGCTGGCTCGCGGCCGGCGGCGTAGATTTCGCGGAGGACCTGGAGCTTTGCGGCGTAGATGGGGTTGCGGTCGATCTCTTCGGCCTCGCGATTGAGGGCGGTGAACTCGGCGGCTATGTCAAAGACGTCTTCGCGCAGGTCTTCGCTCAGTGCTTCGAGTTCCGGGATGTCCTCAACGCGGATGTAGAGCGGGTTTGTGAACCGGCGGCTGGTGGGTAGGTACGGGGAGTCCTCCACGGGTGGGAAGGGTTCTGCGGCATGCATGGGGTTGACCAGGAGGAAGTCGCAGTGGGCGTCCTTTGCTGCCACGGTGGCCAGGTTGGCCATGTCGCGGAAGTCGCCGATGCCCCAGGAGTCGTTGGAGCGCACTGAATAAATCTGTGCCATCATGCCGGCCACGGGGGAGTTGATGAGTGCGTCGGTGGTGCTCAAGCGCGCTGGGGTGTTCACAAAGGTGCAGCTTGAGGTGAGGTTGGGGGAGGTCAAGGTGAGGGTGTGCCAGCCGAGCGGCGTGTCGCCCGGGATGCGGAAGGTTGCTTCGCCCCAGGTCACGCCGTCGATCTCGCGCGGCTGCGTCCAGTTTTCCACCTGCTCGGGGTTAAGCACGGCGCCGTCTTCCAGGGTGACCACCAGTTCGGCTGGCTGCCCGTCGTGCACGTGCACATTGACGTAGGTATCGGTGCCGGCCACACCCACGAGGGTGCGTGGGAGCGGGCGGGAGAATTCTTCGTCCTCGCGGCGGGTGATCGCCCGTTGAATCTGCTCTTCGCTGGGCATGGGGGCGTCGATAGGCAAGAATTCTGGCTGCTCAGGCGCCTGATCCTCGTTGCCGAACCGCACGCCGAGGGAGCGCAGGGTTTTCACCAGGGTGTCTTCGCTGACTTCAACGGTCTTGCCGCCGAACCCTTGGTAGGACGTTGTGACTGCGTATGAGGCGGCCAATTGCCGCAGCGTATCAATGTAACCCACGTTGGACATTGTGCCATCTAGGCACGGTTTTCACGTAACAAAGCCCTCAAGATAAACCTCACATTCACGCGTTCCGACGCCCCCAAGGCCGCACTCCGTCCACGCCCGCTGGGGAAGTTACGGTCCCGAATGCAGCCATGTGTCGGACCGAGACGGTAAATTGGGCAGGCAACAGCACCGTGACTGCACCCGTGATTGGGCAGGCAGGAACGAATAAAGACTTTGGAAGGGGAATCCAATGCAAGAAGTTGCAACGCCAGCGAAGTTCACCATCGGTGAGCATGACACCTGCCTCACCGCCATGCTTGGCTCCGCGAAGGCCCGCCCTTTCGGCGTGGTGTTTACCCGCCCGCAAAACTATGAGTGGATCAACGTCACCGCCGCGGAGTTTGTGGCGGAAGTGTATGAGGTAGCCAAGGGCTTCATCAACGCTGGTGTGCAGCAAGGCGATCGCATTGCCCTGTTGAGCGCAACGCGCTACGAGTGGTCCCTGCTGGACTTTGCCATCTGGGCCGCGGGTGCCGTGTCCGTGCCCATTTATGATTCCTCCTCGCTGTCCCAGATCGAGTGGATCATTGAGGATTCCGGGGCGGTGTTCGCGGTCACGGAAAAGCCTGAGCACACCGAGCTGATGCGCCACCTCGTGCTCGGCGAGGACGGCAAGCCAGCGCTCAGCGGCTCTTCTTCCCAGTTGCGCCGCATCCTGGAGATCAACTCCTCCGCGATTGAAACCCTGCGCTTTGAAGGCCGGCCAGTAGATGACGCCGAAGTGGACCGTCGCATTGCCGCCACAAAGTCATCTGACCTCGCCTCCTTGGTGTACACCTCCGGCACCACGGGCCGCCCTAAGGGCTGCCGCCTGACTCACCACAACTGGTTGGCGGAGGTTATGGGCTTGCTTACCAATGAGATCGGTGGCGTGGCCCGTCCAGGCAACCGCGTGCTTACCTTCCTGCCGCTTGCCCACGTTCTGGCCCGTGCGGTGTCGCTGGCCTGCGTGATTGCGGGCGCTACGCAGTCGCACTGGTCTGATTTCTCCACGCTGGTCCTGCAGTTCCAGCGCGCGCAACCACATCTCATCCTGGGCGTGCCGCGCGTGTTTGAGAAGGTGCGCAACGGTGTTGCCGCCAACGCGGCCGAGGGCGGTCCCGTCAAGGCTGCCATGTTCGCTGCCGCTGAAAAGGTGGCGGTGGAATACTCTCGAGCTCTGGATACTGCCGAGGGGCCAAACCGTGCACTGCGTGTGCGCCATAAGACCTTTGACCGCCTGGTGTACTCCAAGATTCGCTCCGCAATGGGCGGCGAGGTGGAGTATTGCATCTCCGGAGGTTCCGCCATGAACCCCGATGTACTGCACTTCTTCCGCGGCATCGGCGTGCCGGTGTACGAAGGCTACGGTCTGACGGAAACCACCGCGGCAGTGTGTGTGGATTTCAGTAATCAGCGTATTGGTACCGTCGGCTTGCCTGTTGGCGGCAACGCGATCCGGATCAATGAAGATGGCGAGATCATGGTCCGCGGCGACGTACTCTTTGACGGCTACTGGAACAATCCAGACGCCACAGCTGCTTCCATGACCGAGGACGGTTGGTTCAATACCGGTGACCTCGGCGAACTGCTGGACACCGGCCACTTGGTGATCACGGGCCGCAAGAAGGACCTCATCGTGACCGCCGGCGGTAAGAACGTTTCTCCAGGCCCAATGGAGGATATGCTGCGCTCCCACCCGCTGATCAGCCAGGCAATGGTGGTGGGGGATGGCAAACCGTTCGTAGGCCTGCTGGTCACGCTGGACGAGGACGCATTGGCTCGCTGGCGCAGCGCCCACAACGTGCCGGAGGCAAAGAAGATCTCCGAGCTGGCACACGACCCAGTGCTGCGCGCGGAAATCCAAGATGCCGTGAATCAGGTCAACGCAACCGTGTCCCATTCTGAGGCGATCAAGAAGTTCTACGTGCTTGACCAGGACCTCACTGAGGAAGCGGACGAGCTCACGCCAACCATGAAGGTGAAGCGCAACGTGGTCACCCGCCGCTATTCGGACGCGATCGAGCAAATCTACAAGGGCAAGTAGTGAGAAAATACTTTCCTTGATTTTCGGCGGGGCGCGCTGTCATGAAGGGCGCCTTGCCGTACAGTCCCTAGCGGATTGTGAACACCCCTCATCACTACAACTTGGAAGGAGCCACGGATGCAGTCTTTGGCAGCTACCTCGCGCCACCGTGAGCTCACCCAAGAGTTGTTCAACATTGGTGATGAGGTGGCGCAGTACTTGGAAAACCTTGCCCAAGCAGTTGCGGACTGGGACCAGGAACTCGCCGAAGACTGCCTGGTGGAACTTGAGGAAATCGTTGCCGACGCCCGCCTCGACGCCCGCCGAATCCACGCCGAACTCGCGGGTCTGCGCACGGCACTGACCAGCGGGATCGCGTCGGGAAGCATGAGCCTTGAGTCCGTCGAAGCGCCGCAGGTGGCGCCGCCGGTGATTATGACGGCGGCGTCGCTGCGCGACCGGTTCCCCATTCTCAACACCCCGGTGATCGTGGGGGAGTTGAGTCAGTCGCTGAACGCCCGCACCGAACTGGTGGAGGAATACCTCCTGCATGTGGTGGACTGGGTGCTCGCGTACACCGAATACGGTGCGCGGGACCTGGACGCGGTGCGTCTGCCCAAGCTCTACGAACAAGCAGGGCAGTTTGCCGCCGAGGCCGTGCAGGCCTGGATTGAGGTAGTTGCCGCGGCGCATGGCGCGTACACCCGCTCGATGCGTGGCAATAACCCGCCGGAGTTCCTGGCCGAACGCGCGCGGATCGCTGAGGTTGTGGCGCGTGTTGCACAGAAGAAGCGCCAGACCGCCGGGGAATATGCAGGCTAAACTCACACCATTTGGGGTGTATGTCCACGTCCCGTTCTGCTCCTCCCGCTGCGGCTACTGCGACTTCAACACCTACACCCCAGGGGAGCTGGGGAGCTCGGCCTCCCCGGAAAGCTACCTCGACGCGCTGGAGGTGGAACTGGAACTCGCGGCGGCCAGCCCGGGCGTGCGGCCTGCGGACACCGTGTTCGTAGGGGGCGGGACCCCCTCCATGCTCGGTGCGGATGGCCTCACCCGGTTGTTGAACGCGGTGCGCAACACCATCGGTATCTCGAACACCGCCGAAGTGACCACCGAGGCAAACCCTGAGTCCACCTCCCCTGAGTTCTTTGCGGCGCTGCGTGCGGCCGGGTTCACTCGTGTGTCCTTGGGGATGCAGTCTGCGTCGGAACGCGTGCTGCGGATCCTCGAGCGAAGGCACACGCCGGGCCGCGCCTTCGATGCCGCCAAGGAGGCACGCAAGGAAGGGTTTGCGCACGTCAACCTGGACATCATCTACGGAACTCCCACGGAAACCGACGACGAGCTCAAGCTCACCCTGGAGCGCACCCTCGATGCGGGGGTGGATCATGTGAGCGCGTACTCGCTGATCGTGGAGGACGGCACGGCGATGGCCCGCAAGGTGCGCAAAGGGGAGCTGCCGCCGCCGGACGAGGACGTGTATGCCGACCGCTACTGGATGATCGATGCTGCCCTCACCTCCGCCGGCTACCACTGGTACGAGGTATCCAACTGGGCGCTCAAAGGCGGCGAATGCCAGCACAACCTGGGCTATTGGCGCGACGGCGACTGGTGGGGCGCCGGCCCCGGCGCGCACTCACACATCGGCGACCAGCGCTTCTTCAACGTCAAACACCCGGCGCGCTACGCCAGCATCCTCGCCGCCGGCGACCTCCCCATCGAAGCCCGCGAAACCCTCAGCCCCCAAGAGCGCTACGAGGAACGAGTGATGCTCGGCCTCCGGCTCAAAGAGGGCCTCCCCACGAGCGAGCTCAACGAGACAGTTGTTGCATCCAAGGTTGCACTGGGGCTGCTCAAGCACGAGGGCAGTAGGGTGACGCTCACCGACAAGGGCCGCTTGCTTGCCGACGCCCTCATCGCCGATCTCCTCTTCCCTTAAGGTCCAAGCGTCCCCGAGGTTGAAGGGGTGGCTTGCCGCGACGGTTTTCAGGACACCTTTTGGTGTTTGGTGCCGGGTTTGCAGCGTAGGTGTCCTGGTTTCCGTTGTTGTTGGTGCTGGGGGTGTGGTTGGTGGCTTGCCGCGACGGTTTTCAGGACACCTTTTGGTTTTTCCTGCCGTGCTCTCGGCGAAGGTGTCCTGGTTTCCGTCGCAATCCGTACTGCGGCACCGCCGGCCTCCAAAGCGCCAGCGGCCAGGTGGATGCAGAAGGCACGGGATGCTGGATGTGCCGTGGTGGGGTGCGTCGCTAGGATGGTGTGCATGGCTGGAGCGGCACAGGAACGTAGGCAGGAAGTCCTTCGGGCGATTGTGGCTGACTATATTGCGGCGCAGGAGCCGATTGGCTCGAAGGCGTTGCTTGAGCGCCACAAGTTGAGCGTGAGTTCGGCAACGATTCGCAATGATATGGCGGTGTTGGAGTCAGAAGGCTACATCGTGCAGCCGCATACCAGTTCAGGGCGTATCCCTACGGAGAAGGGGTATCGGGCGTTCGTCGATTCGCTCCATGAAGTCAAGCCTTTGTCTGAACCTGAGCGCACCGCGATTCTTACTTTCTTGGAGGGCGGCGTTGACTTGGAGGATGTGCTGCGCCGGAGTGTGCAGCTTTTGAGCCAGCTCACCAGGCAGGCGGCGGTAGTGGCAATGCCCAATTTGAAGGTGTCTCGGGTGAAGCATTGCGAGGTAGTCCTCCTATCACCGGTGCGGTTGTTGCTTGTGCTGATCACCGATTCGGGTCGAGTGGAGCAGCGGAACGTGGAGCTCACAGAGTTGTGTGAGCCCGAACATGTGGTGCTGTTGCGTGACATTTTGAATCGCGCGTTGGAGGGCAAAACGCTCCCCGATGCGTCCGTTGAGTTGGCCAAATTGCCGCTAAGTCCGAGTGTTCCCAGTGAGGTACAGGGGCATCTTTTGCGCTGCTCAACCGTGCTTTTGGAGACGCTAGTGGAGCAGCCGAATGATCGCTTGATCCTCGCTGGGGCGGCGAACCTCACCCGGATTGCTCGTGATTTCCCCTCGGGTCTGCACGGGGTGCTCGAGGCGTTGGAGGAGCAGGTGGTGGTGCTGAAGCTGTTGGCGAACGTGGCTGATCTTGGGCATGTCTCGGTTCTCATTGGCGAGGAAAACCAGGATGATCAGCTCAATAATGCGTCGGTGGTTGCCGCAGGCTACGGTTCCGCGGGTGCTACGCTTGGCGGGCTCGGGGTGGTGGGACCCACGCACATGGACTATTCGGGGACGATGAGCAAGGTGCATGCGGTGGCTCGTTACGTCAGTAGGGTTTTGGAGTAATTGCCAGAGCCGCCGTCGCTACCCCCGCCAGAAACGTGCCCCGCAGAGTTTTCGCCATGCTTGGGGTGCGTTAAAATTGTCTGGTTTTGTGCCTACCCTCGTTCGCCCTGAGCGAGCAGGGGAATGTTTGCAGGGGCGGGAATCGTTAGACATAACGGTTGAAAGGCATAGCCCAGCACTACTAGTACTGACAGTTATCAATTAGACAAAGTTGGATGAAGAAGGAACCGTGGCTCGAGACTATTACGGCATTCTTGGCGTAGACCGCAACGCGAGTGATGCGGAGATTAAGAAGGCGTACCGAAAGCTGGCTCGGAAGTATCACCCGGATGTGAATGACACCGAGGAGGCTGCGGAGAAGTTCAACGAGCTCAGCATGGCCCAGGAGGTGCTGCTCGACCCTGAGAAGCGCGCGATTGTCGATCGCGGCGGGGACCCGATGGCGTCGGGCGGTGGCTACGGCCCTGGCGCAGGCTACGGTGGGGGCTTCGGTGCAGGCGGCGGGCTCGGTGACATTTTTGAGGCATTCTTCGGCGGCGCCGCCGGCGGTTCGCGCGGCCCGCGTTCGCGGGTGCAGCCAGGTTCGGATGCCCTACTGCGGATGCAGATCACTTTGGAAGAGGCGTTCGCCGGCGCAAAGAAGCCGGTCACTATTGATACAGCCATTGTGTGCGAGACCTGCACCGGCACTGGTTCGAAGTCTAAGTCAAAGCCAGACCGTTGCAGCAACTGTGGCGGCACGGGCGAGGTGCAGCAGGTGCAGCGCTCGTTCCTCGGCAACGTGATGACCACCGCCACCTGCCAGGTGTGCCAGGGATACGGCGAGGTCATCCCTGATCCGTGTGATACCTGTGGCGGTGATGGTCGCGTTGCGGCGCAGCGTGATGTTGTGGTGAATGTGCCTGCGGGTATCGTCGATGGCATGCGCATCCGCATGGCTGGCCAGGGCGAGGTTGGGCACGGCGGCGGCCCCGCTGGCGATCTCTACGTTGAGGTCCAGCAACTGCCGCACCCTGTGTTCCAGCGGGAGGGTGATGACCTGCACTTCACGGTACACGTGCCCATGGTGGACGCCGCGCTCGGCACCGCATTCGAGGTACAAGACCTGGGTGGCGAGCCCATCGAAATCACAATCCCGGAGGGCACCCAGCCGGCGGAGCGAGTGGTGATCGCGGAGCGCGGCATGCCTCACCTGCGGTCCCAGGGTAAAGGTGACGTCATCGCGCATGTGGACGTCACTGTCCCCACGAACCTCGACGATCGCTCCCGCGAGTTGCTCACCCAGTTGCGCACCCACCGCAGCCACGAGGCCACCGCAGTCTCCCACGCCGACGACGGCCAGGACACCCTCTTCGGCCGCATCCGTAGGAAGTTCCGCCGCTAAATGTCGCTTCCGCTGTTCATCTACGACCTCGAAACCCTCCTCGCCGGCGGCACGCCCGAACTCCCCGAAAGTGGCGAGGTGCGCCTCAGCGGCCCGGAGGGGCGCCATGCGGTGAGCGTGAAGCGGATCGCGCAAGGGGAGCGGATCCTGCTTTCCGACGGCTACGGGTCCCTCGCAACAGTGCTGGTCACAGGCACTTCGGGGAAGGATGCCCTCAGCGGCCAAGTGGAGGAAATCACGCGCACGCAGATTTCCCCCACGGTCACGGTGTTCCAGGCTCTGCCTAAGGCCGAGCGCTCCGAGCTTGCCGTGGACCTGCTCACCCAAGGAGGCGCGGATGAGATCGTGGCCTTTGAGGCCGAGCGCTGCGTAGCTAAATGGGTGGGCAGCAAGCGGGACAAAGGCCTGACAAAATGGCGCCAGGCCGCGATCGCCGCCGCCAAACAGTCACGCCGTGCCACGGTCCCGCAGGTCACCGGCCCCATGAACACCGCACAGGTCGCCGCAGCACTTACCACCTTTGACCTGGCCCTCATCCTTCACGAGGAAGCAGCCGATCCCATCCGTGCCGCGCTGAGCACTGCCGACGTCGGCAAGGCCGCACGCATCGCCGTGATCATCGGGCCCGAAGGGGGACTCAGTGCCCAGGAAGTTGCCGTGCTCCAAGAAGCAGGGGCGACCGCGATCAAGTTGGGGCCGGAGGTGCTGAGGACCGCTACGGCCGGGCTGGCGGCGCTCGCGGTGATCGGCTCGGCTACCGCTCGCTGGTAAGATGTGCGAGAACACGCCCGGCCAACTTAGAAGCTGAAAAGAGCTGATCCGCACCCTTGAGCGCTGCACCCACCCCGGAAGAGACCCCGGAAAAGACCCCGGCACCGAACTCAATGATGAAACGCACCCTTGAGCTTGACCCCGCCCACGCCAACACCGTCCTCGGCACGCACGATGCGCACCTGCTCATCCTGGAAAACCTCCTTGACCTCGCCGTTTTTGCGCGTGGCAACGAGGTCACCATTTCTGGCTCAGAGATCGCTGTGGCCAGGGCCGTGCGCACACTGAAGGAGCTGCAGTCAATGGCGCGGCGTGGCCATGTGATCACGCCGGACTCAGTGAAGCACACCCTGGAGGTGGTCACTACGAAGGCGCCAGATTCGGTGGAACAGATCCTGGCTGGTGAGATTTTGGCGCGCCGGGGCAAGGTGATTCGCCCCAAGACGCTCGGCCAGAGCGAATATGTGGACGCCATTGATGAGCATACGATCGTGTTCGGCCTCGGGCCCGCGGGCTCCGGCAAAACCTACCTGGCGATGGCCAAGGCGGTCCAAGCCCTGCAGGCGAAGCAGGTCAGCCGCATCATCTTGACCCGCCCAGCCGTTGAAGCGGGGGAGAAGCTGGGCTTCCTGCCCGGCACGTTGAATGAGAAAATCGACCCCTACCTGCGCCCTTTGCACGACGCGCTGCGGGACATGGTGGAGCCGGAGGTCATTCCGAAGCTCATGGAAGCCGGCATTATTGAGGTGGCGCCGCTGGCATACATGCGCGGGCGCACGCTGAACGACGCCTTCGTGATCCTCGACGAAGCCCAAAACACTACCCCGGCGCAGATGAAGATGTTCCTCACCCGCCTTGGTTTTGGTTCCAAGATGGTAGTTACTGGCGACATCACGCAGGTAGACCTACCCGGCGGGCAGAAGTCTGGGCTGCGCCTGGTGCGCCACATTCTCCGCGGCGTGGAGGGAGTGCACTTCAGCGAGCTGGGATCTCAGGACGTGGTGCGCCACCAGCTTGTGGGGCGCATCGTGAATGCATATGACGCCTACGAGGAGCAGCAGGAAAAGGCGCGGCGGAGTAAAGAGCAAACAGTGAAGGAAGAAGGGCGGGATTCGCAGTGAGCATTGAGGTGATCAACGAGTCCGGTTTTGATGGGGTTAACGAGGAGGCGTTGATCAGCGCGGCGTCGTTCGCCCTGCAAGAGATGGATGTCCACCCCGATACAGAGGTGACCATCTCCGTGGTGGATATCCCCACTATGAGTGACCTGCATGTGCGGTGGATGGACCTGGAGGGCCCCACCGACGTTATGAGTTTCCCCATGGATGAGCTGACCCCGGGCATGGGCCGCCCCGACGCTCAGCCTTTGGGCCCGGCGATGCTTGGTGACATCATCTTGTGCCCCGAGTTCGCCGCTAAGCAGGCGGAGAAGGCCGGCCACGATCTTGGCCATGAGCTCGCCCTGCTCACCATCCATGGCTGCCTCCACCTCCTGGGCTATGACCACATTGAGCCGCGGGAGGAGCAGGAGATGTTCGCCCTGCAAAACGAGCTTTTGCGGGACTGGTACGCAGACAACGAGCGCCAGGGCATCAACTTCGGATCTCGGCCCTCCAACCCTGGGGCGTTTCCCTCGGCGGCGGAGCGCGCGGAGCTGGACAAGCGGGTGCTCGATTCTTCCGGGGACGGCGCTCACGGTGCTGGCGGTGCTCACGGTGCTGGCGGCGGGATCCCCGCCATCGGGGAGATTGATCGGGGCCAGCGGTGAGCCCCTTGATCGTGGCGCTGGTGACTATGGTCGCGCTGTTGGCGTCGGGAGTGATCTCCACCGTGGAAACCGCGGTGAGCCAAGTGTCCCGCGCACGCGTGGAGCACATGGCCAAGGAAGAGGACGCCCCGGCGGCGCGCGGTCTGCTGAAGGTGCTGGACCACCGCGCGGAACACATCAACCTGCTGGTGTTTTTCCGCACCATTCTGGACGTCACCGCCGCCGTATTCGCTGCGGTGTTCGCCTTGGAATTCGTCCAGGATGAGCGCTGGGCATTAGTAGCGGCGATCGCTGGTGTTTCGTTGATTACCTTCGCGGTGATCGGCGTGTTTTCACGCACCATGGGCAAGAAGAATCCCTACACGATCTCCCAGTACAGCGCTGGTTTACTCAACGTGTTTGCGTTATTCTTGGGCCCCATCCCCAAGGTGCTCATCAAGATTGGTAACGTGATCGCGCCGGGGCCCGGTTTTCGCGACGGCCCTTATTCCACCGAAGTTGAGCTGCGGGAGATGGTGGACATCGCCCAAGAGCACGGCGTGGTGGAGATTGAGGAACGCCGGATGATTCAGTCGGTGTTTGACCTGGCCTCGCAGACTGCGCGTTCCGTGATGGTGCCGCGCCCGGAAATGGTGTGGATTGAATCCAATAAAACCGCAGGCCAGGCCACCAGTTTGTGTGTGCGTTCCGGGTTTTCTCGCCTGCCGGTTATCGGTGAGACGGTTGATGAAATCCTAGGCGTGGTGTACCTGAAGGACCTGGTCCAGCGTACGTACTACTCCACGGATGGCGGCAAGTCCGTCACGGTGGATGAGGTGATGCGCCCGGCAACCTTTGTGCCCGACTCCAAAAACCTCGATGCCCTGCTCCACGAGATGCAACGCGACCGCTACCACATCGCCATGCTGGTGGATGAGTACGGCGGCATCGCCGGGCTGATCTCAATTGAGGACATTCTGGAAGAAATCGTGGGCGAGATCGCAGACGAATACGATGATCGCGAGATCGCCCCGATCGAACGCATCGAGGATCAGCCACCGGCCTACCGCGTGGTGTCGCGCCTCTCTTTGGAGGACCTGGTGGAGCATCTGCGCGAGGAGCTCGGCGTGGACATCGAGTTCACAGAGGACATCGAGGATCAGGTAGACACGGTTGCCGGCCTCATCGCGTATGAAATGGGGCGTGTGCCACTGCCGGGGACTACGGTAGAAACGTGCGGGCTGCGCCTGCGTGCAGATGGCGGCCGCGACCGCCGTGGCAGAATCCGCGTGAGCAGTGTGCTCGTGACGGTATTGGAACAACAAGATCAAGAAGAAGACTAAATGAATATCATCTCCATCCAGTCGCACGTCTCCTACGGCCACGTGGGCAATTCCGCGGCGGTGTTCCCGCTGCAGCGCATCGGCCATGAGGTGTGGCCGGTGCACACCGTGAACTTCTCCAACCACACGGGCTACGGCCAATGGGGTGGGGAGCTCATCCCGGCCGAGCAGGTGCGCGAGGTGATCGATGGTATCGACGCCCGCGGGGCACTTCCCAAGGTGGACGCGGTCATTTCCGGTTATCAGGGTGGGGCGGACATCGCGGATGTCATCATCGACGCCGTTCAGCGGGTAAAGGCCGAAAACCCCAACGCTGTGTATGCCTGCGACCCGGTGATGGGTAACGCGAAGTCCGGTTGCTTTGTGTCTGACCTCATCCCGCCTCTGCTGCGCGACCGCGTGGTTCCGGTTGCAGACATCATCACGCCGAACCAGTTTGAGCTCGGCTACCTCACCGGCATCGAGGCGCACGACATCCCATCGACCCTTCAAGCCGCGAAGGCTGCCCAAGAAATGGGGCCGAAGACCGTGCTGGTGACGTCGGTACTGCGCCCCGACGCACCGGAGAACACCATCGAAATGATCGCCGTCAATGAGTCCGGCGCTTGGATTGTGCAGACCCCATTCCTGGACTTCAAGCGCAACGGCTCCGGCGATGTTACTGCGGCCCTGTTCACCGGCCACTACATCCGCGATTTCGACGCCGCCAAGGCCCTAGGCAACACGGCGGCAAGCGTGTTCGGTCTGATTGAAGACACGTTCCACGCCGACTCCCGCGAGCTTACCCTGGTGGATTCCCAGGAGCAGTATGTGGCGCCACGCCATACCTTCGCGGTGGAGCAAATCGCCTAAGAGAAACCGCGTGTACTGGCTTTTTGCCTGCCAGCAGGGCTAGGATTGGCGCTAATGACTGATTTTGCTGCCACCCCAGAAGGCTTTCGTTCTGGCTTTGTAAGTTTTGTTGGTAGGCCCAACACCGGTAAATCAACCCTCACCAACGCGCTGGTTGGGGAAAAGATTGCGATCACCGCGAACCAGCCGGAGACCACCCGCCACCCTATCCGCGGCATTGTGCACCGCGAGGATGCCCAGGTGATCGTGGTGGATACCCCAGGGCTGCACCGCCCTCGAACGCTGTTGGGCGAGCGCCTCAACGAGGTGGTGAAGGAAACGTATTCAGACATGGATCTGATTGCGCTCACCATCCCGGCCGATGAGAAGATCGGACCAGGTGATCGGTGGATTTTGGACGCGGTGCGCCGCTTTGCCCCCAAGACCCCGATCCTTGGCATTGTGACCAAGGTGGATAAGGTCTCGCGGGACGAGGTTGCGGCGCAGCTCATGGCGCTGCACGAACTCCTTGGCGGCGAGTCCGAGGTGGTCCCGGTGTCCGCGGTCACCGGTGAGCAGCGCGACGTGCTGCTGGACGTGATCGTGCAACACCTGCCGGAGGGGCCAAAGTTCTACCCAGATGATCACGTGACGGATGATGACGCGAACACCCGCATCGCCGAGCTCATTCGTGAGGCAGCGCTGTCCGGCCTGAAAGACGAGCTCCCGCACTCAGTGGCCGTGGAGGTGGATGAGATTCTACCGAGCGAGGACCGCGAGGGCGTGTTAGACGTCCACGCCGTGATCTACGTAGAACGCCCCGGCCAAAAGTCCATCATCATTGGCCACCAGGGCCGCAGGCTTTCCCGGATCGTGCACAACTCCAGGCAGCAGATTATTGACATCCTGGGCCAAAACATTTACTTGGACCTGCGGATCAAGGTGCTGAAGAACTGGCAGCAAGACCCGAAGTCCCTGGGGCGCCTGGGCTTCTAAGGAGGCGTCATGCGCAGGCAAAGCGTCCACGCCCGTGCTCTTGTGGTGCGCTCCTATGACTTTGGCGAGGCAGACCGGGTGATCGTGCTGCTCACCCGGGAGTTCGGCATCGTGCGAGGTGTGGCCAAGGGGGTGCGGCGTGCGAAGAGCCGCTTCGGCTCCCGGCTGGAGCCCTTCGTGGAACTCAGCGTGCAGCTTTACCAGGGCAAAAGCCTGTCCACCATCACGCAGGCTGACACCGTGGAGTTCTTCGGCGCGGAGCTTATTGACGACCTCGCCCGCTACGCCGCAGGCTGCGCCGTCTTGGAAGGCGTGGAAAAGCTGGCTTATGAAGGTGCGGAGAGCGCGGCGCTCTATGACCTTGCGGTAGGGGCGCTGAAAGCCCTGCGCGCGTCGGAAATGCCCAAGCTCCACGTAGCAAGCTTTCTGCTTCGAGCGATGGCCGTGACCGGCTGGGAACCGAGCCTCTATCAGTGCGCGCAGTGCGGCGCGGAGGGCCCACACCACGCGTTTCACCCCCATGCTGGCGGGGCGGTGTGCGTAATGTGCCGCCCGGCGGGCACCCGGGAAGTCGACCCGGAGGCACTGCACATCATGTGGCTGCTTCTCCAGGGCGCGGATCAGGCTGCCGCAGCGCTGGTCACGCCCACCCGCCTGGCCCAGGTGGAGAAGATGGTGCGCGATCATCTGCACTGGCACAGCGAGCGGCGGATGCTGAGCTTGAATGTGCTTGACCAAGCCTAAAGTGGCAGAATTGCTGGGGTGAATGCTCAAACGAACCCCGAGATTCCTGCCGAGATTCCTGCAGAGTTCCTGCCGCGCCACATCGCGCTGGTGATGGACGGCAACGGCAGGTGGGCAACCGAGCGGGGGCTCCCGCGTACCGAGGGGCACAAACGCGGCGAGGCCGTGCTGCTGGACATGGTGGACACCTGCCTTGAGCTGGGCGTACCCTACCTTTCCGCCTACGCCTTCTCCACCGAAAACTGGCGCCGCAGCGCCTCCGAGGTGCGCTTCCTCATGGGCTTCAACCGCGACGTCCTGCGCCGCCAGCGCGACTACCTGCATTCCCGCGGCGTCCGAGTCCGTTGGGCAGGCCGCCGCCCCCGTCTGTGGCGCTCCGTGATCCGCGAACTCGAAGCCGCCGAGCAGCTCACCGAGCACAACACCAACATGACGCTCGCAATGTGCGTGAACTACGGGGGCAGGGCTGAGATTGTCGACGCAGCCCGGGCGATCGCTCGCAAAGCCGCCGCGGGCGAGTTGCGGCCCGAGGAGATCACCGAACAGACCTTCGCGCAGTTCCTCGACGAGCCGGATATGCCAGACGTAGACCTCTTCCTGCGACCCTCTGGGGAGAAGCGCACCTCGAACTTCCTTTTGTGGCAGTCGGCCTACGCGGAGATGGTCTACCAGGACAAACTGTTCCCGGATTACACCTCGGCAGACCTGCGTGCGGCGGTGCTGGAGTATGCGCAACGAGACCGACGTTTTGGTGGTGTGAAGTGATCGCTCATAGCGGTGAAGGGGAAGGGGAAGTTGAAGGCCCCACAAACGCGCAGATAAAGCGGTGGCGGCAATACCTAGCCAATGAGCGTGCGGAGGCCGCGGTGTACCGTGAGCTGGCTAAACGCAAGGAAGGCGAGGAGCGCGAGATTCTGCTGGGCATCGCTGATGCGGAGGCGCGCCACGAGCAGCACTGGCTGAAGCTCCTGGGCCCAGAGGTGGGCATGCCGGTTCGCCCCGACCGCTCCACCAGGGCTATGGCCTGGATGGCGCGCAGGTTCGGTTCCGTGTTTGTCCTTGCAATGATGCAGACCGCGGAGGCGCGTAGCCCCTACGCCTCCGACGAGGACGCCACCGAACAAATGAAGGCCGACGAAGCCATCCACGCCGAGGTGGTTCGAGGGCTCGCCGCGCGGGGGCGCGAGCAGATCTCCGGCGACTTCCGCGCGGCGGTGTTCGGCGCCAACGACGGTTTGGTGTCCAACCTCGCCCTCGTCCTGGGTGTGATGGCCTCCGGCGTCCCGAGCAACGTTGTGTTGCTTACCGGCATTTCCGGTTTGCTTGCCGGCGCACTGTCAATGGGAGCCGGTGAGTTTATTTCTGTGAAAAGTCAAAATGAACTCTTGGAGGCTTCTCGCCCGCACCCAGAAGCTACAGAGGCAATCCAGGAACTTGATGTAGACGCGAACGAACTCGCGCTGGTATACCGCGCTCGTGGCATGAGTGAGATTGAGGCGGAAATTCAGGCCGCCAAGCTGTTCAATCAGATTGAGCAGAGCCAAAAGATTTCCCGCGAGGAGTTTGGCAAGGGCCTCAGTGGGGCTAACGGGGGAATGGGTGGTGCGTGGTCGGCGGCAGTATCGAGCTTTTGCTTTTTCGCGTCAGGGGCGCTGATCCCAATCCTGCCGTTCCTGTTCGGGTTGGCCACCTCAATTGCGGGCATGATCGCTTTGGTGCTCGTGAGCCTGGCATTGATGCTCACCGGCTCGATCACCGGCATATTGTCGGGTAAGTCGCCGCTGAAGCGGGCGTTGCGCCAGCTCGCCATTGGTATCGGCGCCTCCGTGGTGACCTATCTCTTGGGATTGGCCTTCGGCACCGTGGTGGGTTAGCGGTGGTGAGGGAGCGGCTTAGTGCGATTCGGTTGAGCTTCTGGTGGTGTCAAGGCGGGCCGAGCACTGGGTGCAAAGCCCAAAAATCTCGGCGTCATGGCCGGTCAGCGTGTAACCGAACTGGCTAGCCACCTCCTTGGCCCACTGTTCCACTGGGCCACCGTCGATTTCTTCGGTCCGACCGCAATTGGTGCATACCAAGTGATGGTGGTGATCCTCGGAGATGCAGTGCCGGTACAGGGTTTCCCCGCCGGTGATGTGCAATACGTCTACTGCCTTGATATCTGCCAGAGATTGCAGGGTGCGGTATACGGTTGTCAGGCCCACTCGCTGGTCACGCCGCGTGAGTTCGTGGTGGATTGTTTTTGCAGACGCAAAATTGTCCAATTCACGCAACACCTTCACCACTGCGGTGCGCTGGCGGGTACTCCGTACACCGAGCTTGGGTACTGATAGATCCGTTGATCGAGGCATAACAACCTTCCAAATTCTTTCCCAATATCTTGCCAAAGCGGCCGAAAACCTGCACCTTGCGCTGGATCTGCAAAGTGGCGCGGGTGCCAGGACCTGGCGGCATCGGGAATGAGGGACGCGACCGGCGCTCTTAGGAGCCGGACGGACACCCAACATGAACGGTTCATGACAGCACGGACGGTACGGACGGTACGGACGTGCGTGATCATGAAAACCCGTGATGCCAGACCCCAGAACTAGGGACTTGGGAGTTCTCTACGGGTGCTTACCCTAGGACGAACGACTATGAAATTGGCTATGGAAAAACTAAAAGCGAAGCCCGTGAACTGTGGTGAATTTGAGGAAAATGAGTTAAGGCTTCTCAGTAATGACTTTGGGGTACTGTGAATAACGTGCCCTTTTCCATTAAGAACCCATATTCTGGGCAACATTCCCAGTTTTTGGGATAAGTAAACAAATCTAATGAATAAAATTATAAATCACCGTGGGGAACTGGGGGAAATATGGTGCATGAATCGGCCCTTTTCGGGAATTTAAGTGTGTAGTGGGCAGGGTTGAAATTCTTGCAAAAACTTGCAATAGGCGCGCGGAGTGGGGCGTGCTGGGGAGGAATATGTCCTGCTCGGCGCGGATGGATGCTACTCCTTCAACGCCTCGCCTGAGTACTGCAAATTCTTGCAAGCGGAACATCAAGGCAGCGGTGGGCCGATATTTATCCTCATTTTTTGGCGTTGTCAAATGATGTTCAGTAAGGGGTCGTCGAGCCATTCTTAGGACTCCCCTAGAGCTACAACGCTGCAATCTCCGGCAACCTCGAGGGTGCTTCGCCGCGGTCTACCTTGGGGACGTTGGGGTGCTGGCGGCGTCGGACATGCTCACCAAAGGTACCGGGGTCGGTCAGACGCGAAAAGCTGCAAGCGCACGCTACACTAGGGCTTTGTATGTTGAAGGCGTCTGGGCAGGGCCGTGCGTGTGGGCCAGCCGGGCGCTGAACAGGAATCGTTGAAGTGCAAGGAGTTGGTGGACCCCCGTGGCTGCTAAGAATGTGATTGAAACCGTAGTGAACCTTTGTAAGCGCCGCGGACTGGTGTACCCAAGTGGTGAAATCTACGGCGGTACTCGTTCTGCCTGGGATTACGGTCCGCTCGGTGTGGAGCTCAAGGAGAATATCAAGCGTCAGTGGTGGCGTTCCATGGTGACGTCGCGCCCCGATGTGGTTGGCGTGGATACGTCGGTGATTCTGCCGCGCCAGACCTGGGTGTCCTCCGGCCACGTTGAGGTGTTTACGGATCCACTGGTGGAATCGTTGCATACGCACAAGCGCTACCGTGCCGACCACCTGATTGAGGCCTACGAGGAAAAGCACGGCCACCCACCAGCAAACGGCCTTGCAGACATCCCCGATCCAGAAACCGGCCAGCCAGGCGCCTGGACCGAACCAAAGGCATTCTCCGGCCTGCTCAAGACCTACCTTGGCCCCGTGGATGATGAGGAGGGCCTGCACTACCTGCGCCCAGAGACTGCTCAGGGCATCTTCGTGCAGTTCAAGAACGTGCTGAACTCCTCGCGTCAGAAGCCACCTTTTGGTATCGCGAACATCGGCAAGTCGTTCCGCAACGAGATCACCCCAGGCAACTTCATCTTCCGCACCCGCGAGTTCGAGCAGATGGAGATGGAGTTCTTCGTACAGCCCGGCACCGACGAAGAATGGCACCAGTACTGGATTGACGCCCGCTACCAGTGGTACGTGGACCTCGGCATCAACCCTGAGAACCTGCGCCTGTACGAGCACCCTCAAGAGAAGCTTTCCCACTACTCCAAGCGCACCGTGGACGTGGAATATGCATTCGGCTTCCAGGGCTCCAAGTGGGGAGAGCTTGAGGGCGTGGCCAACCGCACCGACTATGACCTGCGCGTTCACTCGGAAGGCTCCGGCGAGGACCTGAGCTACTTTGACCAGGAATCTGGCGAGCGCTGGATCCCTTACGTTATTGAGCCCGCCGCTGGCCTGGGTCGTTCCATGATGGCCTTCCTGGTGGACGCTTACCACGAAGAGGAGGCACCTAACGCCAAGGGCGGCGTGGATACCCGTGTGGTGCTCAAGCTGGACTACCGCCTTTCCCCAATCAAGGTGGCCGTGCTGCCGCTTTCCAAGAAGGAGCCGCTCACGGAGAAGGCCACCGAGCTGGCCGAGCAGTTGCGCCAGTTCTGGAACGTGGATTACGACACCTCCGGTGCCATCGGCCGCCGCTACCGCCGCCAGGACGAGGTGGGCACCCCGTTCTGCGTGACCGTGGACTTTGACACCATGGAGGACGGCGCCGTGACCGTCCGCGAGCGCGACACCATGACCCAGGAGCGCGTGAAGCTTGAGGACCTGCAGTCCTACCTGGCTGCACGCCTGATTGGTTGTTAGTGATGTACGACCTCTCCTACACCGGCTGGACCAATCGCCGCAAAGAACAAGGCCGCGTACTCGTAGACCTCCACGACGCCAAGTCTCTCACCATGGGCACGTTTCCCAGGGACTTGCTGGGCAGCGAGGACGTCACCGTGCTTGGGCAGCAGTGGCGTATCGACGCCACCAAACAGCAGCTCACCGCAACCCTCCCAGACGGCTCGGTGTACACGGCCGCGGCTGTGGATAAGCCTTTCGGCAAAGCCCACCGCATTGATATCAACGTGGGCATTCCCGTCGTAGCAATCAATGAGCAGCGCATGGACTGGGTATACGCCACCAACGATGCCGCAGACCAAAAAGTGGGCCAATTCTCCGGTGGCAACAACGGCGCCCGCAACTCCTATACCGAGTTCGAGCAAGAAGTGCCGCTGAGCCCTGAACAAGCCGCCTTCCTCTCTTTGGTGTCGCGCACCGTGATGGAGGCAAAGCTGGGCGGGTCCACGCTGGTCCTCACGGTGAGCCTTCTGCTGCTCACCCCAATCATCCTGTTTATGCTGCTCTGATGACTACCTACACGTGGCGCGGGCAGGAAATGCACGGCCCCTCCGGCGTGCTTGCCTTTGTCCGCGCCGAAATCCTTCACGTGGGCGACCAACGGCTCCTCCTGGAAACCTCCCAAGGCACGGTGATCGGCTTCCGTGCCCGCGCCACAAGCATGACCGGCGAGGTCTTCACTATTCACAAAGTGAGTCTCACCGTCCACGAACTTGCCGCCTCTTGCGCCGGCCGCAGCTACCGCCTGGTGCGTACCAGCCCCTGGCGCAAGGTCCGCGACGTCCTCGACGCCGACGATCAAGTAGTCTTCCGCCTCCGCGCGCTTACCGACGGCACCCTCCTCGCCGAACTCCCGGAGGCTCCCAACGCCCCTAGCATCCCTACCATTGACCTCGTATTCCTCACCTACGGCGCGATGCTGGTGGATACCCCAAACCGGGTGCTGCGGATATAAAAAATGAGGCCTTTCGGCCTCATTTTTGCTTAGAAGGATCCGCCGCGGAAACCACCACCGCCGCCGCCAAAGCCGCCGCCGCGGAAACCACCACCTCCGCCGAAGCCCCCGCCGCCGAAGCCCCCGCCGCCGAAACCGCCGCCGCGGCCGGATCCGTTCAGGATCTCGTTGATGACCATGCCAGTGATGATTCCTCCCATGTTCGAGCCACCACCGCGCGGGGTGTTGTTGCGCTGGTAGGTGCTGAAATCCTGCTCGGCAGCGCGTAGAGCGCTACGGGCGGCTGCTGCTGCCTGGCGTGCGTATTCAGTGGCTGCCTTGGTGTTGCTGGTTTGATCTTGAAGTGCCTGGGCGTGCAGGCGCTGTGCGTTGGCCAGGTGGCCGCGTGCCCCGGAACGCACCACGCGGCCGCGGGTATCAATATAATCCGCGGCTTGCTGAATCAGTGCTTGAGCCACCTGCACTTGTTGCTGGAAGAGCGCGAGTTGGCGCTGCTGCGTATTGGCGGCATCGCGCAGGAGGTCCAGTTGGGCATCGAGGTCGGTGTCTGCGTCGGTAAGCTCTGTCCATGCCCCGAGTGGGTCGCTGCCCTTGGTCTCTTGCGCGGTGGCGAGGGCTTCGCGGGCGTGGGCCAGGGCGGAGTCAAGAGCACTCCAATCCATCTGCGCGCCTTGGTGCATGCCCTGTTCGCGCAGGGTAGTGGCCTCGGTGATTTCCGCTTGGACCTCCGCGATGAGTGGTTCGATGCCTGCGGTCGCGGCGGCGATGTTCGCCTGGGCGTTCTCAATCGCGGCGATTTGCTTTGCTGCGTTGGTGGTTGCGGATTCGGCGGCGCGGATGAGGTCTACGATCGCACCCTGCTCGCCGGCCGGCTTGGATTGGATGGCGCGAGCGGCGTCGATGTTGCGTTCTGCCTGCTCGATCGCGGCCGCTGCGATCTCCGGATTGTTCGCGATGGAGCTCAGCATGGACTCCGAATACTGTGCCTTGAGCTGTTGTAGTTCCGCTTCTGCCTTGGGCAGGCGCGAGCGCAGGTCCACCACTTGGGCCACCAGCGTATCCAGTGCTTGCGGCGCGTTGATAAGCAGATTGCGCAGTTTGGCAAAGTTTGCGGACTCGGCCTCCAGGGCGTCGTCGGCGGATGCGCAACTGGAAATGATCTCAATGAGCATCATCCGCTTTTCCTGCTCGCCCTGGTGCTGGCCAGATGCGAGCTGCTGGTGCACGGCGAAGGCCTTTTGCAAGGTGGTGGTGGAGTGATTCATGGCGCGTTGGAAGTTGCGGGTGCGTTCGGCGCCGAACTCGGCCACGGCGATCTCAAGCTCTTCGCGCGCGCCGCGAATCGACTCATCCGTGGACACCAGCTCCTCCTGCGCGAGCGTCTCCAGTGTAGTGGTGGGCAGGGCTGCGAGCGACTGCCGATCACCTGGGGTAATGGCACGTGCCTGCTCGAGCGTGGCCTGATCCTGCTTCTTGCGGCGGTTACGGGTGTATGCCCAGGCGCCGCCGCCGGCAGCCACCAACGCCGCCCCGCCCGCGCCGAGCCACGCCAGGTCACCGCCGTCAACTGAGGTCTGGGGCGACGTCGTGACGCTTGCATTCCCTGCGCCGATGGGTGCGCTCGCGGCTGCGAGTGCGGCGCCGGCCCAGTTCGAGTCCCCGAGCAGCGGCTGCGACTCGTCGTACACCGCGTCCAGGGCCGCCGACGACCACCCCTCGCCGCCGCTGACACCGAATTCGCGGTCGCCCACCGCCACCACGAACACTGCGCCCTGTTGCGTGCCCATGCTACTTTGTGCCTGGTTAGCCCACACTTCCGGCGAAATCCCGCCGAAAGAATCAAGGTACACCACCCTCAGGATGAGGCCCGTCTCGCTCTGCAGCTCATTGATGGCTGCCGCAATCTCAGTCTCATCTGTACCGCTGAGCACTCCAGCCTCATCTGTCACGGCCTGGCTGAGGTCCGGAATGTTCGATGCCGCCAAATCCTCATAGGCGGCAGCCTGCGGCAAGAGAGGACTTAACGACGCTCCCAAGGCGGGCACGCCCAGAAGCCCAGCGAGCGCGACGGAAGCAGCAAAGCGCGAAAGTTTCATGCCCACCACTTTAGCGGCTCGCCTTATCAGTCCGTTGGGGTGGTTCTCCGCTGGCCGTATCCACGACGGTTTTCAGGACACGTTTTGAATTGGGGTGCCGCGGTTTGGGCATAGGTGTCCTGATTTCCGTCGTGGTTGGTGGTTGACCAGGCCAGTGGCCAATAGCGTAGGTTTTCAGGACACGTTTGGCTGTTGCCCGTCGCGGTTTGGGTAAAGGTGTCCTGATTTCCGTCGTGGTTGGTGGTTGACCAGGACAGTGGCCAATAACGTAGGTTTTCAGGACACCTTTTATGATTTCCTGCCGCCCCAGCAGCAAAGGTGTCCTGGTTGTCGTCGCGCGCCTGGTTTTTCGCACATACACTTTGGAGCATGAAGCTTTTCAGCCTCCCCAACATCTCCAGCCC
This sequence comes from Corynebacterium kozikiae, assembly GCF_024580965.1. Taxonomy (NCBI): domain Bacteria; kingdom Bacillati; phylum Actinomycetota; class Actinomycetes; order Mycobacteriales; family Corynebacteriaceae; genus Corynebacterium; species Corynebacterium kozikiae. The sequence goes on from NZ_JANIKJ010000001.1 coordinate 35,925, forward strand.
GGCAGAAACCCAACCGCGCTCAACAAGCCAAACCCGGGCCGCGCTGCTCGCTGCCTTGGTGCTGTTGAGCCCCGCGCTGGCTGTGATCGCTCGTGGCGCCTATCGTTCCCGGCCGCGGAAGGACACGTATGCGCTGGTCGTGATGGGTGCGGCGCAATACAATGGGCGCCCCTCGCAGCAGTTTGCGGGTCGTTTGCAGTGGGCGGCTCGGCTGTGGGATGGGTGCCGTCGGTTGGAAGTGATCACTGTTGGGGGCAAATTGCCTGGTGACGTCCACACGGAGGCCGAGGTCGCGCGCGAGTTTTTGATCACCGAGCATGTGGATCCGCTGGCGATCACGGCGTTGCCCGTCGGCAATGACACACGCGGTTCCTTCGATGCCGTGCGCAAGCACCTGGAGCAGGTGGGTAAGCCTGGGGCGAAGTTGCTGGTGATCTCGGACCCGCTCCACGCACTGCGTTGCGAGGCCATCGGCGCCCAAGAAGGCCTCCGCGTGCGCAGTTCACCCACGCCATTTTCGCCGGTGGAGCCGCTGAGCCGCCGCTGGTTCAAAGACCTCCTCCATGAAAGCGGCGGCATGGTTGCGGTGGGTGTGGCGTGGGTCTTTGGCACGCAGGCGCGGGTTATGGTGGAGTCTGGTTTACGCGACCTCGCCGCTTCCCTGTGGCCGAGGCGGCAGAAGCGTTACGACGTGCTCAAGGCGCAACACAGCACGTCTCAGCAGAGCGAAGGGTAACAAGTATTAAGGTATGAGTGCTGTGTATGGGCCGCAGGATTGGCAGCGGAGGTTCGAGGAGGGACCGAAGGGTTCGCAACTGGTCACCCCCGGTGGGCTAGGCGGCGATGGGCGGGGGCCTTTCGCGCGCGATCGCGCCCGGGTGCTGCATTCGGCGGCGCTGCGTCGGCTCGCGGACAAGACGCAGGTTGTGGGCCCGCATGATGGCGACACCCCGCGCACGCGGCTCACGCACTCTCTGGAGGTAGCGCAGATCGCCCGCGGCATTGGCCAAGGGCTCGGCCTTGACGCTGATTTGTGTGAAATGGCTGGTTTGACGCATGACATCGGCCACCCACCGTATGGGCACAACGGGGAGAAGGCGCTGGATCAGATTTCCGACTGCGGGTTTGAGGGCAACGCCCAAACCTTGCGGATTCTGACTCGGTTGGAGCCAAAGGTACTGGTGGGGAAGGGGTTGGAGGCGGAGTCGTTTGGGTTGAACCTCACCCGGGCGGCGCTGGACGCGGCCTGCAAGTATCCGCGCACACGCACGGCCGCCGATGGGCAGGTGAACAGGAAGTACGGTTGCTACGACGAAGACGCAGAAATCCTCAGCTGGATCCGCCAAGGGCACAGCGACGAGCGCCCGAGCATGGAAGCCCAGGCCATGGACTTTTCCGACGACATCGCCTACAGCGTCCACGACGTTGAAGACGGCATTGTTTCCGGGCGCATCAACCTGTCCGTGCTGTGGGACTTTGTTGAGTTGGCTGAGCTGGCGGACAAAGGTGCGCGCGCGTTTGGTGGCGTGACCCCGGAACAGCTCATCGCTGCCGCAGACGGCCTCCGCGAGCTGCAGGTAGTGGGGCGCGCCGCCGATTTTGATGCCACGCTCACCGGCTTTGTGAACGTGAAGGCAATGACCTCCGAGCTGGTGGGGCGCTACGTGGGCGCGGTGGTGGAGGCCACCCGCCAGGCGAACTCTGGGCAGATCGGCCGGATTCAGGGCAACTTGGTGGTCCCGGAGCAGGTGCTCGCCGAGGTCACTTTGCTGAAGACCATCGCCGTGCTGTACGTCATGGACAACCCCATTCACTTGCAGCGGCAGGATCACCAGCGCGACCGCATCGCCATCGCCTATGAGTACCTCATGGGCGGCGCCCCCGGAGCCCTCGACCCAATGTTCCGCCTGTGGTGGGAGCAGGCGAACACCGACTTGGAGCGCGAGCGAGTGGTGGTGGACCAGATCGCCTCCATGACTGAATCCCGCCTCGAGCGCCTGGTGGGGCAGGCAGCAGGGCTCGTCGGCTACATCACCTAGGCCACCGCACCTAGGCCACCGCACTTTGGCCACATCACTTAGGCTCAGTCCTCTATTTCCAGCTCCACGCTCAGCCCGCTGTCCCACAGCGCGGCGCAAACTCGCTGCACTTGGGGCGTGGCTTCGGTGAGCCCCCGGATCACAACGGTGCCCACCTGCGCTTGCCGGAGGGCGTCGATAAGCGCATCGATATTGCGCGCTTGGGGCGTGAAGCTCGCGCCGAAGTCCGCGGTGCTGCGGGGGTTGGTCACGATCAATCGGTTACTCGGCATCGGGGATCTCACAGAAGGATTCGTAGTGGTCATCGGTGTAGTACCAGACTTCGGGATCGGTTTCCGTACCGCCTCCGGTGACAATGCGGCGTTCCCCGCGGTGGCGCAGCCCAGGGGTTTCCACGGTGTACTCGCGGTAGAAGTTGCGGGATTCCTGCGGCAAGTGGCCCTCGTAGTTGCCAAATCGCCGGTTGTCATTCTCGGGGTAGTCATAGGGACCGCCTGCGAGGATGTCCTCGATCGTCTCGGTGGCCTCGGCGGGCAGGGTATCCACGGCGCAGGTGTCACCGTCCGTCACGGCAGCGGCGCGCGAAGTCGTCCCAGCGGAAGCAGCGGCACTGGGGGAGGTGCTGGTGGCAGCACTGGAGGTAGGCGCGGAATCCTCCCCGCCCAGCGGCCAACCAATGCCGAAGCCAATGCTGGCGCCAATGATGGCCAGGATCGTCCCGAGGAGGGTCTTGATTCCCTTTGGGGGTGAGGGTTGTGATGCGGATTCTGAAGGCATGGCAACATTGTTGCACACGGGCAAGACACGCCCATTTTTACCCCGTAAGCAGGCAAAGCTGTGGCGCAACGGTGGGGGCTTGACACACCAATGTACGCTTTAGGACATGTGTGGAATCGTAGGTTTTGTAGGTACCCAACCCGCCCCAGGTGAGGTGGCTCGCAGCTACTTCGCGCTTGACGTCGTGCTTGAGGGCCTTCGGCGCTTGGAATACCGCGGATACGATTCCGCAGGTGTGGCAGTGGTGGCCGATGAGCAGGTTGCTTTCCGCAAGAAGGCGGGCAAGGTAGCCATGCTCGAGGCGGAGATCGAGGCCGCACCGTTGCCGGATTCCGTGCTGGGCATCGGGCATACTCGCTGGGCTACGCACGGCGGGCCTACCGACGCCAACGCTCACCCCCATGTTGTAGATGGTGGCAAGCTCGCCCTGGTGCACAACGGCATCATTGAGAACTTTTCTGAGCTGAAATCCGAGCTGGTGGCTAAGGGACACAACTTTGTGTCTGAGACGGATACCGAGGTTGCGGCCGCTTTGCTCGCGGAGGCGTACCGGGAGCTCGGTGACCTCTCCGCCGCCATGCGCGCGGTTTGTAAGCGCTTCGAGGGCACGTTTACGCTGCTCGCCGTGCATGCGGATGTACCGGACCGGATTGTGGCGGCACGTCGTGACTCGCCCCTGGTGATCGGCGTTGGCGAAGGGGAGAACTTCCTCGGCTCAGACGTCTCCGGGTTCATTGACTACACCAAGCAGGCCGTGGAAATGGCCAATGACAACGTGGTCACCGTTACCGCAGCGGGCTACGAGATCACGGACCTTGACGGCAACCCAGCCGAGGGGAAGCCCTTCACGGTGGAGTGGGACGCGCAGGCCGCCAAGAAGGATGGCTTTGACTCCTTCATGGACAAGGAAATTCACGATCAGCCAGCCGCGATCCGCGATACCTTGCTGGGCCGCTTCGATGAAAACGGCAAGCTCACCCTCGATGAACTGCGCATCGATGAGTCGCTGCTGCGAAGCGTCGATAAGATCATCGTGATCGCCTGCGGCACCGCTGCCTATGCCGGGCAGGTTGCCCGGTATGCGATTGAGCACTGGTGCCGCATCCCCACCGAGGTCGAGCTTGCGCATGAGTTCCGCTACCGCGACCCGATTGTGAATGAAAAGACGCTTGTTGTAGCCCTTTCGCAGTCTGGTGAAACCATGGACACGCTCATGGCCGTACGCCACGCCCGCGAGCAGGGCGCAAAGGTGATCGCCATTTGTAACACCAACGGTTCCTCGATCCCGCGCGAGGCCGACGCCTCCCTCTACACCCACGCCGGCCCGGAGATCGCAGTGGCCTCCACCAAGGCCTTCCTCGCCCAGATCACCGCCACCTATCTGCTTGGTCTCTACCTCGCGCAGGTGCGTGGCAACATGTTCGCGGATGAAGTCAACGCCGTCCTCGCCGAGTTGCGCCAGATCCCGGAGAAGGTGCAACAGGTCATCGACCGCGAGGATGAGGTCAAGGCGCTCGCAGAGAATATGAAGGATGCCTCCTCGGTGCTGTTCCTGGGTCGTCACGTTGGTTTCCCAGTTGCCCTGGAGGGTGCGCTAAAGCTCAAGGAGATCGCCTACCTGCACGCAGAGGGTTTCGCCGCCGGCGAGTTGAAGCACGGCCCGATCGCATTGGTGGAGGAGGGGCAGCCGGTGTTCATTATCGCTCCTTCGCCTCGTGGCCGCGATTCCCTGCACTCCAAGGTGGTGTCAAACATCCAGGAAGTGCGCGCCCGCGGTGCCGTGACCATTGTGATTGCGGAGGAAGGCGATACCGCCGTCAATCAATACGCCAACCACGTCATTCGCGTCCCCCAGGCCCCCACGCTGATGCAGCCGCTGCTGGCTACCGTGCCGCTGCAGGTGTTCGCCTGCGCGGTGGCAACGGTCAAGGGCTATGACGTTGACCAGCCACGCAACCTCGCAAAGTCGGTAACTGTGGAGTAGTGCCGCAAGCCCGCGTGCCGACGTCGCCAAGGTCCGCTCCTGGCGGCGTCGTTTTGCGTGCGCGGCGCGAAGCTTGACGGCGGCGGTACGATATCCGGTATGGCAGCAAAGGGCAGGATTCCGGACAGCGATATCCAGGCGATTCGTGAACAGGCCCCCATTGAGGAAATTGTGGGGGAGTATGTGCAGCTCAAGCCGGCTGGCGCCGATTCCCTCAAGGGGCTTTCACCGTTTAAGGACGAAAAGACGCCCTCCTTCCACGTGCGCCCGAACCATGGGTATTTTCACTGCTTTTCCACAGGCAAGGGCGGCGACGTGTTCACCTTCCTCATGGAAGTCGAACACCTGACGTTCCCAGAGGCCGTGGAGGCGGTAGCGGAAAAGATCAACTACACGATCAACTACCAGGGCGGAACCACCGGCGGGCGGCGCGAGGAACCCGGTACGCGCAAGCGCCTCATCGAGGCGAACAGGGCTGCCCACGCCTTCTACCGTGAGCAGTTGGAGACCGCAGAGGCCGCCCCCGCACGCCAATTCCTGCTGGACCGCGGCTTTTCCAAGGACCTCATCCACGAGTTCGAGTGCGGGTTTGCCCCCGCCGGCTGGGATACCCTGACTAAGCACCTGCAGCGTAAAGGCTTTGCGTTCAAGGAGCTGGAGGCCGCCGGGCTTTCCACGATGGGGCGCCAGGGGCCGATTGACCGTTTCCACCGCCGCCTGCTGTGGCCCATCAAGAACGTCTCTGGCGATGTGATCGGCTTCGGCGCACGCAAGCTGTTTGACGACGACAAACTGGGCAAATACATGAACACCCCAGAGACGCTGCTCTACAAGAAGTCCAAGGTGCTCTTTGGCCTGGATGCCGCCAAGCGGCACATTGCTGAGTCACACCAAGCGGTGGTGGTAGAGGGCTACACCGACGTCATGGCGATGCATGCGGCTGGCGTCCGCACCGCCGTTGCGGCCTGTGGCACCGCATTCGGCGAGGAACACCTGCAGATCCTGCGCCGCTACATGCTGGACGACACCTTCTTCGCCGGCTCCCTCATCTACACCTTCGACGGAGACGAAGCCGGCCAAAAAGCCGCCCTGCGCGCTTTCGAAGGCGACCAAAAATTCACCGGTCAAAGTTACGTCTCCATCGCGCCTGACGGCATGGACCCCTGCGACCTGCGCCTTGCCAAAGGCGACGCCGCCGTGCGCGAACTCGTGGCCCGCCGCCAACCGATGATCGAGTTCGTGCTGCGCAGCATGATCGCCAACTATCCCCTCGACTCCGCCGAAGGCCGCCTCCAAGCCCTGCGCCGCACCGTCCCCATCGTCGCCGACATCAAGGACGTCCCCCTGCGCACCGAATACGCCCGTCGTCTCGCCGGCTTGGTGGGCTGGCCTGACCCCAACGAGGTCCTCCAGCAAGTCCGCGCCGCCAGCCAACGCCCCAAAGAGCAGCGGCGCCGTGCAATGCGTACCGACGCGGCCCAGACTCCCACGGCGCAGGCGCTGCTGCCGATGCCTGACCGCCGCGACCCCAAGCTCTGGCCCCAGCGCGAGGCCCTCAAACTTGCCCTGCAGCAGCCGGCCGCAGCGGGGGACTACTTTGACGGCCTCCCCGATGATGCCTTCACCCACCCCACCTACGCTGCGATCCGCGGCGCGATTGCCCAGGCGGGTGGCTGCGCCGCCGCGGTGAATGGCGCTGGGGCTGGGTGGATTTCGGCAGTGAACGACCGCCTGCGGGACATGATCGCCCAGTCCGTGGTCTCCGAGCTTGCGGTGGAACAAATCCACCTAGAGATGGACCTGGAGGAGGGGATAGATGAGGCCCTTCGCGTGCACACTGACCGCACCCTCTCGCGTCTGCATGAGCAGCGCGTGGGCAATCAGATCGCACTACTGAAGGGCCAATTACAGCGGATGCGCCCGAGCGAGGATGAGCAAACGTACAACCGCATGTTTGCCGACCTCATCGCACTCGAGCAGGCCCGCCGCGAACTCCTTGACAGAGTGTTTAAATAAGCGCCTGCTTAGGCGGTGAAGGTGACTGGGACCTCCGCTTTTGGCTCGAAGTCGTTGTTTTGGTCGCCAAAGACCTTGAGCACGCAATCATCGGTGGTGCAGTCGAGGTCCTCGCCAGTGGCTGTTGCGGTGAGGGTGACGGCAGCGGCGCCGGTGGCGTCAATCGCGACGTTACCGCTGGCGTTGTTCAGCCAAGCCTGGTTCGCTGGATCAGTTTGGATGCCGGTGCACGCGGGGACGTCGGAATCTTCTGCCGAGCAAATCGCCGCATAGTAGCCACCGTCGGGCAGCAGGCCTGTGACTGTGAAGCTGAACTGCTGGCCCTCCGTGAGCTGCGCGTTTGGCAGGGAGATCTCGACGTTTTCTTCAGCTTCGGCTTCGGCTTCAGCGGAAGTGGTGGTGGAGGCCTGAGTTGGTGCGGCAACACCAGTGGCGGTGTTTACCTTCAACTCGGAATCCACCTCGCTTGGTGGGTGGCAAGCAGCGAGGGCGCTGCCAACAACGAGTGCGGCACCAGCCAAAGTCAACGAACGACGACGGGAGTAAGCCATAAGGGCCTTCCAACCTTTCCACAGAGTCAAGCGTGCAAAACGGATGAATCGGGGGCAGGCAAGCCGCCCACGCATACCCAAAGATTCTACGTGAGCTGCCAACTAGATTGGGGGACTTTCACGCAAAACGTACCCCCGTGATGGAAGTACGTGCGCGATGTTAGGGGCTAGTCTTGGTCGGGCTCCAGCACCGTGGAGCCATCATCCTGCTTCAGGTTCCGGACTTCCTTCATCCGAGGCTGCGGATCCAACTTGTTTGCCAAGGTCTGGCGGGTGAACTTCACAGCTTGCTTTGTCACCGGCGACTCCACCGCCAGCTTATAGCCCTTCTTAATCTGCTCATAACGCTTGCGCCCGGCCTTCGTGCCAAAGACATACCCAGCGGCGGCGCCCACAACAAACTGAATCACAGCGAAATGCTCTCCTTAGCCTTGCGATGTCTGTTCCGTGACGTCTGCGTCAGCGATGCCTGCCCAGCGATGCCTGCTGAACGATGCCTTCGCGCACCTGGAGGCCTCCGCTGCGCTCAATCCACGTCCCATCTACGACGCCTCCACTGTACCCGAGGCCCCGAGGCCTTGTTCCGTAGTGAGGCACGGGTTGGGGCGTATTGCGCGTAGGTTTTCAGGACACCTTTGGTTGTTCGGTGGAGTGGTTTTGTGAAAGGTGTCCTGGTTTCCGTCGTGGTTGGCTGTGGGCTTGGTGGTGGGGTGTGCCTTGGGTGGGTTTTCAGGACACCTTTGAGGGTTGTGGGGCGCGGCCGGGCGGAAGGTGTCCTGATTTCCGTCGCAATCGGCCTCAATCCACGAAGAAACCCACCCGGCTGCGTAGTTGCCGCAACAAGGTGGGTTGTTTTGCTCCGCCAACTGGGCTCGAACCAGTGACCCTTCGATTAACAGTCGAATGCTCTGCCAACTGAGCTATGGCGGAATGTGATGCTCTGCGCTTGCTTTGTGCTTGCGCCTTGCAACGAAAAGAAACTATATCTGCATGCATCGAACTTTCGCAAACCGGCAGTTCAGGGCCGGGAACGAGGGTGGCGGTGGTGGGGTTTCGGAATGCCAAACGCTTTGCCCTATACTGAGACAGCCTGCCTGCATAATGTCGTTGTAGACACGAACGGTGGTAATCGTTTAAGCGCGCTGGCGTGGGGCTATAGCTCAGTCGGTTAGAGCTGCGGACTCATAATCCGTTGGTCCCGGGTTCGAGCCCCGGTGGCCCCACAAACCACATTTCCCCTGGCCCCATGACCAGGGGTTTTGCCTTTCTCGGAGGGTGTTGAGCGAGCTACAAGAGGTGCTTGCCCCATTTGAGTGCTTTGCTCACCAGTTTGGCGTACTGCTCGCGATTGAGTTCTTCCGGCCCTTGAATTGGGGTCAGTCGCTGGATGCTTGTGGTGCGCGCTTCCGTGTACTTCAGCAGCCCCACACTGGAGTGCCTGCGCCCCAGCCCACTTGCTTTCATGCCGCCCATGGGGGCGTCGATACTGCCGAAGGTGGCGGCGTAGCCGTCATTGATATTGACGCTACCTGCCATAATGCGACGCGCGATGGCCTTCGCGGTGGCCGGCTTGCCGAACACGGATGCATTGAGGCCGTAGTCGGTGGCGTTCGCGCGAGAGATCACCTCTTCAACGTTTGAATAGGGCTCAACGTAGACCACGGGCCCGAAAACTTCCTGTTTGTGGACGTCGGCGGTTTCGCTCACGCCGCTGAGCACCACTGGGGCCATGAACGACGCCCCCAGGTCCGGCAGCCTCCCACCGCAGTGCAGGGTGGCGCCGGAGTCAATGGCGTTGTTGACAAAGTCCATAGCGGCATCCACCTGCTTGGCGGAGATAAGTGAGCCCATGTCCTCGGCCCATCCGCCGGTACCGATGCGCATCTTGCGCACGGCGGCCACGAAGCCTTCCAAAAACTCCTGGTACCGCGCCTGGTGAACATAAATGCGTTCAATCGAAATGCACAGTTGCCCCGAGTTGGAAAAGCAAGCGTTGAGTGCGCCGCGGATGGTGCTTGCCATGTTGGCGTCCTCGGTGATGATCAGCGGGTTCTTGCCGCCGAGCTCCGCGGAGTAGCCAATGAGGCGCTCGCCAGCAATTGCGCCGAGGACCCGTCCGGTTGCGGTGGAGCCGGTGAACATGAGGTAGTCGCATTGGCGGGCAATTGCGTCACCGACCACGCTGCCCGGGCCCGTGACCACCTGCAATAGGTCTTCGGGCAGGCCGGCCTCGAGCAGGAGCCGTTCGGCGAGAAGAAGCGACATCGGAGTTTGCGAATCCGGCTTAATCACCACACCGTTACCCGCTAGAAGCGCCGGGATGGCGTCCGAAAGCGTGAGCGTAAGCGGGTAATTCCATGGGCTGATGATTCCCACCACGCCCACAGGCACATGCTCCACAACGGTGCTCGTGATCACCGGAAGCGCCCCCTTGGCCCGCCGGGGTTTCAGCAGGCTAGGGCCCTTTTTGCCGTAGTAGCGAGCGTTGATCACCGTGTCCATGACCTCTTCAAAGGCACTGGCTCGGTTCTTGCCGGTTTCCAACACGATCGTCTCCAGCAGCTCGTCTCGGTGCTCGAGCAACAGGTCGTGCAGCCGCAAAAACACCGCGGCGCGTTCGCGCACGTTAGTCTGTGCCCACCGCTTCGCTGCTGCCCGCGCCCGGGAGAAGGCGACGTCGACGTCGGAAATGCCCATGGAAGGCACCGTGGCCAGCACCTCTCCGGTGCGAGGATTCGTGATGATGATCTCAGCGCTGCTCATGAAAACAAGGCTAGAACACACCCATGACACGCGTGGTTAGGATTACCCCCATGCACACGATCTTTATTTCCGGAGGCGCCCGCGGAATCGGAGCGGCGGTGGCCAAACGCTTCGCCCAAGAGGGCTGGACAGTGGGAATTTACGACGTCACGCCCGAATCCCCCGAGGTCACAGCCCTCCAAGCGCAGCATGGGGCTCGGGTGATCACAGGAGTTCTCGACGTCACCAGTGCCGAAGGTTGGCAGCGAGCGCTCGCCGACTTCACGGGGAAGACGGGCAAGCCCATTGACGTACTGCACAACAATGCGGGCGTCCTGGTTGCTGGCGACTTGGCTCAGCTGAGCCCAGATGAGGTTGCGCTGCAGATCAACGTCAATTGTTTGGGGCTCACATTGGGCGCGCGGGCGGCGAGCGAGTACCTTTCGGCCGGCGGCACACTAGTCAACATGGGGAGCGCCTCCGCGATTTACGGCCAGCCTGGAATCGCGACGTATTCCGCGAGCAAATTTTATGTTCAAGGGCTCACCGAGGCGCTCGACCTGGAATGGCGCCGGCGTGGCATCCGCGTGGTCAGCATCAACCCGCTGTGGGCCAAAACCGCATTGGCGCAGGTAGACGTTGGCTCCACCCGGCGCCTCGGCGTGCGCATCACCCCGGAGCAAGTTGCGGACGCGGTCTGGGGCGCAGTCCACCCGGCCAATCGCTGGCAGCGCACCCAAATCCATTACGGAGTGAGCCTCACCGACCGCCTCCTGGCCACCGCCGGGCGCTTCGCCCCGCAACGACTCGCGCGGCTCATCAATCGCCTCATCGCCGGTTAAGGGGTTGCTTTCGCGACGGTTTTCAGGACACCTTTCGCCATTTTGGGGCGTGGGTTTGTCAAAGGTGTCCTGGTTTCCGTCGTTGAACGTGCAACAACTAGCCCCGCGAGGCACCAGGGTAGGTTTTCAGGACACCTTTCGGTTCTAGATGGCGCAATCAGGCCGAAGGTGTCCTGAAAACCGTCGTGCCCGCCAAAACACGAACCCCGTACTACCCCCTGGGGCCGGGCTCGGATGAGGGCGTGTCCGGGGTAGGGGCTATGCTTTGTGCAATGCCGAAGGGCTAGGGAGGAACTGCCTGCCTGGAGGCGTAAATGTCCCTAGTTTTTGAGTGCGAAGGTGCAGTAGCAACATGGAGCAGGTTCAGGTCGGCGCGATTGAGCGCACTGGCATTGAGATTGTGGGGGAGGAGCAGCGTACTGCTTCGCCGAGGCAGCTATTTTTGCCGTGGTTTGCGTCGAACATTTCGGTGTTCACCATGAGCTATGGCGCTTGGGTTTTGGGGTTCGGCATTTCGGTTGCGCAGGCCACGGTGGTGGCGGTGCTTGGTGTGATTTTGTCGTTTGTTGTGTGCGGTGTGATTGCGCTCGGCGGCAAGCGTGGGTCGGTGCCAACTATGGTTATGTCGCGTTCTGCATTTGGTGTGCAGGGAGCGAAGATTCCGGGCATCGTTTCCTGGCTGGTTTCGATTGGTTGGGAAACCTCACTTGCAATTACGGCGGTGCTGGCTACGGCAACGATTTTTGAGCGCCTCGGCTGGATGACGGACAGTATGACCTTGCTGAACGTCATCGCTTCGGTAACAGTGGCCGTGCTGATCGTCCTCGGTGCGGTGGCGGGATATCACGTCATTATGCGGATGCAGTCCGTGCTCACATGGCTGACGGGTTTCACCACGATCATTTACGTGATTTTGGTGTTCCCGGCAATCGACTGGCAGGCCGTAGGCAGCATGGAATCTGGTTCGCTGCCAGGCATGATCGGTGGAATGACTTTGGTCATGACCGGCACCGGCCTGGGCTGGGTGAATATCGCTGCGGATTGGTCGCGGTATCAATCTCGCAGCACCAAGGATTCGTCGATTGTGTTCTGGAATACCTTTGGCGGCTCCCTGGGGCCTGCGGTGCTGATTTCCTTCGGTTTGCTGCTGGCCGGGTCCTCAAGTGAGCTTGCGGAAAACGTGGGTCTGGACCCTATTGGTGCGCTTTCTGCGCTGCTGCCTACGTGGTTCCTTCTGCCGTTTCTGCTTACCGCGATCCTTTCGCTTCTCTCCGGTGCGATCAACGGCATCTACTCTTCAGGCCTCACGCTTCTCACCTTGGGAATCAAAGTTCCGCGCCCGCTGGCTTCCCTCATCGACGGCCTCATCCTCACCGCCGGCACAATCTACGTGGTGTTCTTCTCTCCAACATTCATTGGTCCTTTCCAATCCTTCCTGGTCACATTGGGTGTGCCACTGGCGGCGTGGGCGGGCATCATGATGGCGGACATCGCTCTGCGCAAGCAACCCTACGACGAACAGGCACTATTTGACAGCGAGGGCCGCTACGGCGCGTTCAACGGCGTGTCCCTGGCGCTGATGGCCATCGCGTGCGTGGTTGGCTGGGGCCTGGTGATCAACACCTACTCCGACGCACCCTTCAATGACTGGCAGGGGTATCTCCTTTTCCTCATCGGCGGCAAGGAAGGCGAATGGGCCTACGGCAACATTGGCGTGATCATTGCTCTGATCATTGGTTTCGTTGGCTACTGGCTGGGGTGCGCATCCAAGGTCCGCGCCCAGGAACGCCGCTAGGCGCCTGCCGACGCTGCCAGCGTGCGAACTTCGGCGGCGTCGGCACGCGCGTTTCGCGAGGGAGGGGCGAGCGAGAAACCCGGTGGCACTATGATGGGCACACATGACGGACTTTGCGCAATGGCCCTGTGAACATGTGAGCGCGGCGAGCACGTTTGGGGTGCACTACGGCGAGCTGGATCGGGTGTATGAGCTGGCGAGCGTGACCAAGCTGCTCAGCGCGTACGCGGTGCTCGTTGCGGTGGAAGAGGAAGCAATTGCCCTGGAGGATCGCATTGGCCCCACTAACGCGACGGTCGCTCAGTTGCTCAGCCACACCGGCGGGGTGGGATTCCAACGCCAGGACAGCACGAGGGAGCCGAATACGCGCCGGGTGTACTCCTCCTATGGCTTCGAACTAGTCGCAGAGCACCTCGAGCAGGCTGCGGGGATGCCTTTTGCTCAATACCTCGACGAGGCGCTGTGCCAGCCGCTCGGGATGGGGCGCACCGAACTGTGGGGTTCGCCTGGGCACGAGGCCCGCTCCACGGCCAATGACCTGTTGCTTTTTGCCAAGGAGGTGCTGCGCCCAACTTTGCTGCACCCCAGCACCGTGCGAAATGCCATACAAAACCACGGTGGCGACCTCCCCGGCGTTGTACCAGGTTACGGTAATCAGAAGCCCTGCCCTTGGGGCCTCGGGTTTGAAATTAAGGGGAGCAAATCGCCGCACTGGACCGGCACCCAAATGCCGGAGGGCACAGTGGGCCACTTTGGGCAGTCGGGGACGTACCTGTGGATTGAGCCCAAGGCAGGGCACGCCGCGGTGGTGCTCACCGACCGCGCCTTCGGCGACTGGGCCAAGCCCCTGTGGGCGGACACCAATGACGAACTGTGGCGCACCGCCACCCAATAGTGGCTAGAACTTTCAACGAGCACTTGAGCAAATGGGGGTGTGAAGTGGTGATTGAGAGTTGATGGGGGAATGCGCAAGGGGGCAGAATCGCGGGCAACACTAGGGATGTTCCCGCGGATGTTCCCGCTGAAGCACGAGGCGTTGGGGAAGACGAAACTCGTCTCAACAGCACAGTTTTTGCTGTTGGTACTCAGTAAAGGGGCCACCCCATGGAGTTGCTCTCCTGCGCGCTGCTCACCATTGCAGATGCGCCTGCCGCAGCGCGCCCTGCGGTTGAAGCCGCGATTGCCGCAACGTTGCGCAGCACCCCGCCGCTGGCTTTGGGCGCTGCTTTCGCGACCGCACCGGACCCTCGTGGCAGCCACTCTCTTGCCCCTTCGGTGTGGGACGCGGCGTTTTGCCGTTGGGAAGTCCAGGGGCGCTGGCCGCGTCGGATAGCGTGCACCCAGCCTTTGTACGCAACGCCGGCTGAGCTACGCCTCCTCGACGACGCCCTCGCCGACCTCGCCCACGCCATGGGCTTTCGCTGCGAGCTCTCCTTTCTCGACGCAGCAGCAGCCTAAGCGCTGTGGCCGTAGTGGCCGTCGCTGAAGGGGTCCAGAATGCGCGTGCTGAGCTCGGCCACGGAATCCACTACGTCGGTGGGGCGGTAGGGGTATTTGTTGATTTCGTGTTCGTCGGAAATGCCCGTGCGCACGAGGATGGTTCGCATGCCGGCTTCGAGGCCGCAGCGGACGTCGGTGTCCATGCGGTCGCCGATCATCACGGAATGCTCCGAATGCGCGCCGATCGCGTTGAGCGCCGAGCGCATCATCACCGGGTTCGGCTTGCCCACGTAGTACGGGTCCTTGCCGGTGGCGGCGGTGATCAGGGCCGCGACCGCACCCGTGGCAGGCAGGACGCCGTGCGGGGCAGGGCCGGTGACGTCGGGGTTCGTGCAAATGAAGCGCGCGCCGGCGTTGATCAGGTTGATCGCGGTGGTGATCGCCTCGAAAGAATAGGTGCGTGTTTCGCCGAGCACCACAAAATCGGGGTTGGAATCCGAGAGCACAAAGCCGTGATCGTGCAGCTCGGTGGTCAGCCCGGACTCGCCTACAACATACGCGGTGCCATCTTTGGCCTGCTGCGAAAGGAACACCGCCGTTGCTGTAGCCGAGGTCCAAATCCGCTCCGGCGGAATGTCCAATCCCGTCCGACGCAGGCGCGCGGCCAAATCGCGCTGCGTGTGGATCGAATTGTTCGTGAGCACCAAAAACTCGATCCCATGCTCCTCAAGCGCACCAATAAACGCATCCGCCCCAGGAATCATCTCCCCTTCACGAATGAGCACGCCATCCATGTCCGTCAAATACGCGATCGTCATTGTCCCTCTCCTCGCCGATCAATCAATTCGCACAACTCATCCAGCGACCTCAGCCCCAGAAACTCCTCCTCCGAAATCCTGATCTGAAACTCCTGCTGCACGCGCACGGCCAGCTCAATCCTCTCCAGCGAATCCAGCCCCGCCTCCTCCAGGGGCACCCCCATCGAAACTTCCTCCGGCAGCAGCGCCCGCAAGCGTACCGACGTCTCCGCCTCCGCCTTCCGGCCCCCTCCTTCCCCCGACGCAACATCTTCCCGGCCCGTCTGCTCTTTGGCCTGCTGACTGGCCTGCTGGTGCTGGTGTTGGGTCAGTGCCGCGAGCTGCTCCTGCAACGACGCCATCAGTGTCCTTTCCGCTGTGCTTCCTGGCCAATTGCCAACGAGGTTAAGCCTACCTGCCCTCCGGGTTGGTTTTCAGGACACCTTTGCCTCAGCAGCGCCCTATATGGCCGGAAGGTGTCCTGGTTTCCGTCGTTGGGTGGCTTTTCCCCTGGCTGGTGCACCTACAGGGTTGGTTTTCAGGACACCTTTACCTCAGCAGCACCCTATATGGCCGGAAAGTGTCCTGGTTTCCGTCGGAACGCCTTCGAAACAAGCCCCAACCTCGTTGACTCCCGGCCGATTTTTGGAAGCGTGGAACCAAATGCTGGCCGCGGCAGTCAAAGAAAGGTATGGGTCGTGATTTCAATGTGGTCACTACGGCACAGTTGTTGCGGCAGGGGTGGACGGAGTCGAAGATTCGCCACTCGCTGCGGAAGCAGAGGCTGTTTCGGGTGTTCAGAGGCGTATACGCGGATGTGCCGGTGACGCCGCTGGTCATTGCGTTTGCGTGTGTGCTGGTGCGCCCGGACATTGTGTTTGAAGGCAGGACGGCGATCGAGCTCTACCGAGGTCAGGAGGTCACGCTTCCGCTTCGGGCCAGGGTGAGGAGTGGGAATCTGCGGAAAGGGATTGCTCATGTGGCACGCTTGCGCCGCACAAGGCTGAAGGCTTATGAGCTGGTAGAGGGCTTGCCGGTGGTGTTGCCGGTCGATGCTGCGCAGGGCGCGCCCGAGCTGGATGGCACGTGTATGGGGTTGTTGGATGATTCCTATGCCGGAAAGTTTGGCCCAAAGCGCCTGGCAAAGGATCTGAAGGAAATGGGGCGGGCGGCGAAGGCGCAGGTCAAGCGCTTTTGTAAGGAGGATGCTGTGATTGGGGCGGACAGTGTTTTTGAGCGCCGGTTTGTGCGTTCTTTGCGCAAGGCCGGCCTGAATCCTGTGCCGCAGTGCATGGTCGCTGGGTATCGGTGGGATGTCGGCTTCCCTAAGGCGAGGGTCGTGATTGACCTTGATTCTGAGAAGTTCCACCTCGATCCCGGTGTGAAGCCGTTCATTGAAGATCGCTGGAAAACCAATGAGGCGCAGGCCTCCGGCTGGATTGCCTTGCGGATTACTGATCAATGCTTACCTATCCATGAGTCCACATTCATTGACGCGATCAAGCGCATTTTGGACCACAGGAGCCGGTATCCACGGCGCCGCCTGCCTGAGCTCAGCCCGAATCCTGTGTGGCGTTGGCATGTGATTCTCCAGGATTTTGCACCCGTTCACTTTTGATGTGCGCACACCCGCATCGGTATCATCGAGTGAATGGATTGGTTGGACCGTGCTCGCGCGCTGCTGGGGGAGCGCAAGGAGGAGGATTTGCCCTCGCTGCCGACGCCTGACCGCGAAGGGCGCGGCGATGGGGTCCATTACTTTGAGTACGGCCTTTCCACCGATTCTCCTGCGACCGTGGTGTTCGTGCACGGTTTCACACTGGCGGCTTCTGCATGGTTTATGCAGGTAGAGGCTGTCGCTCCGCATGCTCGATGTCTGGCGGTGGATTTGCGCGGCCACGGTGAGACGGGGCGCTGGCCGGTCCCGGAGTGCACGATCACTGGCGCCGCCGACGACGTCCTCACCGCACTCACTCACGCAGGCGTCGATGGGCCCTTGGTGTTCGTGGGGCATTCGTTGGGCGGCATGGTGGTGATGAACTTGCTGCGGCGCTACCCTGATCTGCGGGCGCGGGTGCAGAGTGTGATCCTGGTGTCTACGGCGGTGGATTCGATTGCGAGCCAGGGGATTCCGCAGGTCCTCGCGTTGCCGATCGTGGAGAAGATCCGCGACGCCGCCGAAGCCTCACCGAAGGACGTAGCTCGTTTCCGTAAGCGCATTTCGCGTCTGGTTGCGCCCACGCTCGCGACCACCGTCTTCCAGACACCGCTCCCCACCAGTGTGATCAATTTTCACGCGAAACTCATCCATTCCACGCCGCTGGACACCTACGTTGGCTTCCTGGACGAGCTCCAGTCCCACAACGAGGTGGAGGGCGCGCAGGCCCTCCGCGGCATAAAAGGCGTGGTCATGGTAGGTACGCGCGATGCCGTCACCGAGCCCGAGCAGTCCGAGCGCATCGCCGAGCTCTGGGGCTGCGGTCTCCAATTCGCCCGCGACGCCGGCCACATGCTCATCTTCGAACAACCCGCGCTCGTCAACAAAGCGATCTTGAGCGCGCTTCGCTAGCGCCGGTTTCCAGGACACTTTTGCCCCCGCGGCGCCATTGTTTTGTCAAAGGTGTCCTGGTTTCCGTCCTAAGAGCCGCTTCCGACGCGGGCAGCGCCGGTTTTCAGGACACTTTCGCCCCCGCGGCGCCGTAGTTTTGTCAAAGGTGTCCTGGTTTCCGTCCTTGGGCACCAAAAAAGGGGGAGCGCCGCAGCGCTCCCCCGAGACTTCCCCAAGGGGCTCTAAGGCCCTTAGGCCTTGGTTGGGTCGGTGAGGTTGAACTTCTCGGCGGCCTCGGCGGCCACTGAGCGGTCAAGCTTGCCGGCGCGGGCCAGGCCGTTGAGGGCTGCTACTACTACCGATTCGGCGTCGATGTTGAAGTAGCGGCGGGCGGCTGCTCGGGTGTCGGAGAAGCCGAAGCCGTCGGCGCCGAGGGTGGTGTAATCGCCGGGGACGAAACGTCGGATTTGCTCTTGGAGGTCGGTGGCAAAGTCGGAGACTGCGATGTATGGGCCTTCGGCCTTCTTGAGCTGCTTGGTGGCAAACGCCTCTTGCTGCTCCTTGCCGGGATTGCGCAGGTGCTCCTTTTCCAGCTTTGCGCCTTCGCGGGCGAGCTCAACCCAGGAGGTGACGGAGAAGATGTTTGCGGCTACGCCGTAGTCCTCGGCCAGGATCTCCTTGGCGCGCAGGGCTTGCTGCATGCCGATGCCGGAGGCGAGGAGGGAAACCTGGAGGTCGCCCTCGGCCTTCTCGTAGAGGTAGATGCCCTTGTGGAGGCCTTCTACGTCGAGGTTTTCTGGCTCGGCTGGCTGGTGCACTGGCTCGTTGTAGATGGTGAGGTAGTAGATCACGTTCTCACCGCGGCCCTCGCCGTACATGCGGTCGATGCCCTCTGGGATAAGGTGCGCGATTTCGTATGCGAAGGCGGGGTCGTAGGACACGATGGCCGGGTTGGTGGAGGCCAGGATTTGGGAGTGGCCGTCCATGTGCTGGAGGCCTTCGCCGGTGAGGGTGGTGCGGCCTGCGGTTGCGCCGAGGATGAAGCCGCGTGCCATTTGGTCGCCGGCGGCCCAGAAGGAGTCGCCGGTGCGCTGGAAGCCGAACATCGAGTAGAAGATGTACAGCGGGATCATCGGCACACCGTGGGTGGCGTAGGAGGTACCTGCGGCAATGAAGGCGGCGGTGGAGCCGGCCTCGTTGATGCCTTCGTGCATGATTTGGCCGTCGGCCGCCTCGCGGTAGGAAAGCATGAGATCGTGGTCCACTGGCACGTAGTTCTGACCGTGTGGGTTGTAGATCTTCAGGGTGGGGAACCAGGAGTCCATGCCGAAGGTGCGTGCTTCATCGGGGATGATTGGCACGAAGTGCTTGGCCAGTTCCTTGTCACGCATCAGTTCCTTGAATGCGCGGACAACAGCCATGGTGCTCGCCACTTCTTGCTTGCCGGAGCCCTTGCGGAGGCTGCGCAGCGCGTCTGGGGTTGGGCTGTTCAGTGGCTTGTACTGCTCGCGGCGGGACGGCAGGAAGCCGCCGAGCTCCTCGCGGCGCTTGAGCAGGTATTTGATTTCTGGGGAGTCTTCGCCTGGGTGGTAGTACGGCGGCAGGTAGGGATCCTTCTCCAGCTCTTCGTCGGTGATTGGCACGCCCTGCTTGTCGCGGAAATGCTTGAGGTCATCCAGGGTGAGCTTTTTCATTTGGTGGGTGGCGTTGCGGCCCTCAAAGTTGTGGCCAAGGCCGTAGCCCTTGATGGTGTGGGCGAGGATGACGGTTGGACGGTCCTTGATTTCCAAGGCGCGCTTGTAGGCTGCGTAGATCTTGCGGTAGTCGTGGCCGCCGCGTGGCAGGCGCCAGATCTCTTCGTCGGTCCAGTCTTCCACGAGTTTTGCGGTGCGTGGGTCGCGGTTGAAGAAGTGCTCGCGGACGTACTTGCCGTCGTTGGCTTTGAAGGTTTGGAAATCGCCGTCTGGGGTGGTGTTCATGAGTTCCACCAGGGCGCCGTCTTTGTCTGCTTCAAAGAGTTGGTCCCATTCGCGGCCCCAGACAACCTTGATCACAGACCAGCCTGCGCCACGGAAGAAGGACTCGAGCTCCTGGATGATCTTGGTGTTGCCGCGCACGGGGCCGTCGAGACGCTGCAGATTGCAGTTGATCACGAAGGTGAGGTTGTCCAGGTTGTTCAGCGCAGCCATCTGGATGAGGCCGCGGGACTCTGGTTCGTCCATTTCGCCGTCGCCAAGGAAGGCCCAGACGTGCTGGTCAGAGGTGTCCTTGATGCCGCGGTTGTGGAGGTAGCGGTTGAATCGTGCCTGGTAGATGGCGTCCATGGGGCCGAGGCCCATGGAGACGGTTGGGAATTCCCAGAAGTCTGGTTTGCCGTGTGGGTGCGGGTAGGAGGGCAGGCCGCCTTGTGGGCGGGATACTTCCTGGCGGAATCCGTCGAGGTCGTCCTCGGTGAGGCGGCCTTCCATGAAGGCGCGGGCGTACATGCCTGGTGAGGCGTGTCCCTGGAAGAACACTTGGTCGCCGCCACCTGGGTGGTCCTTGCCGCGGAAGAAGTGGTTGAAGCCCACTTCGTAAAGTGGGGCGGCGCCGGCGTAGGTGGAGATGTGGCCGCCTACGCCGATGCCTGGGCGCTGGGCGCGGTGGACCATGATGGCGGCGTTCCAGCGGATCCAACGTCGGTAGCGCTTCTCAATTTCTTCGTCACCTGGGAACTCTGGCTCCATGGTGGTGGGGATGGTGTTGACGTAGTCGGTGGAGGTCATCGGCGGCAGTGGCACGCGTTTTGCGGAGGCGCGCTCGAGGAGGCGCAGCATGATGAAGCGTGCGCGTTCGGGGCTGGAGTCTTCCAGCATGCCGTCGAGGGACTCCATCCACTCGCGGGTTTCCTCTGGGTCAGAGTCGTTGAGATAAGACGCCACGCCGTCGCGGATCATCGCGAAGTTGGTGTCTCCGGTGCGCTTTCCAAAGTTGGGATCAGCCATTCCACACCTCCATATAGTGGTTATCTGCCCGCAGGGGTGCTGGGGGCACAGTTTCGGTATCAGTTTACGCGCGCTTGGGTGGTTTCGGTGATTCCTCCCCGAATGCATGGCTTGGGGTGCAGATTGCATGGACAAGTTGGGTTGATTCCAATATTCTTCGTTGGTGATGAACGCACAACGTAACAAGGAGAAAAGTTCGGTGGAGGACCTCGCGCATCGCTTGGGTGTGCGGGAAGGTCTGCTCGTCCAGGAAGTTGGTTGGGACGAGGATGCAGATAGCTCCATCAGTGAGGCCATCGAGGACATCATCGGCTCCGAATTGCTGGATGAGGACACTGACGAGGCCTGCGACATTGTCCTGCTGTGGTGGCGCGAGGACGACGGAGACCTGGTGGACGGTCTCGTGGATGCTGTCCGTCCGCTCGCGGATGCTGGTCGAATTTGGTTGCTGACCCCTGGTGCCGGCAGGCAAGGCGCATTGGAGCCTGGCGAGATCGCGGAGTCTGCGCAGCTCGCTGGTTTGGTGCAGACCCGCGCCGAGCGTCTTGGCAATTGGCAGGGTTCCTGCCTGGTGCAGCGCTCCGGCAAGTAGTGCACAAAAACGCCCTGAACTTTCGTTTTGTGTTTCGTCTCGGTGGCGTGTTATCTTTTCTTCAGCAGTCACGCTTGCGTGGTGCTGATGCGCGCCTTTAGCTCAGCTGGGAGAGCAGCTGGTTTACACCCAGCAGGTCGGCGGTTCGAGCCCGTCAGGGCGCACAATGTATAGCAGTCAAGCGGTCAAACCCACAGGTTTAATCCTGGGTTTGGCCGCTGATCGCGTTTTGGGCGACCCCCTCACCCCCTGGCACCCCGTGGCTCTCTACGGAGCCTACGCCGCCTGGCTGGAGCGCAAGCTGTACGCGGACACGAAGCTGCGCGGCGCTGTGTACGTCGTTGCTGCTGTGGCCCCGCCTGTGGCCGCTGCGTGCTGGGCCGCGCGCAAGGCTCCGAATGCGGCGCTGGCTGTGAGTGTGGCGGCGGCGCTGGGCGGGACCACGCTGGAGCGTACGGGGATGAAGATGGCGGCGGCGTTGGAGTCTGCGAGGGAGCAGGAGGCGCGGGAGTTGGTGCCGTGGCTATGTTCGCGCGACCCGGCGCTGCTGGACGCCGAGGGGATGGCAAGGGCCACCGTGGAATCGCTTGCGGAGAACACTTCCGACGCCGCCATCGCCCCCATCATCTGGGCGTTCGCCGGCGCGCCCGGCGTGGTGCTGCATCGCTGCGTGAATACGCTGGATGCGATGGTCGGCTACCGTAGCGAGCGCTACCAGAACTTCGGCTTCGCAGCCGCAAAACTCGACGACGCCCTCGCCTTCATCCCCGCCCGCGCCACCGCCCTCACGCACCTCGGGATCGCCACCAGCCTCGGCCGCGGCAAGCAGGCACTCCGCGCATGGCGCCACGACGCCCCCTGCCACCCCAGCCCCAACGCAGGCCCCGTGGAAGCTACGGCGGCCGCGGCTCTCGGTGTCCAGCTCGGCGGGCGCACCGAGTACTCCTATGGGGTTGAAATGCGTCCGGTCATGGGCACCGGCAAAAGCCCCACGATTTCCGACGTGCGCAAGGCCGTGCGTCTCAGCCGCGCAGTGCAGCTCACCGTGGGTGCGGCAGTGGCTGGCGGGATGTGGATGCGAGCCAAACGAGCCTAGAAGTTATCCCTGCGGATTTCGCGGTTGCGCAGCTTATCGCTCCTGGATTTGCCGTAGCGGCTGCGGGTGGCTTGCTGTGTGACCCGCTGGACGCCTGCTTGGGTGGGGGCTGGGGCGCTGGCGGCGTCGGAAAGCGAAAGCTCCTCCTGCTCCTCCCGCACGCGGCGGCGTTCGCGCAGCTCAGCGTAGATAAAGTAGCCCATGCCGAGCGGTGCCATGATGCCGAAGGCGATCCACTGGAAGCCGTAGGAGAGGTGGTTGCCGCGGTCGAGTTTGGGGATCGGGATGGGGTTGAGGGCGCCGGGTTGGCCCTCGGCGAGCAGGAGGTAATCCTGGCCGAGGTCGCTGCCTGTGAGCTGGGCGATTTGCTCGGTGTTGATGCCGTAAACCTGGGTGTAGCCGTCGGCTTCCATGGGGGGCGTTTGCGGCAACACTTCGTTTTTGCGGGCGTGCGCCACGATGGAGACCTCGCCCCCAGGTGCCGGCGCGATCTGGGGCGCACTGCCGGCTTCATCCGGTTCGAAACCGCGGTTGACCAGCATGACTTCCCCCGAATTGAGCTCGAAGGGTACCAGCGACTGATACGCCGGCGTGGACTCCACCGGCCGCAGGCGCAGCAACGTTTCTTGGTCGCTCAGGTAGCGGCCCGTGATTTGGACCCGCATCCACTCGTTGTCGCCTTGGATGGCGCCGGTGGTGCTGAAGATTTCCGCAAAGGCCGCCGGGTCTACCTCGAAGGCGCGTTCCACGTGGTCATTGCGCTCAACGATCTGCCGATCCTTGCCGAGCTGCCACGGGGAAAGCACCGTGAACGCCAAGTAAGAAAACGCCACGACCAGCAAAATGGTGAACACCCATCCGGGTTTGAGGAAGACCTTCAGATTTTCCATGACCGCTTAGACTCCCTAGACCTCTAGGCCTCTTGGAGGCGCTGCTCGATCCACGCCAACAACTCCGGCATGGCCGCCTCGATCTCCTTGCGTACCTGCCGGAAGCCCTCCGGGGGACCGTAGTAGGGGTCCTCCACGTCTTGGCCAACGGCGTTGGGATCAAACGACTTCAACAAGCGCACCTTCTGCGGCTCAAACCCCGAACGCAGCAGTTCACGCTGGTGCCCCTGATCCATTGCGATCACAAGATCTGCCGCCTTGTCAGCGGCGCTCACCTGGGCTGCGCGGTGCCTGGAGCCGTCGTAACCTGCGAAGCGAAGCTCCTCCACAGCCCGGCGATCCGCGCCCTCCCCAACATGCCAACCGCCGAGGCCGCAGGAGCTGACGCGCACCTGGCCCTCCAGCCCGGCGTCCTCGATTTTCGATTGCAGAATCACATCACCCATCGGCGAGCGGCAAATGTTGCCGGTGCACACAAAGACCACATGAAGTTGGGAAGCGCTAGCCGAGCTGGTCACGAACAATTCCTTTCAGTTCATCCATGGACTGCGCCAAAGCATACGCCTGTTCCCACTCCTGGGGATAACCGTGGCCCCAGCGCACAAGCACAGTGCGGATGCCGTGGGCAGCAGCGCCGACGACGTCGTGGTGGCGGTCACCGATCATGAGCACCGAGCCAGTGGGGCTGCTGGGTGGATTGAGCTGCTTGAGCTGGCGCAGGACGTGCGCGATGACGTCGCTTTTTGCCTCCCTGCCGACGCTGCGATCCGCACCACCGATGACATCGAACAGGTGCGCCACCCCGAGGTGCTCAAGCATTCGACGTGCGATCACCTCGCCTTTGCTCGTGGCCGTGCACAGTGTTTTACCTTCGCGTTTCCATTGCTCAAGCGTTTCTTCCCAGCCGGGAAACAGTGCGCAATCGCGCCAGCCGGTGGAATCGTAGCTCGCGCGGAAGGCCTTGCTTGCGGCCGTTATCTGCTCGGCGGTGAAGCCGAGGGCGGCGAAACTCTCCTCGATTGGCGGGCCCGAGACGCGGCGCAGGAATTCCTCATCGGGCAACGGATGCCCTACAGCTTCCATTGACGCCTCGAACGCCGCCCGGATGCCGGGGTAAGAGTCGATGAGCGTGCCATCGACGTCAATCAGAAGGGTGCTCATGGGTTTCAAGCATAGAAGGGGTTGGTTTTCAGGACACGTTTGGGGTTTGGCCGGTGTGGTTTGGGCAAAGGTGTTCTGGTTTCCGTCGAGGTTGAGTGTGGGCGTTGGGGTTTGGGTGGGAAGGGTTGGTTTTCAGGACACGTTTTGGGTTTGGCCGGTGTGGTTTGGGCAAAGGTGTCCTGGTTTCCGTTGTGGTTGGGTGTGGGCGTTGGGGTTTGGGTGGGAAGGGTTGGTTTTCAGGACACGTTTGTTTCCAGCCTGCAACGGTTACTTCAAAGGTGTCCTGGTTTCCGTCGCAACCAAGCCCCAAGGCCCCAAGCCCCAAGCCTCAAGCCCCAAGCCCCAAAGCCTGAGCCTCCGCCAACCCATGCTTTAGAATCGGCGGCATGAGTTCTCCCGATAGCGTCGCGCGGATGCGGCTACATGGTGACGTCGATGCACGGGGCATGGAGCATGACTTTGCGGTGAACGTTGCGGGGTCGCAGCCGCAGTGGCTGAAGGCTGCGATGGTGGAGGCGCTGGAGGGGATCGCGGCCTATCCGGGGGCTGAGGAGTTGCGGCGGGCGGAGGCGGCGCTGGCCAGGGTGCATGGTGTGGCTGCAGAGAACGTTGTGTTGTTGGCGGGGGCGTCGGAGGGCTTTGCACGACTGCCGCAGCTTGCTGCTGGTCGAGGGATTGCAGCGGCGGCGGTGGTGCATCCTGGGTTTTCGGAGCCGCAGCATGTGTGTGAGGAAGTCGGCATGGACGTTGAGCTGCTGGTTCTTGATCCGCCCTTCGCAAGCCTGCCTATCGGTTTCAACGCAGCGGAGAAAATGGTGGTGATCGGCAACCCCACAAATCCAACAGGGGTGGTCTTTGAGGAGGCGGCGCTCGCAGGCATTGGGGCGAAATTGCTGGTGGTCGATGAGGCTTTTCTGGACATGGTGGATTCAGTCCCTTCGCTGGCCAAGCGAGCCGCGCGCGACCCCAACATTTTGGTCCTGCGCAGCCTCACGAAGACCTGGGGCATCGCGGGTCTGCGGCTTGGGTATGCGATCGGGACGCCGGAGACCCTCGCCGAGCTCATGCGCGGGCGCAGCCATTGGCCGATGGGCACCGTGCAGATCGCGGCGGCCCTGGCAGTGGCGGAGCATGGGGAGGAGGAACTCGTCGGAATCCGCACGCAGGTGGCTGCAGAGCGCCGCGAGCAGCTTGCCCGGCTTCAGGACCTCGGGTTTGCTGAGGCGAGCCCCGGGCATCCGCAGGTACCGTTTATGCTGCTGCGCACCCCGTGGCCTCCTGAGCAGGCGGAACAGGTGCGGCAGCAGTTGCGCGCCCATGGGATCAGTGTGCGTCGCTGTGACACGTTCCCGGGGCTCGGGCGCGAATTTTGGCGCCTCGCGGTGCGCTCGAAGGAGCAGGTCAGCGCCCTGATCACAGCAATCACAACAATCACGGCAATCACAGCTATCAGAAACCAACAGTAGGGACCAACATGCCAACAACAACCGTCGAACACATCCGCCGCGCGCTTGAGCAGGCGTACCCGCCGCACCTGGCAGAGAGCTGGGATGCCGTGGGGTTGATTTGCGGGGACCCCGAGGCACCCGTGCGCAAAGTTGCATTCGCGTTGGATTGCACGCTTGAGGTCGCCGAGGCGGCTGTGGCGTGCGGCGCTGACATGTTAGTGGTGCATCATCCGTTGTTGTTGCGCGGGGTGACGTCGGTAGCTGCAGATACCCCGAAGGGACGCGTGATCCACACCCTGATCCGTGCCGGCGTGGCGCTGTTCGCGGCGCACACGAACGCGGATTCGGCGCGGCCTGGGGTGAATGACCGCCTCGCGGAGCTCGTGGGCATCAGCTCCGGGCGGCCGATCATGCCCAAGCTCGATTCCCTGGAAAAATGGGGCGTGCAGGTGCCAAAGCAGCAGGCAGAGGCGTTGAAGAGGGCGCTTTTCGACGCGGGCGGCGGCAGCATTGGCAACTACAAGGAATGCGCGTTCAACGTCGAGGGGCGCGGCGAGTTCACCCCTTTGGCGCAAGCGGATCCCACGATCGGGCAGCAGGGGCGCCATGAGGAGGTGGCGGAGGTGCGCGTGGAGTTTGTTGCGGAACCGAAGCGCCGCAAAGCAATTCTCGCTGCACTGCGCGATGCACACCCTTACGAGGAGCCGGCGTTCGATGTGGTGGCAATGGAGCCCACCGAAGACCTGGACACCGCGTTCGGTCTCGGCCGGGTGGGGGAGTTGCCTCAGCCCATGCGCTTTGCCGACTTTGTGCAGCAGGTAGCCGACGCCTTGCCAGAGACCGCCTGGGGCGTGCGCGCTGCGGGCAACCCTGACGCTATGGTGCATCACATCGCTGTGTCCTCCGGTTCCGGGGATGGCTTCCTTAGCGCGGCGGCCAAGCTGGGCGTGGATGTGTATGTGACCTCTGACCTGCGCCATCACCCCGTGGATGAGCACCTGCGCGCCGGGGGACCGTTCGTGGTGGACACCGCGCACTGGGCTAGCGAGTTTCCGTGGACCAGCCAGGCTTCCGAGGTGGTGGCACAGGCGTGTCCTGAGGTTGAGGTGGAGGTCCTGGGGATTCGCACCGACCCGTGGACTATTTCCGCGCACCCGCGAGTACAGTAGGAACCTAGCGTTTTTGCTTGGAGAAAGGATCACTTTAGCTCATGGCACTCACTCTTGACCCAGCCACCCAGGGGCTCTTGCTCGAGCTTGCGAACTTGACCAGGGCGCAGTCTGTGAACGTGGCCCAAAAGAAGCCAGAGGAAGTGGTGTTGCTGGAGCGGCTCCAGGCTAAGCTTGTGCGGGCTGAGCAGGGTGTTTCCAGTGCGCAGATGGCTGTGGATGACATGGAGCTGGAGGTGCTGCGCATCCAGGAGGATGAGCGGAAGTTGCGGCGCCGTTTGTCGGATAGCACCCAGCAGTTGCGTGCGGCCACGGACCCGGAGCTGCGCCGGGATTTGCAGCATGACGTTGCCGCGGCAACCTCGCGCATCAATAACCTCACTGGTGAAATGCAGGAGGCACACAATGAGCTGCATGCCCTGCGCCAGAATGTGGATTTCCATGGGGCAAAGCTCGATGAGGCGCGCCGCGAGGTAGAGGCGGCGCAGCGCGCGGTCGATGCCCTGGGCACCAATGATGAAGCGCAGGAGGACCCCGCGGCACGCATTGAGGAGCTTCGCGCGGCATTGCCTGCAGAGGCGGTTGCGGCCTTCGACGAGGAGCGCGCAATCAATGGCGTGGGCGTGGCCGAGTTCAATGGGCGTTCCTGTGGCGGTTGCTTCATTGTGTTGCCACCTGCAGATATCAGCGCCATCAAGCGCACCCCGGCGAACGAGCTGCCCCAATGCCCCGATTGTAGCTCCTACCTGGTCTTTTCACGTTCTTAAGGTGGCGCAATGAAGTTGATGATCCAAGCCGATGGCGGCTCTCGCGGCAACCCGGGTCCGGCGGGTTCGGGCAGCGTGGTCCTCGACGCCACCGGCAAACCGCTGGCCACAGTGAGCTATGTGGTGGGCCGCGCCACCAACAACGTGGCTGAGTACCACGGCCTCCTCCAGGGCCTCATCAAGGCCCGCGAGCTGGGCGGCACAGACATTGTGGTGCGCATGGACTCCAAGCTCGTTGTGGAACAGATGGCAGGCCGCTGGAAGATCAAGCACCCGGACATGAAAGAACTCGCGCTCAAGTGCCAAGAGCTGGTGCGGCAATTCAATAGCGTGGAGTTCGAGTGGGTGCCGCGCGCGAAGAACAAGCTCGCCGATGAACTCGCCAACAAAGCCATGGACGCCCTGCTCCGCGGCGCCCCCGAAGGCGTTCTGGAGAGCAGCGAAAACAGGTCCCCTTCCGACGTCCCCGCCTCCTCCACCGCCTCTTCCTCCGACACCCCGGGCACCGGCACGTCCCAGGCCGCGGCGGAGGAACAACATGAAACGTGCCCAACTACCTGGAATGGGGCAACCGGTGCACCATTGCGGTTGATCCTTCTGCGCCACGGCCAAACCGAAATGAGCGCAAAGCGCCAGTACAGTGGGCGCTCCAATCCGCCGTTGAGCGAGGTAGGGGAGCAGCAGGCGAAGGCGGCGGCGAAGGTGCTGGGCGCGCGCGGTGGCATTAACGCAGTGGTGTCCTCGCCGCTCGAGCGCTGCCAGCAGACCGCGCACTACGCCGCTGAGGCCTTAGGATTTGAAGCCCAGGACGTGGAAACGCTCGAGGAACTTATTGAGCTGGACTTTGGCGCCTGGGAAGGGCTGACGTTCCAACAGGCGCATGAGCGCGACCCGGAGTTGCACACGCAATGGTTGCAGGACCCAAAGGTCGCGCCGCCAGGGGGTGAGTCCTTGCAGGCGAGCTTCCGCCGGGTCAAGCGAGGGTTTGAGCAGCTCATGGAACGCCACGCAGGGAAGAACGTGCTGGTGGTAAGCCACGTCACTCCGATCAAGTCCCTGATCCGGATGGGGCTCGGTGCGCCGGCGAGCGTGTACCACAGCTTGCACCTAGACCTCGCCTCAATTTCCATTGTGGAGTTCTACCCTGACGGCCCAACGTGCGTGCGCTGTGTGAATGATACCGCTCACTTGCGGTATTCTTAGAGCTCGGAATGAGCTGGCTGGGTGATCGCGGCCGCCCGTACCTGGTGCTGAAGCGCCAGGCGGGGGTCGAGGAAAGTCCGGACTCCACAGAGCAAGGTGGTTGCTAACGGCAACCCGGGGCGACCCGCGGGATAGTGCCACAGAAAGGAAACCGCCTTGGGTTTTCCCAAGGTAAGGGTGAAAGGGTGCGGTAAGAGCGCACCAGCAGGTCAGGTGACTGGCCTGGCTCGGTAAACCCCACCTGGAGCAAGGCAGAAGGGCGTACCACACGGTATGCGTGCACATGCGTTTGAGGGCTGCTCGCCCGAGGCATGAGGGTAGCTGCTTGAGGCCTCCAGCAATGGTGGCCCTAGATGGATGATCGCCGCCGCCTTCGGGAGGCACAGAATCCGGCTTATAGGCCAGCTCATTCCCGCATACCCGCCGGCAAATGTTCCGGGGTCGTGGCATGATCGTCCACATGAAGCTCTACGCAGCCGCGCTTGATTTTGAGCCCATTGCCCAGGAGTTTGGCGTGCAGCGCCAGGTTCCGGAGGTAGCCCGCAAGGAGGCCGAACGCCTGGCGGCCGAGGGCCTGCCACCGGCAGATCGCCGCGCCGACCATACGGACATCCCCTTTGTCACCATCGACCCACCCGGCTCCAAGGACCTGGACCAGGCGGTATTCATCAAGAAGTTGCCGGATGGCTTTAAGGTGCTGTACGCGATTGCAGACGTCCCCGCGTTCGCGGAGTTCGGCCGGGCACCTGCGGTCCGGGCCGCGTCGTTTGAGCGGGGCCAAACCATCTACTTGCCCGACGGCGCCGCCCGGCTGCACCCCGAAGCCATTTCGGAAGGCGTGGCGAGTTTGCTCCCGCAGGAGCTGCGGCCGGTGGTGCTGTGGAGCATTGACCTGGACCTTCAAGGCGAGGTGCGGGGCGTGCAGGTGGAGCGCTCCACGATTCGTTCGCGGGCGCAACTCACCTATGAGCAGGTGGAAGGCTGGTTGCGGACTGATGAGCTCCCCGAGGCGATTGTGCACCTTGAGGAGGTGGGCAAGCTGCGCCAGGCTTCACATTTGCGCAGGGAGGCGATCAATTTGCGGCTGCCGGCGCAGCGCGTGGAGATCACCGACGGCAAGGCGCACCTGGTGGTGGAGCCACGCTACCGGAGCATGGACTACAACTCAGAGATTTCGCTGCTCGCGGGAATGTGCGCGGGCCAAATGATGGCTCAAGCGGGCGTTGGCGTGTTGCGCACGCTGCCTGCTGCCACTGCCGATGCGGTCCAGGAGTTCCGCGCCGAAGCCCGCGCCCTGGGAGTAGCAGGTGCGCAGGACATGCCGATCACGCAAATTATCGACGAGCTCAACGTGGATACCCCGCAAGGTCTCGCGCTGATGCGGGTGGCGCAGGGCTTGCTGCGGGGCTCGGACTACCAAAACCTCAGCACACACGGCGCCGAGCTACACGCCGGGGTGGGCGGCTTCTACAGTCACGTCACCGCGCCGCTTCGCAGGCTGATCGACCGCTACGCAACCGAGTTTTGTTTGAGCATTTGTGCTGGTGCTCCTGTTCCTGAGTGGGCGCAGGAGGGGCTCGATGAGGCGATTGCCACGATGCGGCGTACCGGCCAGCTCGCCAGTGCGGTGGATCGGGCGTGCTTGGACCTCACGGAGGCGTCGGTGTTGCAGGAGTCGGTTGGTGAGATCTTCAACGCCGTGGTGCTCAGCAGCAATGGCAAGCGTGCCCAGGTGCTGCTGCACACCCCGCCGGTGATGGCCACTTGTGAAGGTCAGCTCGCTGCGGGCAGTCAAGTGCAGGTGCGCCTGGTGGAGGCTGACCCGCAGAGCCGAAGCGTGACGTTTACTGCTGGCCCGCCTACTCTGCCTGCTCGCTGAGGGCGACTGCGGCGGGCAACCCACTGTCCAGCACAATAAGGTTGAGGCCGTCTTCGTTGAGGTCGGCAATAAAGTTTTTCAACTGAGAGTCGCGCACAAGTGCTACAACCGCGCCTGTTGCGCCGGCTTCCAGGCTGCGGGCGATAAACGCGCCGCGGACCTTGAGGAGTTCGGCCAGGGGCGCGTCGGCACCGCAGACCCCATACTCCGAGGCCAGCGCTGCCTGGGAGGCGTCGAGGATCGCGGGGAGTTCCTCGGGGCGCCGTGAGCGGATTGCCCGCACGGCCTTAGTTGCGCGCTGCGTTTCGGTTTCCACGAAGGTGAGCCAGTCGCGTGCCTCGTCCAGGGTGGGGGAGCCTTCGGTGCCGTGGACGGAGTGTACGGCGCTCAGCCAGTCCATGACGCGCGGGGTGGCGTCGGGGAGTAGGCGTAGGCTCTCAGCGGCGAATGCCTTGGCGGCTTCGGTGATGAATGCTTGCCGACGCGCCAGCTCGCCATGCTGTGCGGCGTAGCTCGGCGGGATCACCACCACAGGCACCATCTGCAGGAACTCAACAGGGCCTGGAGCGGGGGAGATGGAGTGATCGGCGTAGTCGATGATGTTGAGCGAATTGCCGGTGCCCCGCAGCGCTGTGGTGTAGCGGAACCGCAATTGTGAAGGCTGGAGCTTTTCTGCTGGGGTGGTGGCGCTTGCGCTTGCACAGGCCTCGGCGAAGCGTGCGAGTTGGGGTGGGGTGTCGGCGTCGTCCAAGTGTGCAGTTAGTGCGAGCACCACCGCTGCTTCCAGCGCGGCTTCTTCGCCGAGGCCGGCGCCCGAGGGGATGTCGCTGAGCGCGGTGATGTCAAAGCCGTGGGTTTCGCGGGAAAGCATTTGCCGGTGCACCATCGTGGCAATGAGGTTTGCGATCCTTGCCGCGGGATCTTCGCTTGTCAGCGGTGTATCCGCATGCATTGAGGTGTCCAGCTCCGCGCGAAATGAGCCAACCTTCACGGGTTCTGGGGCAGCGGATTGCTGGGCTTGAAGCTGCTGGAAGTCACCCACGCGGTAGCAGGTCAGCGAG
Source organism: Corynebacterium kozikiae (assembly GCF_024580965.1). Taxonomy (NCBI): domain Bacteria; kingdom Bacillati; phylum Actinomycetota; class Actinomycetes; order Mycobacteriales; family Corynebacteriaceae; genus Corynebacterium; species Corynebacterium kozikiae. The sequence continues at coordinate 67,706 of NZ_JANIKJ010000001.1, forward strand.
ATTGCATCATCCAGGCGTGGGGAGAGTACCACCGCGGTGCGGAACTTGGTTTGGTAGGCGAGCACGATGCCGCCCGCGTGGTCCGTGTGCTCACCGAGCAGCGCCCACGTCCCTGGCGCGGATGCCGCGGCCTGGAAGCTGGCGAAGGTGGCCTTGTGGACCTTTTCTGCCATTTCCACGAGGTTGTAGGAGGGGTTGTGGATTGGTCCCGAATCTGGCCACACAGGCATGAATGCCACTCCTTTAATGTATTGGGGGCGCAGCGCGCAAAACAGTGTTGAGTGTAGCCGATGGCCCGGTCACGGCTCCACGCGCCAAAAAATTCTGCACGCACCCGGTGGCCTCTCCTACACTGGTGCCCACAGCGTTTCCACACCCAACACACTCCAACACACTCCAAGGAGGCATTTGCCATGAGCGATTGGTACTACAACCCTGAAACCAAGCAGGTGGAGCAAGGCAAGGTTTCAGGCTTTGACAAGCGCATGGGTCCCTACGCATCTAAGGAAGAAGCCGAGCGCGCACTTGACATCGCGCAGCAGCGCAACGAGGCGGCTGATGCCTACGACGAGCAATACGAGGATGAAGACTAGCCCCGAGACTAGCCCTTCTTCTTCCGCTTCTTTGCTTCTTTCGCCGCCTTCGCTGCCTTTGCTTCAGCTTTGGCCTGCTTCTTTTGCTGCTTCTTCGCGGCGTGCATCAGTTGGTCGTATTGTGCCTCGATGAGTTGGAAGTCGGCAAAAGCCTCGCGCATCTGCTGCACACCCAGCTCACGGTAGTGCTGGTAGCACACGCCGTAGGCGAAGGTGTCTTCGCCGTGGCGCGCAGCGATCTTCGCCTTGCGCGCGAGCGTATCCCGGATGGTCACGCTGTCCTGGAATTCCCCGAGTGATGTCTGCGCGCGCTTGCACACCGAGTACAGGTCCCCGATGGGCAGTTTCTTGGCGTAGCCTTCCGAGCGCGCCGCTTCTCCCACGGCCTCTGTGACGTAGCGCAGCTTCTTAATAGATTTGCGCAGGGTGTGGAAGCCCTCTTCAAAGTCACTGACGTTGCCGCCCCAGGAACCTTTTTCAGCAGCATCCATAATGTGTGTGAAGTCAGCAATCTCAGTGAACCTCTTGGCTGCCTTCCTGTAGCTGCGTTCTAGCTTGGGGAGTAGCGCGAAGGTGGTCAGCTCAGCCACGTCAGCTTTCCCATCCGCGTCCCCGTCCACAGCAACTTCACCCCCTTCAGCCTCAGCGAGCGGCGGGTCGCTCAGGAAGGCCTCGAGCCAGCTCAGCAAGGTGAGGTAGCGCTCGTCGTCAAGGGTGCGCACAACCCTGTCATGTGCTCGCAGGTAGTCGCGCTGCAACTGTGCCCGAAGTGCGGCGCTCGCCGCGTCGTCAATCGCCGGGGTGGGGGACTGCTCGAGCCATCCCGCAACTTTGTCGCGAATGACTTCGGCGTCGCGTGCCTTGCCGAGGATCGCGGCGAGCTGTTTGAGGGCTTCGTCCAGGCGACTGGTGGCACCGGGTGCGAACATGTCCGCGAATGCGCTGAGGTGACTGCGCAGCTCACGGGTAGCAACGCGCATCTGGTGAATGGAGTTCCATTCGTCGCGGCGCACCTTGGGATCCATCTGCACAATCGTCTCCACGTTCCGCGCGAGCGACTCCAGCACCGACTGCGCCGCAGGGTCCTCCAGCTCAGCCAGACCCGGAGGGTGCGGGGCATTGCGTTCCGACGCGCCCAAGGCGGACACCAACTTCGAGGGGCTCTGGGAGGGCACCGCTCCAGCGTTGAGCAGCGCTTCGCGCGCCTGGTTGAGGATTTCCTCGGCCACACCGAGTTCCATTGCGGCTTCGGTGGCTTCTGCCTCCCATTCACGCCATTCGGTGGTGCTACCTCCGGGGAGGTAGGAGGTGGCGGTGACGTGGTCGTCGCTGATCTCCGCGATTGCTTGGCCTTGGGTGTTTTCCAGCAGGATTTCGTGGCGCTCATTGTCCACCCTGGCGATAGGCACCAGCTCCAGGCCTCGCACGATGGCGCGGACATGGGCGCGCACCACGTCCGGCACCTCGTATTTGCTGCTCTGCGCCATGCTCAGTACGGCGTCGGTGTCCAGCTCGTCCTGCAACGGGGTGTGCAGCTCCAGGCGCCCCATGCTTTGCGGCAACTTCACATGCCAGCCGGAGTCTTTGCCGCCCAGGCGCCGGCGCAGCGTGATCTTATTTCTGGTGAGGCGCAGATCCTCGGTGTCAAAGTACAGCGCGGAAAGGTGGTGGACAACCGGCTTTCCCACCTGGGCCACACCTTCAAGCTGGTTGAAATCCGGCAGGTCGGCGTGCGGATCCGCCGGGTTGGGAGCGAACTTCAGCTCGAGCTCCACGTGCTGGGACTGTGCGTTGGTGGCCATACAACAGTTCTAGCATTGCCCCCTGATTCCGGCTAGAGAACAAGGAGACAAAACTGGGGCAAGAATAGGGTAATTTTCGCAGGCTAGCCCCCAAATTGCGGTGCGTGTCCGAGGTGTTGCCTATCGTTGTGGGTATGAATTCACAACAGGAATACGTGCTGCGCACCATTGAGGAACGAGATATCAAGTTCGTGCGCCTGTGGTTTACAGACATTTTGGGCAGATTGAAGTCCGTTTCCGTAGCCCCGGCTGAACTGGAAAGTGCCTTTGAAGAGGGCATTGGCTTTGACGGTTCCTCGATTGAGGGCTTTTCCCGCGTGTCTGAGGCAGACACGATTGCCATGCCGGATCCTTCCACATTCCAGATCTTGCCCTTTGATGATGACGATTCGCCTCTGCAAACCGCCCGGATGTTCTGCGACATCCTCACGCCCGATGGCCAGCCCTCCTATTCAGACCCCCGGCAAGTGCTGCGCCGCCAAGCCTCCTTGGCGGCAGACGAAGGCTTCGAGTGCCACGTCTCCCCAGAAATCGAGTTCTACCTGGTGAAGTCCCTGGATACCGACGGCCAGCCGCCCATCCCCACAGACAACGGCGGCTATTTTGACCAGGCAACCCAGAACGCAGCACCCTTCTTCCGCAGGCAAGCCATGCTCGCCCTGGAATCCATGGGCATCCCGGTAGAGTTCTCCCACCACGAAACCTCCCCCGGCCAGCAGGAGATCGACCTCCGCTACGCCGACGTCCTCACCATGGCGGATTCCGTGATGACCTTCCGTTACGTGATGAAGCAAATCGCCATGCACAACGGGGTGAGCGCCACCTTCATGCCCAAACCATTCCAGCAATACGCTGGGTCGGCCATGCACACCCACATGTCCTTGTTTGAAGGAGACATCAACTCCTTCCATGACCCCGACGAGGAATTCAGCCTCTCCACCACCGCAAAGCAGTTTGTAGCAGGTATCTTGGCACATTCCTCCGAAATCGTGGCCGTGACCAACCAATGGACCAACTCCTACAAGCGCATCCTCTTTGGCAATGAGGCCCCCACCTCCGCCACCTGGGGTGTATCCAACCGCTCCGCGCTGGTACGAATCCCCACCTATCGCCTTGGCAAGGCGGAGTCACGGCGGGTGGAGGTGCGTTTGCCGGACAGCGCCTGCAACCCCTACCTTGCCTTTGCTGTGCTCCTCGGCGCCGGTTTGAAGGGCATTAAGGAGGGCTATGAAGTTCCAGAGCCCGCCGAAGAAGACGTAGCTCTGCTCTCAGTGCGCGAACGCCGCGCACTGGGCTACCAAGACTTGCCCACCAGCCTGGACCAGGCGCTACGCAAGATGGAGCAATCAGAATTCATGGCGGAGGTCCTCGGCGAGCACGTCTTTGAGTATTTCCTACGCAACAAGTGGCGTGAGTGGCACGACTACCAGCAGCAAATCACCCCTTGGGAATTGGCAACCAACTTGGACTATTAAGGGACTATTAAGGGTTGGCAAGGCCTGGAGAGGGTGAGAGAGTTTGCAGTCAGGAGCAGCACAATGAGCAATCACAGCAACAGCGCGCGCACAACACTTCCCACCATTGGCGCGTTGGGCCTCAACGGTATGCACGCACACCAGGACCTGGAGTGGCTGGGGTGGTGGAACACAGAAAGCATTGACTTGCTCTGGGGCCTCACCGGCGTAGGTGACCCAGACCTCGCCCTCAACACCCTCATCCGCCTCATGCAAACCGTTGATGACGCTGAACGCGCCGAGCTCGACGCTCAGCTCCGCAGCGACCTCACCTTCCGAGTCCGCCTGTTTTCCCTCCTCGGTGGGTCCGCAACCTTGGGCGACCACCTTGTGGCCAATCCACACCTGTGGCGGGAAATCAGCAAACCCATCCCCACCCGAGCGGATATGTTCAAAGAGTTGCTCAGCGCCATCGAGGCGGAGCCAGCGGGGGAATTGGTGCCGGAAGGGGAAGCAGATGGAGAAGGGTTCGGTGCCCCAGAACCAGATCCAGACCCCAACCCAGATCCAGCTTCTGCAGACCTCCGCAGCCACGGCACATACCGTGCCGGGCCTTCCCGATCCGGCGCTGAGGCCGAGCAGGTTCTGCGCAAGACCTACCGCAACCTGCTGATGCGCATCGCCGCAGTGGACCTGGCCGGCACGTTCCTTGACGATCCCCGCCGTCAAGGCCAGCCCGCCGTGAGCTTCCGGGTTGTCACCCATGCCCTCGCGGACCTCGCCGATGCGGCGCTCACCAGCGCCTTGGCCGTGGCCGTGCGCACCGTCTATGGGGACGCACCAATCGACTCTCGTCTCGCGGTCATCGCCATGGGCAAGTGCGGCGCGAGGGAACTCAATTACATCTCGGACGTGGACGTTATCTTCGTTGCCGAGCCAGTAACCGCCCGCGGCACCAGGCTGGCCGGTGAGTTCATTCGCATCGGCTGCAACGCCTTCTTCGAGGTGGATGCGGCACTGCGCCCAGAGGGCAAGCACGGCGCGCTCACAAGAACTCTGGAATCCCACGTCACCTACTACAAACGCTGGGCAGACACCTGGGAGTTCCAGGCCCTGCTCAAGGCCCGTCCGATGACCGGCTATATGCCCCTGGGTCAGGCCTATCACCAAGCCATCGGCCCCATGGTGTGGGAAGCCAGCCAGCGAGAATCCTTCGTAGACGACGTCCAAGCCATGCGCCGCCGCGTCCTGGACAACGTGCCGGAAAAGCTCAAAATACGGGAGCTGAAACTGGGCGAGGGCGGCCTGCGCGACGTCGAATTCGCTGTGCAACTCCTGCAGCTCGTCCATGGGCGTTCCGACGAAACCCTGCGGGTGCTAGCCACAGTGGATGCACTTGAGGCTTTGGTGGCGGGCGGTTACGTCGGCCGCGAAGACGGCTCTGAGCTGGTGCGCGCATATGAATTTCTGCGTCTGCTGGAACACCGTCTCCAACTCCAAAAGGTCAAGCGCACACATACCCTTCCGCAAGAGTCCGATGCGAAGAATCTTCGGTGGTTGGCCCGCGCCTCCGGAATGAAGAGTTCCAAACTGGCGTCTTCTGAGCAGGCTTTGGATGACACCCTTCGCAAGGTCCGCCTGCAAATCTCGAGCCTGCACCGAAAGCTGTTCTACCGCCCACTGCTCAACTCGGTGGTGAACTTCGATGCCGGCACCATCAACCTCAGTCCCGAGGCGGCGAAGCTGCAACTGAAAGCCCTGCGCTACCGCTTCCCCGACCGTGCATTTGAGCACCTCAAGGCTCTTGCGGCAGGCAGTGGGCGAAAGGCCAAAATCCAGGCGCTCTTGCTGCCGATCCTCATGGAGTGGCTGGCAAACACGGCTGACCCAGACGCAGGCTTACTCAACTACCGCAAGCTCTCCGAGGCGGCCGAGGACCGCACTTGGTTCCTGCGCATGCTGCGTGATGAGGGAATCGTGGCCCAACGCCTCATGACTATTTTGGGCAACTCTCCATATGCTGCTGACCTGTTTATTTCCACCCCGGACGTGGTCAAGTTGCTCGGCGACGGCGCCACCGGCCCCAAACTTCTGGAACGCTCCTCAGACACGATCACCAAATCCCTAGTGGCCGCCGCCGGTAGGCAAAACGACCCCACGAAGGCGATTAACGTGGCTCGCTCGCTGCGCAGAAACGAGCTTGCCCGCGTGGCCGCGGCTGACCTGTTGAGCCTGATGGGCACCCGTGAGGTCTGCGAAAGCCTTTCCAACGTGTGGAACGCGGTGTTGGAGGCCGCAATCCGGGCGGAGGTCAAAGCTTCGCTGAAGGAACTCGGCGTGGACAAACCACTGGCGCGCATAGCCGTGATTGGCATGGGCCGCCTAGGGGGCGCGGAACTTGGCTATGGCTCGGACGCCGACGTGATGTTCGTGTGCGATCCCGCCGAAGGCGTTGCCGAAAACGATGCCGTGAAGTGGGCCATCAGTGTGTGCGAGGGCCTGCGCACCCGCCTGGCCACGCCTTCGGGCGACCCACCACTGGAAGTGGACTTGGGCCTGCGTCCTGAAGGGCGCTCGGGTGCGGCGGTGCGCACGCTGGAGTCCTACAAGCAGTACTACGAACGCTGGGGCGAAATCTGGGAAATCCAGGCATTGCTTCGCGCCACCGACGTTGCAGGCGACCGCGACCTCGGCGTGCGCTTCCTCAAGATGATCGATACCTTCCGCTACCCAGCCCAAGGCACCAGCGCGGCCACCATCAAAGAGGTGCGCCGCATGAAAGCCCGCGTGGACAACGAGCGCCTTCCCCGCGGCGCCGACCGCAACACGCACACCAAGCTGGGCAGGGGAGCACTCACGGACATTGAATGGACGGTGCAACTGCTCACCCTGGAACACGCCCACGAGTACCCCCAACTGCAAAACACTTCAACTTTGGAGGTCCTGGAGGCAATCGGTGAGGCCGGAATCCTGCCTGCCACCCAAGTGGACATCCTCACCGAGGCCTGGCTCACCGCCACCGAGGCCCGCAACTCCATTGTGTTGGTGCGCGGAAAGCGCGTAGATCAACTCCCACAGCCAGGGCCCCAATTGGCCGCGGTAGCTGGCGCCGCCGGTTGGGACCCAAACCAGTCCCAAGAATTCCTGGACCACTACCTCAAGGTCACCCGCCGCGCCCGCAAAGTGGTGGACCAGGTGTTCTGGGGAGAAGAGGTATCGCCCCACGAATACTAGAAATACCAGGGTGAAATGGGGGAGATCCCCCAGTGACGGCAAGCAGCACCGCGCCTAGCCTTGGAAAGGGTACGCAGCCCGACCACCACGAAGGAAGCACAATGGCTATCGAACTCTCATTGGATCTCTCCCAGGCAACCCTTGCTGACCTGCAAACCTTCATCCAGGCGGTGGAGGCCACCGGCACACCGGGGAGCACCGAACTCCACCTCGAAGGCGCAACCCTGCGCATCGCAGCAAACCCAACGAATCCCAATAAAACAGCACATTCTACGAACACCGCGCACAGCGCTCGCAAACCCAGCTCAGACCGTGGTTTCCAACCTGATGGACAATCCCTGCAGTGGCTGCTCGACCGCGTGCTAGAGGTGCGAAACTCAGTGAACAACCCTCCTCACTAGCCACTCATTTAGCCCAAGCGCCGCGCCTTCCGGCTTCTCCGGCTCTGGCCACCACATACCCGGCCATGCCAGCCACAATCACGGCGCCCACAGCGAGCCAGGCAAATCGGAAGTCCGGCCAGGAGTAGGTGCCTGCGGGGTTGTGCTGCACCAGCAGCCACCCGAGCGCTTGTGAGCCGATCACGGTGGCAGTGAACCCACCCATGTTCGCCAACCCGGTGGCGGTGGCCAGCACGGGGAGGGGCATGCGTTCGCGGACGGTGTCAAAGCCAAAACTGGAAGCCGGCACCAACATCGCGAGCACGATCAGCATGAAGGTCACCGCCGCCACGCCGCGCGGGGTTTCGGTGGCGAAAAACCACAGCAACAACACCAAGCTGGCACCAGCGGCGAGCACTGCAACGTCGCCGCGACGAAGCCCCGCGCGGGAGGAAATCCAGCCATGCACTGGGGCGGCGAGCGCGCCAGCGAACGTCTGGACGCTGAAAGCGAAGGCGACGTCGGCAGGCGCCAACCCCATGCCGAGCTTCATCAACGGCGCACCCCACAGCAGCAGGAAGATGGCGCTCGGCGCAACACCCACCCAGTGCACGAAGAAGGCCTGCCACACTACCCGGGACCGCACCACCTGCCGCAGGTTCGCCTTCAAGTGAGTGAGCATCCGCTGCCCGCTGGCTGGCGGCGTGTGCGAGGTTGAGATGAGCAGCCCCGCTGCGAACGCGTTAATGATGCCCACCGCGCCGAGCCCAACGAACGCCTGTGGCCACCCGCCCCACGGCGCCTGCAGAACCAAGAAGAAGGGTATCGCAGAAAGCACCTGCCCGAACTGCCCTAATGCGGTGGTGAACTGCAGGAATACGGGTGCTCGTTTGGCGGGGATCCATTCGGGGATGATGCGCAGGACGGAGAGGAACGCGGTGGCGTCACCCATGCCGATGGGCACGCGGGCGGCGAGTGCCCACCCGTAGCTCGGCGCGAAGCCGAGGAGAATCTGGCCGAGGCCCATGATGAGTGCGCCGATGAGCAGCATCTTTTTGGGGCCGAAGCGGTCGATGGCAAGGCCCATCGGGATTTGGGAAGCCGCGTACACGCCGATCTGCAAAGTGGTGAACACCGCCAGCGCGTTGGCATCCACCTGGAAGCGGTCCATTGCCGCCACCCCGGCTACGCCGAAGCTGGTGCGGCCCGTGATTGCCAGGATGTAGACGCAGGTGGCAGCGAACCAAATGGTCACCGCCTTCCACCTCAGGCGATCAGGCGTTGCGCTCATCAGTGAGGTGGCCGTGGACGATCACGTTGAAGCCAAGGTCGGCGGAGCCGTCGGTAGAGCAAGCGATGAGCACGATGCGCCCGGGGATGTGCTCGTCTACCAGCCAGGTGTCGTCGATGGCCTCGTACTTGTCAATCAGGTACGTCCCGTCCACGATCCACTCGCGCGCATTACCGCTGGCATCCGCCATGGTGATCCGCGAGCCGTTGAGCACCGCGGTAGGGTAGCGCGAAACCTGCACACCGCCCACGCCACTGATCACTTCTGGGGCGTTGAAGTTCACGTTCGCAGTGGCCAGCTCCGAAATCGGGTTGAATACCAGCGGCGCCTGCCCCCAGGCGTGCCCCAGCACATAGGTGGTGCCGGCCTCGGCGGTGGTGGGCGATTGTCCCCAGCCTTCCACCCAGCGCACCATCGTGTCCTGCGGCCCCGCCGGGTTCAGCGGGAGCACATAGGGCATGGAGTCATAGGTCGCGTTGGTGATTGCCGCAGGGCCGTCCATTCGGAATGTCCCCACGCCCACCGGCGCCTGCCCCTCGTTCACATGCGGCGCGGCAGAGGTGGTAGGTGCCAGAGAGGTTGTGCTGGTCGGCGCGGTACTCGTTGCAGGCGACGGAGCTTCCTCCGCGAAAGAGCATCCGACGAGACCAGCACAGCCCACAACGCACGCCGCAACACCTGCCGCACCCTTGGCCCACACCTTCTTTGGCTGCTCTGCGAAGGTGAGTTGCTCACTACGGAGGCGGGGCAGGTGCACGGTGAACTCTTTTCGGTGGAGAACAAAAAGGACAAAAGAATTTGGTTCAAAACAAAGAGTATAAACGCTTCGCCTCCGCAACACCCCTGCCTGCTTGGGGTGTGCTGCGCTGGTGTGCATCTATTAAGGTGGATCGGGTGAAATACATTTCTACTCGCGATTCCCAAGCAACTCCTGCGAATTTTACAGACATTCTGCTCGGTGGCCTGGCGCCCGACGGCGGCCTGTACCTGCCGGAGGAATACCCGCAGTTGGATGACGCCACGCTGAATCGTTGGCGCGAACTGCTCGCGAGTAGTGGCAGCTCAGGTTATGCCAAGCTCGCCGCGGAGGTGCTCAAGCTGTTTGTCACGGACATCCCGGAGGCAGATCTTGAGGCGATTGCTGCTCGCGCGTACACCACGGAGAAGTTCTCGAGCGCTGAAATTGTGCCGGTGACCAGGCTCAACGACCAGCTTTACATCGGCCACCTCTCCGAGGGCCCAACCGCGGCCTTCAAAGACATGGCCATGCAGCTCCTGGGCGAGCTGTTCGAATACGAGCTTGCCCGCCGCGGTGCCACGCTGAACATTCTGGGCGCTACCAGCGGCGACACCGGCTCCTCCGCGGAATACGCCATGCGCGGGCGCGAGGGCATCAAGGTGTTCATGCTCACCCCAAAGGATCGCATGACTCCCTTCCAGCAGGCGCAAATGTTTGGCCTGGATGACCCGAACATCTTCAACATCGCCCTGGACGGCGTGTTCGACGACTGCCAGGACGTAGTAAAGGCCGTCTCCGCGGACGCAGAGTTCAAGGCACGCAACAGCATCGGCGCGGTGAACTCCATCAACTGGGCGCGCCTCATGGCGCAGGTGGTGTACTACATCAACTGCTGGCTGAAGGTGACGGACTCCAATGAGCAGAAGGTGAGCTTCAGCGTCCCAACTGGCAACTTCGGTGACATTTGTGCTGGTCACATTGCCAAGCAAATGGGCCTGCCGATCGACCGCCTCATCGTGGCCACCAACGAAAACGACGTGCTGGACGAATTCTTCCGCACCGGCCACTATCGCGTGCGCACCTCCGCCCAAACCTTCGAAACCTCCAGCCCCTCAATGGACATCTCCAGGGCGTCCAACTTTGAGCGCTTCATCTTCGACCTCCTCGGCCGCGACGCCTCCCGCACCGCCGATCTCTTCGGCACCCAGGTCAAGCAGGGTGGCTTCTCGCTTACCGACGACACCGCCTTCCCCGCCGCCGCACAGCAATACGGCTTCCTCTCCGGCTCATCTACCCACGCCGACCGGCTTGCCACCATCAAGGCTATCAAGGACGAGTTCGGCGTCCTGGTGGACCCTCACACCGCCGACGGCATCAAAGTTGCCCAAAGCTGGCTCGACGAGGTGGACACCCCAATCGTCTGCCTGGAAACAGCCCTGCCAGTTAAGTTCGCCGACACCATCCAAGAAGCCATCGGTTCATTCCCCGAGGTACCCGAGCGTTTCAAGGACATCCTCGACGGCCCCCGCATCGTCAAGGACATGCCCAACGACGCCGAGGCCGTCAAGCGCTACATCGAGGAATCCATTTCCGGCTAGTACGCGCTTGGTTTGTGCGTAGACCGCGGTTTTGGCGCGGGTAGGTTTTCAGGACACCTTTGTACTCGGCAGTGCACGGGATAGAAAAAGGTGTCCTGGTTTCCGTCGTTGGTAGGTGACGGAGGTTGGCGTGCATGCCCCAGGGTAGGTTTTCAGGACACCTTCGCACTCGGCAGTGCACGGAATTGAAAAAGGTGTCCTGGTTTCCGTCGCTCGCACAAAACCGGCGCGCCACCTAACCAGGCTAAACCCTCCAGCCCCTTGACCAACCGCTGACCTACCGCTTCCTCTTCGTGCCCCAGATGAGAAGCGCGAGCACGGAGGCCACAAAGCCGCCTGTGACGAGCCAGGTCGCGGGGGAGTGGAAGATCCAGTAGCCCTTGAGGGAGTACCACCATACGTTGGCGTCGGGAAATTGTTGGTTGATGTAGGTGGGGATGAACAAGGTGATGAAGCCGGTGCTCAACAGCCCGAGCCAGCCGAGGAGGCCGGCGATGGGGCGCGTCGCGTTGACACCAAATGCAGTGGCGAGTGCGGCGAGGAAGCCCACGGCGCCACAAAGGATGCCAAAAACGGAGAGTACGGTAATCCACCAGACATTGGCGTCGATGGGGTTGCCAATAAAGATGTAGTAGTGATCAACTTCGTGCTGGTGATCTAGAGAGAACCCGGGGATTTGAATGTCTGTTGGGACCATGGGTTTAGGATACCGGCTCTCCTCGCCGCCCCTAGCGCAGCGCGTGTGAAGCTCAACACGGCAGGTGCGCATCAGGCGTTAGGATGGATTCGGTCAAAACCCCAATGAGAAACGAAGGATCGCCCTATGCCCACCCCCGATTTTGTGCTGAAGCTGCGTGAGAAGGTGGGCAATGACCCGCTGTTGTTGCCAGGGGTGACGGCGGTGGTGCTCCAAGACGTGCCGCCAGGCGCGCCGATTTCTGAGGTTCCCAAGGTGTTGTTGGTGAAGCGCGCAGACAACGGCGAGTGGACCCCGGTGACGGGAATCGTTGACCCCGGTGAGGAGCCTCACGCCGCCGCGGTGCGCGAGGTCCTGGAGGAAACCGGGGTGCACGTGCAGGTGGAGGCGCTGCTCGGGGTGGGGGCGGTGGGTCCAGTGGAGTACCCGAACGGCGACGTCACCTTTTACATGGACACCGCCGTGCGCTGCCGCGTGATCGGGGACCCCACTGCGCGCGTCGGCGATGATGAATCCACTGATGTCGGCTGGTTCTCCGTCATGCAAATGCCACCGATGAAGCCCCGTTTCCGCCTCGTCATCGGTGACGCCGTCGCAAATCTCCGCCGCCCTGCTGGCTTCGCCCCGCGCCTCGGTTTCCAGAAGCGCGATCGCTTGCGCTGAATTGCCGACGCGCCCAAGGCCCCAGGCTACAGGGCCCCAAGCGCCGCAAGGCAGCGAGGCAGCAAGGCAGGACCAATGAGCTAAATGCTCAGCGGTTGAGTGTGCGGAGTGACGGCGACGGGGAGTGCTGTTTCACCCATGAGGTCGGCGTCCACGGCTGCTGCCGCAGCGCGCCCCTCGGCGATGGCCCACACGATCAGTGATTGGCCGCGGCCGTTGTCGCCGGCTACGTACACTTTTGGCTTGAACCCTGGGAACAGGGGCTTGACCTGGGCGCGGTATTCGGAATCGCGGACCATGCGGCCGCGTTCATCGAAGGCCACGCCGAGCTCGTGGATTACACCGGAGCGCTCGGCGCCGCTGAAGCCCAGGGCGATGAGCACCAGGTCGGCGTCGATCTCGAAGTCGGTGTCCTCCATGGGCACGCGCTTGCCGTCTACCACCTTGACCTCATTGCCGCGCAGAGAGGTCACGCGGCCGTTTTCGCCGTGGAAAGAGACGGTGTTCACGTTGTAGATGCGCTCGCCCAGGGCGTCGCCGGGTGCGCGCTTGGCCAGGCCCAGGGCCTCGATCTCTGCTGCGGATTCGTCACCGGTGATCACGTACTCGCCCTCTTCGTGGGCGGTGGCGGTGCGGTAGAGCAGTGGGTACATCGGCCATGGGGTGGAGGCGGCGCGGTGCTTCGGTGCGCGGGGGCGGATGTCGAACTGGGTCACGCTCGCTGCGCCTTGGCGCAGCGCGGTGCCAAAGCAGTCGGTGCCGGTGTCGCCGCCGCCGATGATGACCACCTTCTTGCCCTTGGCGTCGATCACTGGCACGTCTTCATCGCCTTCGCACACGCGGTTTTGGAGGGTGAGGTATTCCATCGCGGGGTAGATGCCCTCAAGCTCGCGGCCTTCAACAGGCAGGTCGCGGGCCACGGGGGTGCCGGTTGCCAACACCACGGCGTTGTAGCCGGCAAGGTCCGCCGCGGTGGGGGAGACGCCGGTGCGGAACTCGGTGCCCTCCGCCTGCATCTGCTCAAGGCGGCGGTCGATCCACTTGTTTTCCATCTTGTACTCGGGCACACCGTAGCGCATGAGCCCGCCGATGCGGTCGTCGCGCTCAAAGACTGTCACCTTGTGTCCAGCGCGGGTGAGCTGCTGCGCCGCGGCGAGGCCAGCGGGCCCGGAGCCCACCACTGCCACCTTCATGCCTGTGTCGAGGGATGGCTTGATTGGGGTTACCCAGCCTTCCTCGAACCCGCGCTCGGCGATGGCCAGCTCAACGTTCTTGATGGTGACGGCATCGTCGGAAATGCCGAGCACGCAGGCGCCTTCGCAGGGGGCGGGGCACAGGCGGCCGGTGAATTCGGGGAAGTTGTTGGTGGCGTGGAGGCGGTCGAATGCTTCCTGCCAGCGGTCTTGGCGCACGAGGTCATTCCACTCGGGGATGATGTTGCCCAGTGGGCAGCCTTCGTGGCAGAAGGGCACGCCGCAGTCCATGCAGCGGGTTGCTTGCTGCTCGATCTGGCCGTTTGGGGCCTTCTCGTACACTTCGCGCCAGTCCATCAAGCGCAGAGGCACAGGGCGGTGTGCCGGCTCGGCGCGGTCAAACTTTTGAAAACCGTGTGGATCAGCCATCAGTTCACTGCCTCCATGATTGCTTCGTTGATGTCGCGGCCCTCGCGGGTTGCCACGTCGATTACATCCAGCACCTTTCGGTACGGCGCTGGCAGGATCTTGATGAATTGTTGCGGCTGCACCGTAGTGGTTGCCCCGGTGCGGCGGGCGTGCTCGGCCAGGATGTGCTCCAGGAACTCGATGTCAGTGTCCGTGAGTTCTTCCACGCCGTTGGCCACGTCCTTGTTCAGGCGTTCGGTCACCTTTCCGGTGTCTAGCAGGTAGGCCACGCCACCGGACATGCCGGCACCGAAGTTCTCACCGACCTCACCGATCACCACAACCTTGCCGCCGGTCATGTACTCGCAGCCGTGGTTGCCAATACCTTCAACTACCGCCGTTGCGCCGGAGTTGCGCACGCAGAAACGCTCGCCGACGGCACCGCGGATGAACAGCTCGCCACTGGTTGCGCCATAGCCCACCACGTTGCCCGCGATGATGTCCGGGTTGTGCTTGAGCTGCTTTGGCGCATCCGCGCTTGGGCGCACCACGATGCGTCCGCCGGAGAGACCCTTGCCCACGAAGTCGTTGGCGTCGCCTTCCAGGTCCAGCGTCATGCCGCGAGGGATGAAAGCACCAAAAGAGTTGCCTGCGGAACCGGTGAAGGAAAGGTGCAGGGTGTCCTCCGGCAGGCCCTGTGCGCCCGCGGCGCGGGTCACCCTCGAGCCGGTCATAGTACCCACGGAGCGGTTCACATTGGTGATGGGGTAGTGCAGGGAAATGGTGGGGTTTTCACCCGCAGCCATCCACTGCGGCGCATTCGCGGAGTTCTTGGCCGCGGCGGCGTCGATGGTGAGCTGGGTGTCCGCGATGATCTGGTGATCCAGCGCCTTTTCCAGGCCATGCTCCTGCGTCCTGGTGCAGCGCAGGTTTTGGTTGCGGAAGTGCGGGGACTCTACACGGTGGAAGATCGGGCTGAGGTCCAGCTTGCCCGCGCGTGCGGTTGCGGTTTCCTCAGCCATCTTGAGCACCTGGGCTTGGCCCACGGCTTCGTCGATGGAACGGAAGCCCAGTTGAGCCAGGTATTCACGCACTTCCTCGGCGATGAAGGTAAAGAAGTTGACCACATGCTCTGCCCGGCCCGTGAACTTCTTGCGCAGCTCAGGGTTCTGGGTGGCAATGCCCACGGGGCAGGTGTCCAGGTGGCATACGCGCATCATGATGCAGCCCTCAACCACCAGCGGAGCGGTGGCAAAGCCGAACTCTTCTGCGCCGAGGAGGGCTGCAATCACCACGTCGCGGCCGGTTTTCAACTGGCCGTCGCACTGCACGCGGATTCGGTCGCGCAGGCCGTTGAGCAGCAGGGTCTGCTGGGTTTCCGCAAGGCCAAGCTCCCAGGGGCCACCAGCGTGCTTCAGGGAGGTCAGCGGGGAAGCGCCGGTGCCGCCGTCATGCCCGGACACAAGAACCACGTCAGCGTGTGCCTTGGAAACGCCTGCAGCCACGGCGCCGATGCCCTGCTCTGCAACGAGTTTCACGTGGATGCGGGCGTCTGGATTGGCGTTCTTGAGGTCGTGGATGAGCTGTGCCAGGTCTTCGATGGAGTAGATGTCGTGGTGCGGTGGCGGGGAGATCAGTCCCACGCCTGGGGTGGTGATGCGCACCTCGGCGACCCAAGGGTAGACCTTGTTCGGTGGCAACTGGCCACCCTCGCCTGGCTTTGCGCCCTGGGCCATCTTGATCTGAATGTCCGTGCAGTTGGAGAGGTAGTGGCTGGTCACACCAAAGCGGCCGGAGGCCACCTGCTTGATGGCGGAGCGCTTCCAGTCACCGTTTGGCTCCACGGCAAAGCGCTTTGCGTCCTCGCCGCCCTCGCCGGAGTTGGACATGGCGCCGAGGCGGTTCATGGCGATCGCCAGCACCTCGTGGGCCTCGGCGGAGATGGAGCCGTAACTCATGGCGCCGGTGGAGAAGCGCTTGACGATGTCCGCCACTGGCTCCACCTCGTCCACGGAAATTGGCTCGCGGTCTGGGGCGAACTCAAAAAGGCCGCGGATAGTGGCCAGGCGCTTGGACTGGTCATCCACCTTCTGGGTGTACTCCTTGAAGATGGCGTACTGGCCAGTCTTGGTGGCGTGCTGCAGCTTGAAGATGGTCTCTGGGTTGAAAAGGTGGTATTCACCCTCGCGGCGCCACTTGTATTCACCACCCAAGTCCAGTGCGCGGTGCGCGTGCTCTTCGGGGCGCGGCAGGAAGGCGCTGCGGTGGCGGGCCTCCACGTCTGCGGCAACATCTTCCAAGTCGATACCGGAGATTGGGGAGGGGATGCCACCGAAGTATTCATCCAGGAGGTCCTGGTGGAGGCCGGTAACGTCGGCAAGCTGCGCGCCGCGGTAGGAAGCGACGGTGGCGATACCCATCTTGGACATCACCTTGAGCACGCCGGAGGTGGCGGCGGTGATGTAGTTGGTGCAGGCCTGGTCCAGGGTGAGCTCGCCGAGTTGGCCGGCCATGCGCAGCTCGTCGATGGTTTCAAAGGCCATGTAGGGGTTGATTACATCTGCGCCGAAGCTGATGAGCATGGCCAGGTGGTGGACTTCGCGGGCGTCGCCGGACTCGATCACCAGGGAGGCGTGGGTGCGAGTGCGCTCGGCCACCAGGTGCTGGTGCACCGCGGAGGTGAGCAGCAGGGATGGGATCGGTGCGTAGCGTTCGTCGGATTCGCGGTCCGAGATCACGATGATGGTCTTGCCCTCGGCAATTGCCTTGGAGACTTCGCGGCGCACGCGGGCGATGGCCTCGCGCATGCCGGCGCCGTGGTGTGCCACGGGGTAAAGGCCGGAGATTACCGCTGCGCCGAATGCTGGCCACTGGCCGTCGTCATTGGCGTGGATGAGGGTTGCCAGCTCGTGGTTGTCAATCACGGGACGATCCAGGTGGATACGTCGGGCTGCTTCAGCGTCTGGGTGCAGCACGTCGGACTGCGCGCCCAGCAGCGTGAACATGGAGGTCACGGGCTTTTCGCGAATGGAGTCCAGTGGGGGGTTGGTCACCTGGGCAAAGCGCTGCGCGAAGAAGTCGTAGAGCATGCGCGGGCGCGCGGACAGGGCAGCGATCGGGGTGTCGGAGCCCATGGATCCGATTGCCTCGGCGGCCTCCAGCGCCATGGGGCGCACGATGAGGTCCACGTCTTCTTCCGTGATGCCGAAGACGCGCTGGCGCAGGACCGCGCGGTTGTGCGGCATGTAGTCGTAGCGGGTCTGCGGGAGGTGTTCCAGGTGCACAAAGTTCTCGCGGATCCACTCACCATATGGTGCGGCGGTGGCCAGTTCACGCTTGATTTCTTCATCCTCGATGATGCGGCCCGCGGCGGTGTCCACTAGGAACATGCGGCCAGGCTGCACGCGGGTGCGCTTGACGACGTGCTTCGGGTCAATATCCAGCACACCCGCTTCGGATGCCATCACAACAAGGCCATCATCGGTGATCCAGATGCGTCCGGGGCGCAGGCCGTTGCGGTCCAGGGTGGCGCCAACCAGGGTGCCGTCGGTAAATGCCACGGCTGCGGGGCCATCCCAGGGTTCCATGAGGCAGGAGTGGTACTCGTAGAAGTCGCGGAGCTTCGGGTCGATGTTGTCCGCGTGCTCCCAGGCCTGCGGGATCATCATCATGACTGCGTGCGGGAGGTCGCGGCCGCCAAGATGGAGCAGTTCGAGGGCCTCATCCAAACGCGCGGTATCCGAGCCAGTTGGGGTGCAGATGGGCAGTACGCGATCCAGGGGGCCCAGCTTTTCGGACTGAATGAGCGATTCGCGTGCGCGCATCCAGTTTTCGTTGCCGCGCACGGTGTTGATCTCACCGTTGTGTGCCACCAGGCGGTAAGGGTGCGCAAGCGGCCAGGCGGGGAAGGTGTTGGTGGAGAAGCGGGAGTGCACCAGCGCGATTGCGGTTTCCATGCGTTGATCGCGCAGGTCAGGGTAGAAAGCCGCCAACTGAGGGGTGGTGAGCATGCCCTTGTACACGATGGTGCGCGCGGAAAGGGAGGGGAAGTACACAGTGTCTTCGCCGTTTTTGGTGCCCAGCTCGCGCTCGCAGCGCTTGCGCACGAAGAACATCACGCGGTCTAGGTCGATACCGGAGAGCTGGTTGCCTTCGGCGTCGGTGGCCGTGATGAAGACCTGTTCGAAGTGTGGCATGGCGTCGAGTGCCATTTCGCCGAGGTCAGACGGGTCGATGGGGACTTCGCGCCAGCCGAGAACTTCGGCGCCCTCCTCGCGGGCGATGGCTTCGATCTCGCGCTTGGCGTCCAGCATGGCCATGCGGGCCTTTGGCAGGAAGGCGATGCCGGTGGCGTAGGAGCCCTGGGCGGGCAGCTTGAAGTCCACGACGGAACGGTAGAGGCGGTCGGGGATTTGCAGGAGGATGCCTGCGCCGTCGCCGGTGTTCTTCTCTGCGCCGGCGGCACCTCGGTGGTCAAGGTTCACGAGTGCCTGGATGGCCTTGTCCACGAGGCTACGCGTTGCGCGTCCATACATGTCTGCAACGAACGCAACGCCACACGCGTCCTTCTCAAACGAAGGGTTGTACAAGCCCTGTTTGTTCATGATCACCTCTTGGATTCTGTTGGTCAGTACATGCAGATCATCGAGTTACTCTGGGCCACTCTCTGGGCCACTCTTGGCTACTCTGCGTCAATCTATAACTCAACAGGTTTCCAATACTGCGGTAAAGTGAGGTAACCCTAAAACTGCTGGCCAATAGAAAGTAATTGTGACCTATTTCATAGTTTGATACCTTTCAGGGAACAGTTTTTGTGAATAAATCTCCAGCCGTCCTCCCTGACTAAGATTGCCACCCAAACGGGCACGGGAATTTTATTCACGCGCACACGGAATGAGGAAGGGCCCCCAAAATGCAAGAAAGCAGCACGAACATTGCCGTCCGAGGCCAGCTTGTCTGCGCAAACGAACAAGAGGCTGCGGCGGTGCTTTTCAACCTCCCCGAGCACACGCGGCTTACCCGAGCTGAACCGGGCTGCCTCAAGTTTACGGTGACCCAAAGCGCAGATCTGCTGGTCTTTGAAGTAGAGGAGCGGTTTCGCGACCAAGAGGCCTTTGACGCCCACCAGGCGCGCCTGCGCGGCACCACATGGTGGGAGGCAACCCAGAAAATCCACCGCTCCTATGAGGTCACCGAAGAGTAAAACGCGCGGTTAGCGCGCAGCGATGATGTTGATCATCCAGCGGGTGCCGAACTTATCGGTGAGCATGCCAAAAGAGTCACCCCAGGGTGCCTGCGCGAGCTCCACCTGCACGGTCTCAGCGATTTCCTTCAGGCCGTTCCAGTGAGCGGTGAGGGCCTCGCCATCTTCGGCTGCGGAACCAGTGAGGGACAGCGGCGTATCGTCACCTGGGGTAACGTCCATCTCCTCGGGAACATCGGAGGCAAACAGCACAGGCTTGCCGTCGATACGCAGCTCGGAGTGCATGATCAGTTCTGCGATGGAGGCGTCGTTGCCCGGCATGTCGCCGAAGGTCATGAACTGCACTTCGCCGCCGAGAATCCGCTGAATATTTTGGGAATCAAAAGAGCGTCCGTGGCGTGAGATTCACCACGTCAAAATGCGGGAACTTGCAGTTTAGGGCAGGTTTCGACGCCGCCAAGCGCCGCTCGTTCCCCAGGTGAGTTTCGCGGGCGTGCGGTCAGGTGCGTAACTTATCTTGGGTGAATGCTGTCCTTCTTGCCGTGCTGGTCATGCTCATCCTGGCCCTCGCACGAGTCCACGTAGTCCTTGCCCTATTCATCGGTGCCCTCGTTGGTGGCCTTGCCAGTGGAATCGGTTTGGAGTCCACCATGGTGGCCTTCCAAGATGGCCTTTCTGGCGGCGCCAAGATTGCCCTTTCCTACGCCCTGCTTGGCGCCTTCGCCATGGCTGTAGCCAGCGCCGGCCTGCCTAAGTTGCTCGCCGAGGCCATCATGAGCCGCATCGGCGTGGACGACCCCACCACCCAGCGTCGCACCGTTGCCGCCACCAAGTGGCTGCTCGTGCTCGGTGTGCTGGCAATGTCCATCATGAGCCAGAACCTCATCCCGGTGCACATCGCCTTCATCCCGCTGCTGATCCCGCCACTGCTGGGCGTGATGAACCGTCTGCACCTGGACCGCCGAATGATCGCCTGCGTGCTGGCCTTTGGCCTGGTGACCACCTACATGTGGATCCCGCTTGGCTTCGGTTCAATCTTCCTCAATGACATCCTCCTGGCCAACATCGAGGCCGCTGGTCTGAGCACCGCTGGCCTCAACATCTTGCAGGTCATGGGGATCCCCGCGCTGGGCATGTTCCTCGGTCTGCTCATCGCCGTGTTCATCTCCTACCGCAAGCCGCGCACCTATGAGAACCGTGCGGTGGGCGTGCAGTCCGGTGAGGATGAGCCGGTTTCTCGGTATAAGCTCATCGTCTCGCTCGTGGCGATCGTGGCGGTGTTCGTGATCCAGATGGTGCTGCAGGCGCAGGACTCTGAAGCCGACGGCCTGCTCATCGGCTCCCTGATTGGCCTTGCCATCATGCTGGGCACAGGTGCCGTGAGCTGGCGTGAGGCCGACGACGTGTTCAGCCAAGGCATGAAGATGATGGCCCTGATCGGCTTCATCATGATCACCGCCCAGGGCTTCGCCTCGGTGATGCGGGAGTCGGGCGAGGTGGAAGCCCTCGTGGATGCCTCCGCGAACTTGATCGGCCAAAACCAAGCCTTGGGTGCGTTCGTGATGTTGCTCGTGGGTTTGATCGTCACCATGGGCATCGGCTCGTCCTTCTCCACGCTGCCGATCATCACCACCATTTACGTCCCGCTGTGTATGGCTCTCGGTTTTAGCCCCGCCGCAACAGTGGCCATCATCGGTGCCGCAGGCGCCCTCGGCGACGCCGGCTCTCCAGCCTCCGATTCCACCCTCGGCCCCACTTCCGGCCTCAACGCAGACGGCCAACACGACCACATCCGCGACTCCGTCATCCCCACCTTTCTCCACTTCAACATCCCGTTGCTGGTGTTCGGCTGGGTCGCAGCGATGGTCCTCTAGCGCAGTCGCGCTCATTGCTCAGGTCACAATTGCGTTACGCTTTGCCGCATTCCGTGCCAAGCAGAACTTTTGCTTCTACCGTGGGTGAGGAAGTGCGAAAGTGCGCACACCGCATCGCACGAATTAGCTAACGCAGAAGCCAACGAAGAAGGAGCAAGCAAATGTCTGATCTCAACAACAAGCTCGAGGACCTCGGCGGCAAGGCAAAGGAGTCCTTCGGCGAGGCAACCGGCAACGAAAAGATTGCCGACGAAGGCCGCGCCGACCAGACCAAGGCGGACATCAAGGACGCAGTCTCCAACGCCGGCGAGAAGCTCGAGCAGGCGAAGGACAAGGTCCTCGGTGCCTTCCAGAAGGACGAAGAGAAGTAAGAGAGGATGAAGCGATCCTCAATCTGAAAACCCACCTCCCGCTGGAGGTGGGTTTTTCCGTTGCTGCCTGATCCCCAAAAACTAAGCCTGACCTTGGTTTTTGTAGCCTTACTTTGCTTTTCAAATGCCCCGTAATGTGGAAACCTTGGTTCTCAAGAGAGCCCTAACTTCGAGGCTTTCCATCTTCCACAGCAAAGGGATTTTCATGGCACTCACAGGATCCAAAGAGCAGGGCTTTGAGCCACACGCACAAGGCATGAGTTCTAAACTGAACTGGATCCGTGCCGGGGTACTCGGTGCCAACGACGGTATCGTGTCCGTCGCCGCGTTGCTGATCGCGGTGATCGCCGCCGGTTCGGATCGTGGCGCCACCCTGACCGCGGGTATGGCAGCCCTGGTGGCCGGTGCAATTTCCATGGCGCTCGGTGAATACGTAAGCGTTTCCGCCCAGCGCGACTCCGAGCGCAGCCTGGTGGAGCTGGAGCGCTTCGAGCTCGAGCATTACAAGGAAGAGGAGATCCACGAGCTGGCAGAGATTCTGGAGAAGCTCGGCATGGAGCCAGAAACCGCAGATCGGGGTGCGCGGGAGATCCAAAATAACGATCCGCTGGCGGCTCACCTGCAATTGGAACTGGGTATTGATGAAGAAGAACTCACCAGTCCCATCGCGGCCGCAATTTCTTCCGCGATTTCCTTCACCCTGGGCGCCCTGCTGCCGCTGCTCGCCGCAGTGTTTGCTCCCGCAGACACCAAGGTCTTCGTGGTGGCGGCCTGCACGCTCATCGCGCTGGGCTGCACCGGCTACCTCTCCGCGGTCCTGGCAAAGACGCCGCGGGCCCGTTCGAGTCTTCGCCTCGTCGTGGGTGGCACCTTGGGTTTGATTCTCACGTACTTCGCCGGATCGCTGTTTGGCGTCTAATCTGGGGCAGATGAACCGCCTCAAGCCCCGGCTCCGGCCCAACGTTGCCGTGCTGTATATCGCAGCAGCGTTCGCCGTTGCTGCGTGTTCGCCTGCTCAGGAGTCCACGCTGAGTGCCACGCACGAGGACTTCGGCGCGCAAGCCCCTGAGCTGTTCACCACGGCGGATTCCGCAGACTTTGCCTCCATCGTTGCGGCCCCTGATCCGCGCACGATCATTTCCATCGTGGAAGACGACGGCCAAGTAGCCACCACCGAGGGCGCAACAGAACCGATCCCGGCCCTCTCACAGGCAAAGCTCTTCCTCGGAGCTTGGGTGCTCTTCCATGTGGAAGGCAGCGAGGATCAAGTGCTGCAGATGTTGCGCTACTCAGATGACGCGATTGCCGACGAGCTCGACGCCACATATCCCGAGGCGATCCCTGCCGTGATCGAGCGTTACGGGCTGGGGGATACTTCCTATAACGGATACTGGGGTAACACGGTCACTACCACCAATGACCTGGCTCGATTCATCCACCTGGTGCAAGATGATGCCACCGGGCAGGCAATCTTGGAGGCGCTGAGTCAAGTGAGCCCCATCGCCGCCGACGGCTACCCCCAGGACTTCGGCACCGCTCAACTGCCCGGCGTGCTGGGCACGAAGTTCGGTTGGTCCGACGACCTCAGCGCTCATTCCACCGCCTCTATCGCCGATGGCTATGTGATCGTCGCTTACACCTACGGCACTCCCGAGGAGCTCACCGAGGACGTCCTGGGGTCCGTCGCGATCACTCAGTAGAGTAGGGGTGCCACGTAGTACACAGGAAAGGCAACGCTTTGTACCACAACCCTTACCTTCTCCAACCAGGACCGCAGCAGCCCCAACCTTCTGCTGCACCTCCCCAACTGCCTTGGGGGAAGGTGACGCTGTGGGCGTCGTTAAGCTTCGCGGCGATTGCCGCGCTGACCGTGGGCGTTGTGGTGCTGACCAGGCTCGCGTTTGGTGACGTGGGCGATCCGCTGACCGTGGTCGCGCTGGTGCTCTTTGCGATGCCCACGCTGATGCTCGGGGCGCTGCTGGTGATTTTGCGCGCGTTTCAGCTACGGCTTTCTGACGTCGGCTATCACAAACCCACAGCCCGCCTGCTGCACCTGCTGTGGCAGTACCCCCTCATCCTGGCGTGCATGGTGGCGGTGCAGGCCGTGGTGACCTCGCTGGCCAGCGACGACGCCACCACCTCCAACACCGAAACCATCGCCGAGCTGGCTGTTGTCCATCCCGCCCTGCTGCTGCTTGCCTTCGTGGGCATTGCGATAGCCACGCCGCTGTTTGAGGAAATCTGGATCCGCGGAATGCTGATGAACTGGTTGAAACTTCGCTGGGGTACCACCGCGGCGGTTGTTGTGAGCGCCCTCGTCTTCGCCGTGCTGCACGGCATGATTTGGCTGATGCCTGGCCTGTTCGTGGCCGGCTTAGGCTACGGACTGCTGCGCGTGTTCCACCGTAACCTCTGGGCCAGCACCATCGCGCACGCCATTCAAAACACCATCGCCTCCACCGCCGCCATCACGCTGCTGAGCGTCTAGTTACATCCGCACGTAGCGCGCCCGCGCAATCGAATACAGGCCGTAAAGCGCTAGGCCGGCACCAACGGGAGTGCTTGTAGCAATGCTTGCGGTTCAAGGCTTCTTGGTGTGATCCGGCCGCCTAACCAGCCGCCTTTGATGGCGTGCGTGTGAGCTCATAGGTAGGTTTTCAGGACACCTTCGGTAATCTGCCGCAACGGTGCGTGCAAAGGTGTCCTGATTTCCGTCGCAATGGTGTCGGCCGCTTCAGGATGCAGATAATGCGAAATCCCCTAGATGTCTGCTGCAGGTGTGAAGCAGTCGGAGGTCCAGGGGAAAACAACCAGAAAAAGCCAGAGCCAGATTCCACTGCAACGTTTGGGTGAACAACATCGCTCACGTGATACAAGACAGCATCGCCTCTAGTGTTGCGCTAACCTTCCGCGCTGAGACAGACTCGCTGCAGCAACGGAGGAAGCAATGCGAGTATTGCTTAGTGCACGCGAAATCGATGCAGCCAAGGCACTGTACGAACCGATACCGGCAGGGATGGCGGAGTGCTACCTCTCTAAGGCGTTGGCAATATTACGCTTGGCAGCTGGGTGCGACGGGGTGCTAAACGTGCCCGATCCCCGCGAATGGAAGTTCTGTAGTTGAAGGCAGAAGATCTTCGAAGGGGATGCGTGGGTTCGCTTATCGATAGCGGGGTTTCTGATCGACCCGCCGCTTTGTTCAACGGAGTCTACGACTCAATTTCGTTGCAGGCCTTATTGGGGCGACGCTTGTCTCAGGGTGTTGAAGTAATAGTTACCGTCAGCGCCTTGGAAACATGGGCTGTTATCGACAGGCCACGAGCTCCGGACTTGGTCACACCCCATCCATCCGCCATACGGGCCCATCGTCACTGCTTCAAGTGGGGGCGGCCCGTCGTTACGGGGAGGTTGTTGCGGTGCTGCCGGCTGGACGGGTTCTTGAGGCGTTTGGCGATGCTCTACCTGATTACGGCTTTGCTCGGCTTCTCGTTGAGCACGGGCCTCGGCCTCACGAGAAGCCTCGGCCTCACGGGCTGCTTGGGCGCGCGAGGATTCCGCTGCAGCTGCCTCAGCCCGTTGTCGTTCGGCTATCTCCATGGAATTTTTGCGATCAACGGGACTTTTCTTAAGGAATTGTTCCTGATCTGCGTAACTCAAGGAGTTGTAAAATTCATGCTCCTCGCTGGAGAGAGACGACAGAGGATAGGAATAGTTGGCCATGAAGGCGGGGCGTTGTTCCGGCTTTAAATCCAGAAATGATTCAAGATCTCCGGATGGCAGGGTCTCAGCGAATTCCTTCTGGTGCCCTTTGAGGTCCTCAATGGTGTCCTGACTGCAGGCACCCAAAAACAGCCCGCTCAGTAATAAAAGGGATGCAAGGCTAGTTCTCATCGTGCTCATGTTAGAAACGTTTCCTGTTGTTGTGGCCACCGTAGTGGCAGGTATAGCTGACTTCCAATTATGCCTCACTGAGTTCCCTCTGGGGTTCCCTTTGGGCTGCTTTCTTTCATGTCGAACACGCCCGTCACGGCGGGGTCGGCGGTGGGCCGTCTGCCGGTCGCCGTTGCGAGTTAAGGAGCCAGTTGAGACAGGCCAGGCGGCGGTGTAAATCGCGGTGAAGCTCCTGGGGTCTTGATCCGCTACTAACGTGCGCACCGGTGGTGTCCGAAAGCAAGTTGGTTCACTGAGGTGGTGCCGCGCAGTGCCCTCTTAATGTTCACACTTTGCCGGCTTGAGCGCGGGGGAGCACCCGTGACAGGCTAAGGATTTGTTCACCGACCCGGTGGTGTATTCCTAGTCGGCAAATACCCAAAAGGGTGTTTATGGTTCTTAATAAAGCAGTAGAAAACTTTCGTTCAAGTGACCTTGGTACTCAGATCCAGCCGCCTGATTCGAAAGTTGGGGGTTGCACACTTGTTGTAATGACGACAACACTGGCGCGCCTACGAAGACGAATTCCAGTGCATGATGGAAAACAGTTCAGTGTCGAACTTCTGCCAAGCATTTTCAAGTCACTCACACCGTCTCGACTGATTCAAAGGCTCATTGATCTACCGTAAAATGCTTCAATCCTGCCGTTTGGCCGAACGTGTGAGCTCATAGGTAGGTCTGGGCGATGATTGGGTAGGTTTTCAGGACACCTTCGGTAATCTGTCGCAACGGTTTGGGTAAAGGTGTCCTGGTTTCCGTCGCAATGGTGTCGGCGCCTCCGGGACGCAGACAAAGCAAAACCCCCTGGACAACCGCTGCATGTGAGAAGCAGACGGGCGTCCAGGGGGAAACCAGCCCGAGCCAGCCAAAGCCAGCTACCAAGGTCAGCGCCCTAGGGTTTAGCAGTCGAAGTAGAGCTCGAACTCCTGTGGGGTTGGGCGCAGGCGCACTGGGGTGATTTCGTTGTCGTACTTGAGCTTGATGTAGGTATCAATCAAGTCTTCGGTGAACACGTCGTTGTCCGTGAGGAACTCGTGATCCTCTTCCAGTGCCTTGAGGGACTCAACCAGGGAGGTTGGTGCCTGTGGGATGGAGGCTGCTTCCTCTGGGGGCAGCTCGTAGAGGTCCTTGTCCACTGGTGCGTGCGGCTCGATACGGTTCTTGATGCCGTCGAGGCCGGCGAGCATCATGGCAGCGAAGCCGAAGTATGGGTTGCCCGATGGGTCTGGTGCGCGGAACTCGATGCGCTTTGCCTTTGGGTTGGAGCCGGTGATTGGGATACGCACGGCTGCGGAGCGGTTACGCTGCGAGTACACCAGGTTGATTGGGGCCTCGAAGCCTGGGACCAGACGGTGGTAGGAGTTCAGGGTTGGGTTGGTGAACGCCAACACAGCGCCTGCGTGGTGGAGGATACCGCCAATGTAGTAGCGGGCGATGTCGGAAAGACCTGCGTAGCCAGCTTCATCGTGGAACAGTGGCACGCCGTCCTTCCAGAGGGACTGGTGTGCGTGCATGCCGGAGCCGTTGTCGCCAGCCAGTGGCTTTGGCATGAAGGTGGCAACTTGGCCGTTCTGGAATGCGGTGTTCTTGATGATGTACTTGAAGGTCTGCAGGTCGTCGGCTGCGTGGAGCAGGGTGTTGAACTTGTAGTTGATCTCCTGCTGGCCGCCGGTGCCCACCTCGTGGTGGAAGCGCTCGATCTCGAAGCCTGCGTTGAGCAGGTTGCGGGTCATCTCGTCGCGGATTTCCAAGGTCTGGTCATATGGTGGCACTGGGAAGTAGCCGCCCTTGACGCGGGTCTTCGCGCCCAGGTTCGGGGTACCGTCGATGTTGAATTCCTTGCCGCGGTTCCACCAGCCCTCGTTGGAGTCCACCTCGTAGAAGCCGGCGTTTATCTCGGTGGAGTAGCGGACCTTGTCAAAGAGGTAGAACTCGGCTTCGGGGCCGAAGAAGCAGGTGTCGGCGATGCCGGTTGCGCTGAGGTACTGCTCGGCCTTGCGGGCTACGTTGCGTGGGTCGCGGGAGAAAGGCTCGCGGGTGAAGGGGTCGTGGACAAAGAACTTGATGTTGAGGGTCTTTGCTTTGCGGAATGGGTCAACAACCGCGGTGGCGAGGTCTGGCAGGAGGTTCATGTCAGACTCGTCGATGGTGGTGAAGCCGCGGACGGAGGAGCCGTCGAATGCGAGGCCTTCCTCGATGGCGTCTTCGTCGAGCATATGTGCAGGGATGGAGAAGTGCTGCTCAATGCCTGGGACGTCGGTGAAGCGGACGTCGACGAACTCTACATTCTCATCCTTGATGTACTTGATGACATCTTCAGCGGTCTTGAATGCCACGATTGTCTCCTAAAAGTAAAAAGCATTGGCCGCGCCGCTTTGGGGCTGGCCAACTTGATGGTTGCCACGATTCCCACGTGAGTGATTGCATTGTAACTCATTTTCTATCGAGCTATCAAAAAAATCACCGAGACTCCCGAAACTCCCAGTTCAACCCCCGTAAACCTGTGGGCCTTGGGCGCGTCGAAAAGCCTTGGGAAGTTGGGTAAAGTGAGAACCCATGAGCAAACCTAAACGCAGTTGGCTTGACGGCCCGCAGATCCCCGCACAGTTCGACCAAGGCCAGCCTTCACGTTGGCCGGGCGAGGCACTGGGGCTGCCGAAGGAGGGTCCGGGTTCGCTGGCGTCGGTAATGCGTCGAGCGTGCGGCGTGGCCATCGACTGGGCCATCTGCCTGGGCTTCGCCTACCTCATCCACGCGTTCACGGGGGCGCTCGGCGGGGTGTCCACCATCGTGTACATGCTGTTTATTATCCTGGGCATCGTGAGCGTCACGCTGTTCGCACGCACACCCGGCCAGGCTTTGCTGGGGATGGGGGTGGCGCGTATCGACGTGCCCAGCGCCCGCGTTGGGTTCTGGCGGGCGTGTGCGCGCACCGTGGGTACGGCGCTGATTTTCCCTGCAGTATTGGTTGATGCCGATGGCCGCGGAATTCATGACCGGGCCACCGGCACCTCTACTGTTCGTGGCTAGTGAGCCCCGTGGAGTCTAGCCTCGCTTATTGCGCTCGTTAACGCGGCGGGCGCGGCGATTCATGCCGGAGACCCTGGCGCCCTTTGGAATTGGACCCTTGGGCAGTGCGGCACCGGCGCCGGCACCGGGGAGGTTGTCCATCGCTTCGATGCGTGCGGCGATGGTGTAGACCTCATCTTTCTTGTAGTTGCGAGGCATCTTCATGAGCGTGGATTGCAGCTTCTTCAGAGAAACGTCGCCTTCCTCGGTGCCCACGTGGATGACCTCAACGGGGACACCTGGTGCGAGCTTCTTCAGGCGGTTGCGCTGCTTCGCGATGAGTGGCTTGAGGTGGTTCTTGTTGCCCTCGCCAACCAAGATCACGCCAGGCACGCCCACCACGCGGTGGAGCACGTCCATCTGTGGGGTCATGTCCAGGCCGGTCTTGGTGCGCCAGGCAACGCCGAAGCCGGAGCGCAGGTTATCCAGCGCCCAGCCCGCGGCACCCACTTGGCCTTCGGCTTGGCTATAGACGGCATTTTGCATGCGGCGGGAGAACACCCACATTGCGATGGTGGCACCCAGCACGGCGCCGAGGATCAGCATGAACCAACGGCCACCCCAGAAGGTGCCGATGCCGAAGAACACCAACGCCGTGCCCAAAACGCAGGCCAGCATGATGGGGACCAGCGCTTTGTCCTGCTTGCGCTGGATCTGGAACGCCTGCCACACCTGCGACCAAGTATTGCGGCGGCTGGCACGCTTCTGTGCGCGCTCCTCTTTCTTTGCGGCTTTTTCAGCCTGTTTCTTCGCATCTGCCATGGCTATAACCTTAACCTTTTGCTCACGCACTCACGCAATTGCCACTTATCCGCGCCCGGCGGTGGAGGCAACCACTGGGGTCTCCTCGGAGGGGCCGTACTTTTCCAGCAGGGTGGACGCCTCCTGGGCGGTGCTTCCCTGGGATGTTTGGGCGAGGTGCTTGAGGTGCTCCGGCAGTTGCTCGCCGCGCGCCTCGAGTGCCTCCGCGTAAAGCTTGCCTGCGCGGTAGGAGGAGCGCACCAGTGGGCCGGACATCACGGCGCCGAAGCCGAGTTCGTAGGCGTAGTCTCGGTGCTCGATGAACTCTTCTGGCTTCACCCAACGTTCGATGGGGTGGAACAGGGGGCCGGGGCGCAGATATTGGGTGATGGTGATGATGTCGCACCCTGCGGAGCGCAAGTCGCGCAGTGCGGACTGCACCTCTTCAACCGTTTCACCCATGCCTAGGATGAGGTTGGATTTGGTAACCAGACCGAAGTCACGGGCCTGCCGGATCACGTCCAGGGAGCGCTCGTAGCGGAACGCCGGGCGGATTCGCTTGAAGATCCTCGGCACGGTTTCCAGGTTGTGCGCAAACACCTCTGGCCGGGCCTCGAACACCTCTTGGAGAAGGTCGGCCTTTCCGGAGAAATCCGGGGTGAGGTTTTCCACGCCCGTGTGTGGGTTGAGCTCGTGGATTTTGCGGACTACCTCGGCGTAGAGCCAGGCGCCCTCGTCTTCCAAGTCGTCGCGAGTCACACCGGTGATGGTGGAGTAGTTCAGTTGCATTTCACGAACCGACTCAGCAACCCTGCGTGGTTCGTCGGTATCCAATGGTTCTGGCTTAGCGGTGTTGATTTGGCAGAAGTCGCAGCGCCTGGAGCAGTTCGCACCGCCGATGAGGAAGGTTGCTTCCCTCGATTCCCAACACTCGTGGATGTTAGGGCAGCCAGCTTCTTGGCACACGGTGTGCAGGCTGGCACCAGAGACTTTCTTCTTCATGTCCTGGTATTCGGGGCCCGTTTTCACGGAGGTGCGAATCCAGCGAGGCTTACTCTCGATTGGGGTTTCGGAGTTGCGCGCTTCCACGCGCAAGAGCTTGCGTCCTTCAGGTCCTTGAGTCACGGTATGCACCCTACCTATTGTTTCTGGCTTTCTAAACACCCTGCTTTTTGCGCAGGCCTTTTGTGGGGTCGGGGGCGGAGTCAAAGCTGTGGTCCGCCACCTGGAGTTCACCGGAAAGGGTGCGCAAGAGTGTGTTGACCACTGGGGCGGACATCTCTTCCACGGTGACTTCACGCCCAAGCTCATCACTCAGCGTGGTCACCCCTGCGTCCGTGATGCCGCAGGGGATGATGTGCTGGTAGAACTCGAGCGTATTGTTACAGTTCAACGCCAAGCCGTGCATTGTAATTCCCCGGGTTATTCGGATGCCCAGAGCTGCGACTTTGCGGTGCGGCGCCCCATGTTTGCCGGGCACCCACACGCCCGAGCGGCCGTCCACGCGCCCTGCGTCAGGGATGCCGGCCTGCCGGACCACGTGGATGAGGGCTTCCTCGATCCGCCGGACGTAGTCCACAACGTCGATCGGTTGCGCGAGTTTGATGATGGGGTACACCACGAGCTGCCCGGGCCCGTGCCAGGTAATCCTGCCGCCACGGTCAACGGTGATCACTTCGAGGCCGTTGGTGGGCATGTCCTCGGGCTGGGTGCGCTTGCCCGCGGTGTAGATACTGGGGTGTTGGAGGACCAGGATTTGGTCCCCGATTTCCCCCGCCGCCCGCTTGGCTGCCAAGTCCGCTTGCAGGTCCCATGCCTCCTGGTATCCCACCTCGCCGAGGTAGTGGATTTCAGGTGGCGCGGTCTGTTCCCGGATAGAGAGTTCCTTGGGGAAGAAGGGGTCGCGTGGAGCTGTCATATCAACCAACATACTCCTGCTACTTGTTTCCGCCGCGCGGGCTGTGAGACGAGGCTAGACGCCGTTTGCCTCTGCGTACTCTTCGGCGGTCATGAGCTCGCCTACGGACTCCACGGAGACTTCGAACAGCCAGCCCTCGCCGAATGGGTCGTTGTTGATCACGGCGTAGTCGTCGTGCACTGCCTCGTTGACGGCGGTGACGGTGCCGGTGACGGGGGAATAGAGGTCAGAAACGCTCTTGGTGGATTCCACTTCGCCGCAGGTTTCCCCGGCTTCTACGGTGTCACCAACGGCGGGTAGTTCTGCGAAGACTACCTCGCCCAGGCGGTCGGCGGCCACGGAGGTGATGCCCACCTTGACGGTGCTACCGGCTGCTTCTTCGGCGGTTGCGTTGATCCACTCGTGGTCTTCGGAGTAGGCAAAGTTCTCAGGAAGGGACATGCGACGTACTACCTTTCATCAATTTTCTTCAAATCTTGTTCCGTTGCGCCATGAGGCCGGAGCCTTTTGGCGCAACGGGTTGGTGCTGCAAGCAATGATAACGCTTGTGCTACTTGCTGCGGGAGTAAAACGGCAGTGCTACCACGGTGAACGGGTATTGCTTGCCGCGGATGTCGGCGATCAGCTCGGTGCCGGGCTCACTGAGCGCGCGGTCAACGTAGGCGAGCGCCACCGGAATGCCCAAAGTTGGGGAGGGCTGTCCCGACGTCACCGTGCCCACCACCTGGCCATCTTGATTCAGCAGATCCGCGCCTGCGCGTGCTGCGCGGCGCTGCTGGGAGGTGAGGCCAACGAGCACGCGGGCGCTTTCTGGTGCATGTTCGAGGGCGAGCTTGCCCACCCAGTCACCTTCCTTCTTCTTGCCAATGAGTACTCCGAGGCCGGCATCGAAGGGGGTGTGATCCAGGCTGAGTTCGTTGCCGTACAGCGGCATGCCGGCCTCCAGGCGTAGGGAGTCGCGTGCAGCGAGACCCGCTGGCTTCAGACCGAACTCTTCTGCCTGTCCAGCGGTGTAGATTGCCTGCCACAGGTCTGGGGCGTCTGCGTTGCCGATGTAGAGCTCAAAGCCGTCTTCACCGGTGTATCCAGTGCGGGCCAACAGCACGTCGTGGCCTGCGATGTGTGCGGGTGCGCAGGCGTAGTAGCCCATGTCGGTGATAGTTGCGTGGTGGGCTTCCGGTGCGAGGGTGAGCAGCAGCGCCTCCGCGTGTGGCCCTTGCACGGCGATGAGTGCGGTCTCTGCGGATTCGTCTGCCACCTGCACATCGTTGCCCTGTGCGCGGAAGTCTGCGGCGCGCTCGTTGAATGCAGCGAATACGGTCTCCGCGTTGCCCGCGTTTGGGATCACTAGGTATTCCTGCTCACCGAGGCGGTAGGAGATGAGGTCGTCGATGATCCCACCTTGTTCGTTGACGATCATCGAGTACTTCGCCTTGTGCACCTTGATGGTGGAAAGTTGCGAGATCAGCGCGTAGTCCAGGAACTCGCCGGCCTGGGCGCCGGTGACCCTGATTTCACCCATGTGGGAGAGATCAAAAAGCCCTACCGTGGTGCGTACTGCGCGGTGTTCCTCCAGCTCGGAGCCGTACTTGAGTGGCATGTCCCACTGTCCGAAGGGGGTGAAGGTAGCGCCGAGGGCCTCGTGTTCTTGGTGCAAGGGGGAGCGGCGCAGCGCTCCCTGGGATGCAGCGTCAGTCATGTGGATACCTTTCAAAATTGGGGCGTCTGGGCCTACACTGGGTCGTTTTCGTGGTACTCGAATGCCTCCGGTGGAGGGCAGGAGCAGGCGAAGTTCCGGTCACCGTATGCCTCATCAAGGCGGCGCACCGGTGGGAAGTACTTGGTGTGGTGCAACCCGGGCACGGGGTACGCAGCTTTGGAGCGGGGGAAGGCGTATGGCCATTCATCAGCCGAGACGGCGTCGGCGGTAAATGGGGCGTGGGCCAACACGGAATCGTCGTGCGCGATTTCCCCGCGCTCAATTTCCGCAATCTCTGCGCGGATTGTGCGCATTGCCTCGATGAAGCGGTCCAGTTCCGCCAAGTCCTCAGATTCGGTGGGTTCCACCATGAGGGTGCCTGCGACGGGGAAGGAGAGCGTTGGCGCGTGGAAGCCGAAGTCGATGAGGCGCTTGGCTACGTCGGCGGCGCTCACTCCGGTTGCGTCAGTCAGTGCGCGAAGGTCCAGGATGCACTCGTGTGCAACCAAGTCCTGTGCGCCGGTGTAGAGGACTGGGAAGGAGTCGCGTAGCTCATGCGCTAGATAGTTGGCGCCCAAGATTGCGCTGGCGGTGGCTTGAGCGAGGCCTTCGCCGCCCATCATTGCGATGTAGGACCAGGAAATGGGAAGCACGCCTGCGGAACCGTAGAGGGTGGAGGAGATCGGGACACCAGAGTCCGCGCCGATTGCCGTTGTTGGGTCGGTGGCTACCGGGTCCGCGGGCAGGAATGGCACCAGGTGTTCGGCCACTGCCACTGGCCCCACGCCTGGGCCGCCACCGCCGTGCGGAATGGTGAAGGTCTTGTGCAGGTTGAGGTGGGAGACGTCGCCACCAAAGTGTCCTGGGCGGGCGATTCCTGCCAGAGCATTCAGGTTTGCGCCATCGATGTAGACCTGTCCGCCGGCCTCATGCACTTTTGCGCACACCTGGCGCACGGTGTCCTCATACACACCGTGGGTGGAGGGGTAGGTGATCATGATGCCAGCTACGTGCTCGCCGTGTTTTTCCAACTTGGCATCGAGGTCGGCCACATCAATGGAGCCATCGGCGGCGGTTGCAACCACAACTACCTTCAGGTTGGCTAAGGTGGCGCTGGCTGCGTTGGTGCCGTGCGCGGACTGCGGAATAAGCACGATGTCGCGGTTATGGTCACCGCGAGAGAGGTGATAGCGGCGGATTGCCAGTAGGCCTGCGAGTTCGCCCTGGGAACCCGCGTTAGGCTGCACCGACACCTTTGCGTAGCCGGTGATCTGGGCAAGCCAGCCTTCCAGTTCCTCGATGAGGAGCTGCCAGCCCTTGGTCTGGCTCGCGGGGGCGTATGGGTGGATGTTGGCGAACTCTGGCCAGGTGATGGGTTCCATACCCGCGGTTGGGTTGAGTTTCATGGTGCAGGAGCCCAGCGGGATCATGGTGCGATCCAATGCGAGGTCTTTATCCGCGAGCTTGCGCAGGTAGCGCAGCATCTGAGTTTCCGAGTGCACGGAAGTAAAGATCGGGTGGGTGAGTGTGGCCTCGGTGCGGGCGAGCGTCTCGGGGACGAAAGAGCGCTCAGCGGCTGCACGCACATCCTCCACCTCAACCTTGGCACCAAAGGCAGCGGCGAGGGTGACCACGTCTTGCTCGTTCGCGGACTCACCAAAGGCCACGGAAACTTTGTCTGCGCCAATTGGGCGCACCAGGTAGCCTTGCTCGGCCAAGGCGTCGGTGATTTCCTGAGCCTTGCCGGGGGTCAGTACGGTGACCGTGTCAAAGAAGTCTTCATGCGCCAGCGAGAAGTCGCTGGACTTCAACGCCTGAGCAAAGGCACCGGCCAGCCCGTGCACGTGCAGAGCAATCCGCTTCAGGCCTTCGGGGCCATGCCACACCGCATACATGGAGGCGCACACTGCCAGCAATGCCTGGGCAGTGCAGATATTCGAGGTAGCGCGTTCGCGTCGGATGTGTTGCTCGCGGGTTTGTAGAGCCAGGCGATACGCCGGGTAGCCCGCAGCATCCACGGAGACGCCCACGATCCTGCCGGGTAGTTGGCGCTTCAACTTGTCATGCACGCTCATGAAAGCCGCGTGAGGGCCACCAAAGAACAGCGGCACGCCGAAGCGCTGGGAAGAACCAACCGCGATATCTGCGCCGAGCGCGCCGGGGGAGGTGAGAAGTTGGAGCGCGAGGAGGTCGGTGACCACGGTGGCAAGGCCGCCGCGGGAGTGGATGTCCTCGATAAGTGGGCGGATATCCATGAGGTCGCCCTCGGTGCCGGGGTAGGCGAGCACTACGCCAATGAGGTCATCGCCAACAAGGCCCTGGCTGAGGTCCGCGATTTCCACTTCGTGTTCAGTTGCGCGGGCCCGCTCCGCAGCCACTGCCAACACTTGTGGGTGGAGGCGCTGGTCAAGCACCACCCGGTGGCCTTTCTTGTTGGTGCGTGCCATGAGCCCCACGGCTTCTGCGACAGCCGAGGCTTCATCGAGGAGGGAAGCATTTGCTACCTCGAGTCCGGTGAGCTCCGCCACCATGGTCTGGAAGTTGAGAAGGGCCTCAAGACGGCCTTGGGAAATCTCCGGTTGATACGGTGTGTAGGCGGTGTACCACGCGGGGTTTTCCACAACATTCCTGCGAATTACTGGGGGAGTGTTGGTGGCATAGAATCCCTGGCCGTAAAACGCCTTGAGCACCACGTTCTGCTTGGCGTAATGACGCAGCTTTGCCAGAGACTCCTCTTCGCTCAAAGCCTCGCCCAGGTATGGGGCCTCGGCATCTTTGATGTCCGCTGGGACTGCAGCGGCTACCAGGTCCTGCAGGCTGGAAAAGCCAATGCGTTTGAGCATCACCTCCTGCTCTGTGCGGTCAGGGCCGATGTGCCGGCTGAGGTAGCTTGCTGATGCTGAGGAAAGCGACATGAGTTGTTCCGCTCCAAATGGGTGTACGGGTCTTTTGGTTTCTGCACGCGATTATAGGACTAACCCCGGACATGCCACATCGATAATCACCCCTGTTTGTTCCACAATCGGAAGTTGGTATGAAAAGCCCATGAAAAAGGCGCCACCCCAGGGATTTGTTCGAACATGTGTTCTCAATCCCCGGGGGTGGCGCGCACGGCCCTAGGCCTTAAATCACCCTAGAGCTCGAGCTCATCGGCAAAGTTGCCGGTCTCCAGGCGATCCTTGATCGTGGTGGTGAAACGGCCTGCGTCGGCACCGTCAACTACTTGGTGATCGTAGGTGAATGGCAGGTAGCACATCTGGCGGATGGCAATTGCATCTGCACCGTTCTCAGAGACCACTACTGCACGCTTTTGGATTGCGGCGGTGCCGAGGATGCCGGCCTGTGGTGGTACCAAGATTGGGGTGTCGGACAGTGCACCTTCGGAGCCGATGTTGGTGATCGTGAAGGTTGCGCCGGTGAGGTCGTTCGGCTTGAGCTTGTTGTTGCGTGCCTTGTCAGCGAGCTCAACAATGGCCTTGGCGATCTCCACGAGGCTCAGCTCCTGCGCCTTGTGGATCACAGGGGTGAGCAGGCCGCGTGGGGTATCCACGGCGATGGCCACGTTCACGTCTGCGTGGTAGGTCATCTCCTTGGTCTCTGCGTTGTAGGACGCGTTGACGTTCGGGTGGGAGACCAGTGCTTCGATGGTGGCCTTCACGAAGAACGGCAGGAAGGTGAGGTTTACGCCGTGCTTCTCCTGGAAGGCAGGCTTGTTGGCCTTGCGTAGTTCCGCGATCTTGGTCATGTCCACTTCCTGCAGGTGGGTGAGCTGTGCAGAAGTCTGCAAAGCCTCCACCATCTTGGCAGCAGTGATCTCGCGGATACGGTTCACCTTCTGGGTGGTGCCAATCAGCTCAGCCTTTGCAGGGTCCACGGACTTGGTAGACCAGTTGGCGCGAGGGTTCGCAGTTTGGGTACCGGAGGAAGCAGCAGCGCTTGCGGTTGGGGCCTCGCCTTCGCCAGCAGCAGCCAGCACATCCTGCTTACGGATACGGCCACCAACGCCGGTGCCCTTCACGGTGGAAAGATCCACGCCGTGCTTGTCAGCGAGCTTGCGGACCAGTGGCGTGACGTAAGGCAGGTTGTCGCCGGAAGGCTGGGACGCTGCAGGCTTTGCAGCAGGCTTTTCTGCCGGCTTCTCCGCTGGCTCTTCCTTCTTCGGTTCCTCGGTTTCGGCGGCAGGTGCTTCCGCTTCTGCTTCCGCTGGGGCTGGGGCTGGGGCTGGGGCTGGAGCACTTTCGACGTCACCATCTCCCGGCTCACCAACGCGTGCAATAACTTCGCCTACGTCTACGGTGTCGTCTTCGTTGTAGAGGATTTCGAGGATGGTGCCGGCCACTGGGGATGGTACTTCGGTGTCTACCTTGTCGGTGGAAACCTCGAGCAGGGCCTCGTCTACCTCAACGGTGTCACCAACGGATTTCAGCCACTGGGTGATCGTACCCTCGGTGACAGACTCGCCGAGCTCAGGCATCACAACATCGG
The DNA here is from genome assembly GCF_024580965.1 of Corynebacterium kozikiae. Taxonomy (NCBI): domain Bacteria; kingdom Bacillati; phylum Actinomycetota; class Actinomycetes; order Mycobacteriales; family Corynebacteriaceae; genus Corynebacterium; species Corynebacterium kozikiae. Next base: position 105,048 of record NZ_JANIKJ010000001.1, read on the forward strand.
TGGACTTACCAGCGCCAGCACCAGAAGCGGAGGCAGCAGCCTTGGGTTCTTCCTGCTTTGCCTCTTCCTTCTTCGGCTCCTCAGCCTTTTCAGCCTCAGGCTTCGCAGCAGCACCACCCTGACCTGGCTCACCGATGCGCACGATGACCTCGCCCACGTCAACGGTGTCGTCTTCCTTGTAAAGGATCTCCAGGATTGTGCCGGCCACTGGGGATGGCACCTCGGTGTCTACCTTGTCGGTGGAAACCTCGAGCAGGGCCTCGTCTACCTCAACGGTGTCACCAACGGACTTCAGCCACTGGGTGATCGTGCCCTCGGTGACGGACTCGCCGAGCTCAGGCATCACGACGTCGGTGGAATTCCCGGAAGAAGCAGGCGGCGCAGCAGCCTCCGCAGGCTCTTCTGCTTCGGCTGGCTCAGCAGACTCGGCTGGCTCAGCGGACTCACTTTTGGTTTCCTCCGCCGCGGTTGTGTCACCGCCTTCTCCTGGCTCACCGATGATGGCGATGACCTCGCCCACGTCAACGGTGTCGTCTTCTTCGAAACGGATTTCGAGGATGGTGCCGGCTACTGGAGATGGCACCTCGGTGTCTACCTTGTCGGTGGAAACCTCGAGCAGGGCTTCGTCTACCTCAACGGTGTCGCCAACGGACTTCAGCCACTGGGTGATCGTGCCCTCGGTTACGGATTCGCCCAGCTCGGGCATCACAACGGAGTGTGCCATTGTTGTTTTAACTCCTAGTAAGTCACGCGATTTGCTTTGTATCACTAGAGACTACCGCCACAAGTTGGGAATGTGGCAATTAATACGCCGCGGTGTGGGGCGAATCGGGTAGTCCAAAAGGTTCGTACTCCCAAAGGGTAGCGCTTCCCCCGGATGCCTGCTTGATATTTCCCTCTTTTGCCCCCGACTCTGTGATGCGGTGTCGGGAGCTACGGCTGCCTCACCCCGCAAAGATGTGGCTAGAATCGGGGCCGTGTTTAATCTCTTTGGCCGCAAAACGCCGCGATCCAACTTGAAGCCCGCCCGGGGTCCAGGGGAGACCGTGCGCGAGCATGATCTGGCCTACCTGAAGGCTTGGGTTCGTGATCATGCGTTGGTGGAGGCGTACATTGAGCCGGAGACGCTGGTCAATGAGATGTCCGTGGTATTGGTGGATGCCTCGGGCGAGTTTACGCGACGCAGGATTGGTGGCCCGAAGGGCATTGATGTCATCGCCCGCACCCTCGGTGTTCCGGTCTATGACGTTGAGGAGACCGGCTACCCGCAGCGAATGCGCACCAAGATCGAGCGGGATCGCATCTTGCGTAAGCGCGCTGAACAAGCGCAACGCCGCCGCGAGTTTGAGCAACGTCGCAGCGGCGAGGAGTCCTAGGGCCAGTCAGACCCTACTTTTTGGGGGCATTTTCGACGTCACCAGCGAGCTGGCTGAGCAGTTCTATAAACGTGCGCACTGGCACACCAGTACCCCTGCCTGGGGTGTATCCCCATGGGCTGCTGGTGTTGAATGCCGGGCCAGCGATGTCCAAGTGTGCCCACTTAATGCCTTTGCCCACAAATGCCTGGAGGTACGCCGCCGCGGCCATCATGCCGCCGTAGCGGCTGGTGCCGATATTGCGCAGGTCCGCAACGGGGGATTTCATGTCTTGCGCGATTTCCTCAGGGATCGGCATTGGCCACGCGCCTTCACCCACGGCGTTGCCCACGGCGGCAATCTTGTCGCGGAAGTCCTCTGCACCCATCACGCCGGTAGTCCGGGTGCCCAGGGCGATCATTTGTGCGCCGGTCAGCGTGGCCACGTCCACGAGGTAGTCGGGGGCGTCTTCGCTCGCGCGGGCCATGGCGTCGGCCAGAACCAGGCGGCCCTCGGCGTCAGTGTTCAGAATCTCGGAAGTGGTGCCGCCGTAGTGAGTGATCACGTCGCCTGGGCGATATGCTTCGCCGTCGGGCATGTTTTCTGCAAGTGGAATGGTCGCGGTCACGTTCACGCCGAGTTCAAGGCGGGCTGCGGCGATAACGGTGGCCACCACAGCGGCGGAGCCGCCCATGTCAGAAATCATGTGGTCCATGGTGGCGGCCGGTTTGATGGAAATGCCGCCGGTGTCAAAGGTGATGCCCTTGCCCACCAGTGCAACCTTCGGTGCTTTCTTTGCCCGCTTGGCGGGGGAGTAGCTCATGCGCACCAAGCGAGGGTTGCGGGCAGAGCCGGTGCCCACCGCCAAGATGCCACCGAAGCCCTGCTTCTTCAGTGCCTTTTCGTCCAGCACCTCCACATCCACTCCGTGTTCCTTGCCGAGGGCCTGGATGAACTCCGCATAGCTGGCGGGGTAGAGGTGCGAGGAGGGGGTGTTCACCAGGTCGCGTGCGGTGGCCACTGCCTGCACGGTGATGCTTGCGCGGGAGAATTCTTCCTTATCACGGGCAAGTTTTTCTTTGTCACCAGTAACCAAGAAGGTCACCTTTTCCACCGGGGCATCGTGTACTGATTCAGCGCTTTTTTGACCCACGTAGTGGTATGCGCCGAGGCCAATGCCTTCCACTGCTGCCGCGAGGCCAAAACTTCCCAATGTGGTGAGCACATGGTTGGTGCCCTTCAGAGCGCGGGCGGCGGCGCCGGCTGCGCGGCGAAGGGCTTCGTCGTCAAGCTCCTCATCCGAGCCCAATCCAACGGCGGCGATGAAGTCTGCCTCAACACCCTCAACGGAGGGGATTCGCGTGACTTCCTGTGCTTTGCCCGTGGCGCCTACCGCGCTGAGCAGTTCCCAGACGGCGATGGCGGTTTCCTCGTCGAAGAACTCCGGCGCCGCGAGCTCAAGGCCGTCCTCGCCCTTGAAAACGGGGATGAGCAATGCGGTGAGATCCTGCGGCAGTTTCTTGGTGGAGGTCACCAGCGCCAGCTCAGTGGCAACGCCGGTGGCTGGAAGTGCCCCCATCGCAACATTTGCGGATTTTGGGGATGAAGAAGCTTGACTCAACGCAATGATCCTTTCTGCTAAACACAAGAACACAAGAATGCGGTTCCGGGTGTGGAACGCAGCCTTGAGGCAAGCCTACTGAAATGTGGCAAGTTGATCTTCTGTCGCGCTACAGGTGTACGTTTATTTGCATGACTTCACTTCCCTTTTCTGTAGAACGCACATCCTCCCCAACACCACCGGAGCGCCTGGCGGAAATCCTGGCCAACCCCGGGTTTGGCCAGTACTTCACGGACCACATGGTGAGCATCGAGTGGTCGGAGGAGAAGGGGTGGCATGATGCGAAAGTTCGCCCCTACGCTCCGCTAAGCCTTGACCCTTCCACTTCGGTGTTCCATTACGGCCAGGCGATCTTTGAGGGTATTAAGGCATACCGCCAAGAAGATGGCTCCATTAAGACATTCCGTCCGGAGGCGAATGCACAGCGCCTGCAGCGTTCAGCAGCGCGAATCAGGATGCCGGAGCTTCCGGAGGAGCTGTTTATTGAGTCCCTACGCCAGTTGGTGGAGATCGACGAAGCGTGGGTACCCGCGGCTGGCGGCGAGGAGTCCCTCTACCTGCGCCCATTCATGATTTCCACGGAGTCTACGCTGGGCGTGCACCCCTCAAGTTCTTACACCTACATGGTGATTGCCTCCCCGGCAGGCGCCTACTTCTCCGGTGGCGTCAAGCCTGTTTCCGTGTGGTTGTGTGAGGACTATGTGCGCGCTGCTCCGGGCGGCACGGGTGACGCGAAGTTTGCCGGAAACTACGCCGCCAGCTTGCTCGCCCAGGCTCAGGCAGCGGAGAAGGGCTGCGATCAGGTGGTCTGGCTGGACGCCATCCAACACAAGTTCGTGGAAGAGATGGGCGGGATGAACCTGTTCTTTGTGCTCGGCGAAGGTGCGGATGCGCACGTGGTCACCCCAGAGCTTTCCGGCTCCCTCCTGCCTGGCATCACCAGGGATTCCCTCCTCCAGGTTGCCCGTGACCGCGGCTACACCACCGAGGAACGCCGCATCGACATCGCCGAGTGGGAGCAAAAAGCCACTAGCGGCGAAATGAGCGAGACCTTCGCCTGTGGCACCGCCGCCGTGATCACCCCAGTGGGCCGAGCGCTCTCCAACCACGGCGAGTTTTCGATCCACGGCGGCGAGGCCGGCCCAATCACCATGGAACTGCGCGAAATCCTCACAGGCATTCAGCGCGGCTCTGTGGAAGACACCCACGGCTGGATGCACACCCTTATACCTGCGCAATAACTCCAGCTACTACGGCCATGAGCAGCCACGCGGCGGTACCACACAGATGCATGATGAATCCGGTGGTATCGCCGTTCAGGCCCTCAAAACGGCGGTCACAGTGCCGCGCGAGCAGCACAGCCAGACCCAGCACAGCGAGGCCACAACCAAGCGTGCCGACGCCCCCAGCGCCCGCACCCATCACCAAAGCCAGGGGAGTTGCCGCGGCAAGGTAGGCCAGCGACCAAGCCACGATCCACCACGTCTTGACTGTCCCTACCATCAGGGCGCCGAACCCTTTGGGGGACATGGGGTGAAAGTGCGCGTGGCAGTTCACCATCGCGGCGATCCGGGCCAACACCACCGGCGCCCACATCATCCACCACCAGCCCAGATCGAGCAGGGCTACCATGCCGGCGATTTGTGCCAGCAGTGAAAGCAGTGCTGAAGCCATGCCGATCAGCCCCGTTGCGGGGTCGGCCAAGATCTCCCTCGCGCGGGCGGGCGGGGCGTAGGAACCTAGGGCGTCGGCTACGTCGGCAAGCCCATCAAGATGCATGAACCTGCTGAACAGCTCCATGAACGCGGTGATGAGCACCGCCGTGAGCATTGCGGGCGTGTCTAGGAAGGCTGCGGTGCCCGCGATCGTGGTTGCCCCAAGACCGTGTGCGATTCCTGCCACAGGCAGGCTGGCTAGCACTCGGGCGCCCGTGGTGCGGTCAAAGGCCGTGGCGCCGCGCAAGGGCAAAATGGTGGTCCAACTCAGCGCAGTGGCGGGGCCCTCCAGGATGGCTGGGCCGTGCTCGCCTTCTACAAACCCCGCTTTGCCAGACACTACATCCGGCCTTCTGGCACCGCGTCTTTGCCGGAGACCTGGGCGGATTCAAAGGTGGCCATGTCGTTCATGATGTCCGCACCCATCTTCACCAAAGGCACTGCCGCAGCCGCCCCGGATCCTTCACCCAAACGCAAGCCCAGGGTGAGCAGCGGGGTGAGACCCAGGTATTCCAGCGCGAATTGGTGTGCGGGTTCCGCAGACTGGTGGCCCGCCTGCATCCAACGGCGCGCGCCCGGAGCCATCTGTTCTGCGAGCAGCGCGCTTGCAGTGACCACCACGCCGTCCAACAGCACTGGGGTGCGGCGCACCGCAGCTTGGGCGATGAACGCCGCCATTGCCGCGAGTTCCGGGCTGGTGACCATGCGCATCATGGTGAGTACGTCGCCGCGGTGTTTGCGGGCGCGGAACATGGCGTCGCGCACCGCTTCCACTTTGCGTTTCCAGCCTTCGTCGTCCACGCCAGAACCTCTGCCGGTCACTACCACTGGCTCCTGGTTGGTGAGCAAGCCAATGATCACGGCAGAAGGAGTGGTGTTTCCAATGCCCAGGTCACCGCCCATGAGGAGGTCAGCGCCAGAATCAATTTCCTGGTCGGCAATACGCTTGCCAATCTCGATGGCGCGGATGAGTTGTTCCTCCGTCATGGCGTCCTCGCGGTCAATCGACCCACAAGATTTGCTCACGCGCTCATCCCCCCAGGCGTCGTGGTTGAGGGAGATGTCCGCCACTCGCACGCCCGTTCCGGACTGATTAGCAATGACGTTGACTCCCGCCCCACCTTGGCGAATGTTCTCCGCCATCTGAATAGAAACCTCAATGGGGTAGGGAGAGACGTTCTTCGTTGCAATACCGTGGTCACCGGCGAACACCACCAGCCTCGGCCGGGTGATCTTGCGTGGCGGCACTTGGTCCTGGCACGCGGAAAGCCACACCCCCAGATCCTCCAGGCGGGCCAGCGAACCCGTGGGCTTGGTGAGGTTGAGCTGGAATTGCCGGGCTTGCTTCTCCGCCTCCTGACTGGGGCGTTCGACCTTTGGGAAAAAATCTGAAGGCTGCATGAAACGGTGCGCTCCAATACGTGAAGTAACGAAGAACTTGAGAACGTCTCTACTTTAGCGCCTGAAAAGTCCGACGGACCGTTACGGGCTCTTCAGCGTGAGGGTTTGGCCCGCCACCACCAGCAGCACCCGGTCACATTGTTGTGCGACCAATTGGTTCAGTGTGCCCAGTTCATCCCGAAACAGCCTGCCAGCAGGGTGTTCCGGGATCACCCCCATCCCAACCTCTGGAGACACGATGGTGAGGGAAGATTCACACTTGGCAATTCCCCGTACCACTTGCTCAAAGAGTTCAGAGAATTGGCCCCGCTGGCCCTCCCAACCCACCAGGTCCAATTTGTGGGTGAGCCAGGTGCCCAGATCATCCACAAATAGGTGGTTACCGTGGGCAGGGATGGGTGAGTTCAGGGCGTCGATGAGGTCCGTGTGTTCGTCGAGCACCCAATTGGCTGGCCTGCGCGCGGCATGCCTTGCGATTCTCGCCGCGAAGTCGGCGTCGAACTGCCCCCCGTCCTCCGACGGATACGGCCGGGCGGTGGCAAGGTAGGTGCAGCCACTTACCGGCACCAACGATTCCGCGAATTGAGATTTGCCGCTGCGGGCACCGCCGAGCACCAACGTATGCTGGGGGCGCTGGCTCATGGGTTAGGAGACCTCGTCGCCAAGGTTCACCCGTGGCTTCGGGGTGCGCCAACGGCGGGGTTGGGTGGCGCGACCATAGGCGTAGAAGCCCATAGCGAAGCCCTTTTCCTGTGTGTTGGGGAACTTCTGACGGGTTGCCGCTGCAGCGCGACGGCCAAGGATGATGCCTTCAATGAAGAACAAAAGGATAAGGCCCATAGCGACCATGGACACCACAGAGGCGAATGTGGGCGCCCACTGCCCGATGAGCATCACGATGAGCAAGCCCATGGCCACTGGCATCACCATGTTGTTGAGGTAGCGGCGGGAATCCACAAAGTCGCGGATGAAGGCGCGCTCCGGGCCCTTATCGCGGGGCAGGAGGTATTGCTCTTCGCCGCGATCCATTGCGGCTTGTGCCTCGCGCTGCTTGGAGCGGCGGCGTTCCTTTTCGGCGCGCTTGTATTCCTTCCACTGCTCACTGCTCATTGAGGCCTTGAGCTCCTTGCGGCGCTTGCGCACATCACCATAGGACTCACCGGGGGAGAAGCGGGACTCAAACGTGCCTGGCTGCGCCTGTGCCTGCTTGCGGCTTGGCGTGGCCTTGCCCTTCTTGGGGGTGTAGGCCTTTGAAGTCTCTTGTGGATTTCCGGAAGTAGAAGAATCCGATGACGTTTGGGACACGCTCTTGCCTCGCTCGTTGTCTGCTCGCTCGTTCAATACTTAATTTCCTCGCACTATAGGCTACAAGTTTCCTGCCCCAGATTGGGAATCTGCACGGGAAGCAGATTGGGAATAACTCGAAGCGTTTGTTGGTTGCAGCCCCTAGGTGTTGCCCATAAACACTCTTGTGGGCAACATGTCCGATGGCGCGGTAGACTCGCACCACATAATTCTTTTTTCAGTTTTCAATTTCGGAGCACCAGATCACCTGGCAAAAGGAGCACAGAATGACTGCACCGTCTACGAACACCGGCGTTATCCTTACCGACGCAGCAGCTCAGAAGGCAAAGTCCTTGCTTGACCAAGAGGGCCGCGACGATCTTGCACTCCGCATCGCCGTGCAGCCCGGTGGTTGCGCAGGTCTGCGTTACCAGTTGTACTTTGATGACCGCACCCTGGATGGGGACAAAGAGGACCTCGTTGGCGGCGTCCGCCTGGTGGTAGACAAGATGAGCGTCCCATACCTCACCGGCGCACGCATTGACTTCGCGGACACCATCGAGTCCCAGGGCTTCACCATCGATAACCCGAATGCCGGCAGCTCCTGCGCCTGCGGTGACTCCTTCAACTAAGCCCAAAAACAGCAACGCCCCCTTCAGACCCCAACTCCATGGGGCCTCAAGGGGGCGTTGGTGTGTATCTGCTACAGCCGCACTGGGTAGTCGCGTTGCTCAATCTGGGGATCGATGCGGTTTTCCACAAAGATGCCGTGCCACACCATGAACGCGAGCACAGTCCACAGGCGCCGGGAGTGGTCGGAGGTGCCGTCGCGGTGCTCGTTGAGCATCGCCAGCACTGCTGCCTTGTCAAAGATTTCCTCGGTGCCGGACTCATTGATGGTGTCTTGCGCCCATCCAAACAGTTCGTCGCCGGCCAGCCAGTGCCGCATTGGCACGGGGAAGCCCAGCTTCTTGCGGTGCAACACGTGCGCTGGGACGATCTGTTCCATGGCCTTCCGCAGGGCGTACTTGGTAGTGCCGTTGGCGATCTTCAGGTCGTGAGGCAAGGTCTCCGCCACTTTGAACACTTCCTTGTCCAGGAATGGCACGCGCAGCTCCAGCGAGTGCGCCATGTTAATCTTGTCCGCCTTCACCAGGATGTCACCACGCATCCAGGTGAACAGGTCAAGGTGCTGCATCCGGGCCACGGGGTCCATGTGTTTGGACTGGGCGTAGATCGGTGCGGTGACCTCGCGGTGGTCCCACTCACGCTTGGCCCAGGGGATCACGCGCTGCATTTGCTCAAAGTTAAAGGAACGAGCATTGCCGTAGTAGCGCTCCTCCATGGTCATCGAGCCGCGCTCCAACAACGACTTTCCGCGCATACCTTCCGGGAACACCTTGGCAATCTGGCCCAAACCGCGGCGCAGTGGGGAGGGGATCTTCTCAAAGGGTGCGAGGGAGAGTGGTTCCTTATAAATGGTGTAGCCGCCAAAGAGTTCGTCAGCACCCTCGCCGGAGAGGACCACTTTTACCCGCTTACGGGCCTCCTGCGCCACGAAATACAGTGGCACCAGTGAGGGGTCGGCTACCGGGTCATCCAGGTACCACATGATCTTGGGGATGGCGTTGGCGTATTCCTCGGGGGAAACGATCTTTACCACGTGCTCCACGCCGATCGCCTCGGCGGATTCCGCAGCGACGTCCACCTCGGAGTAGCCCTCGCGCTCAAAACCGGTGGTGAAGGTGATGAGGTTTGGGTTGTGGCGTTTTGCCAGGGTGGCAATTGCGGTGGAATCAATGCCACCGGAGAGGAAGGACCCCACGGTGACGTCGGCACGCATGTGCTTTTCCACGCTGTCCTCCAGCGCGCGTGCGATCCTGTCAAAGACTTCCTGCTCGGCGCCCTTGGGAACGGGCTGCGCGGGGAACTGCGGGCGGAAGTATCGCGTCTGCTGCACCTTCATACGAGCTCCCGCACCCGCTCCCGCAGTCGCTTCAGGCTTCACGATCGCGTAGCAGCCCGACTCCAAGCGCCGCACCTGCGCATGCAGACTCTCCGGCTCCGGGACATACTGCAGGTCCACGTAGTGCTCGATTGCGCGTTGGTCAAGCTCCAGGCCCAGACCAATTTCTTCCGCCATGGAAAGAATGCACTTCTTTTCGCTGGCAAACACCGTGCCGGCATCGGTGGTGGCGTAATACAGCGGCTTGATGCCAAATTGGTCACGGGCAAGAAACAGCGTCTGTTCCTTAGAGTCCCAGATGGCCACGCCGAACATACCGCGCAGGTGGCGCACAACGTCTGGGCCCCAGTGGTGGAAGCCCACTACGATTGGCTCGCCATCACCGGAAGTATTAAAGGTATAGCCAGCTTCCTGGAGCTGCTGGCGCAACTCGATGTAGTTGTAGATTTCCCCGTTGAAGGTCATCGCGTAGCGGTCGGGTTCGCCGCTCGGCCCCCAGCGCAGCGGCTGGTGTGAATGCTCAATATCAATGATGGACAGACGGTTAAAGCCGAACACCGCTTGCTCATCGTGCCAGGTCCCGGCCTCGTCGGGGCCGCGGTGATACATGCACGGGAGGGCGTTTTCCACTGCGCCTACAAAATCTTTGGCGTTGTTATTGCTGGTCAACATGCCAAGCAATCCGCACATGGTGAACATCCTTCCAAACGTCTATTGGGCTGCTTAGATTCCCTGCGGCCAAGATACTTACACGAGCGTACTACCTCGCCCGGACACGGCACCCGCGCCGCACCGCCTCGAAGGGGCTTTCCGACGTCCCCGCGTTTGCTCAACAAGAGGGGAGGGTATCCATAAGGTTGATACCAAGGCGTTCAATTGTGATATGCCTCATAGGATTTTTGTGTACAAGGCGCCGTTTGCTGTGTGAACGCTAGGAAACTGAAAAGGTGCTGGGAAAATGCCCTCTACACAGGGGGGATCAGCCTGGCAAAACATTCCGCCTTTACTGGGGCTATGCGCTATCCTGCGTAAATAGACGTGGGCACAGTGCCTTCGTTCTGCCCTGTTTCCCCATAGCCAAGAAGTGCAATTGGGGGAGCGTGGTTGGCGGAGGGACTGCGTTTCAAAGAACTATTGCAACAGGAAGGCAGACGCGCGTGGAACAGCAGCAAAAGCGCAGCTTGGGCCGTAAGGGAATGCTCGGTGCGGTCCTCGCACTCGGTGGTACAGCCTTGGCAGGGTGTGACGTAACGCCACCAGGTGGTTTTATTGGGGACTTCCTTGCTTTCGGCTGGCCAAAGGGCATCACCCCTGAAGCCACCGCAATGTACAACTTCTGGTCCTGGGTGTGGGTTGCCGCATGGATCATCGGCTTCATCATGTGGGGCCTGTTCATCTACGGCATGTTCGCCTGGAGCGCCAAGAAGGCGAAGAAGGCTGGCAAGGATGAGTTCCCACGCCAGACCCAGTACAACATCCCCCTGGAGCTCGTGCTCACCATCATTCCAATCGTGATCGTGATGGCGCTGTTCTTCTTCACCGTGCAGACCCAGGACAAGGTCACCGCGCTGAACAAGAACCCAGAGGTGACCGTGGACGTCACCGGCTACCAGTGGAACTGGAAGTTCGGTTACAACCGCATCGGCGCAGAACTTTCCCCAACCGGTTCCGAGTACAACGGTGTGGACGAAGAGCGTCAGGCTCTGGCACTTGCTTCCCGCGAGGATGAAAACGGCGAGAACCCAATCAACGGCCGTTCGAAGTCCGACGTCTCCTTCCTGAACTTCAACACCATTGAGACCGTTGGTACCACCTCCGAGATTCCAGTTTTGGTTCTCCCAACCAACACCCCGATTGAGTTCAGCCTGGCATCCGCTGACGTATCCCACGCATTCTGGGTTCCAGAGTTCCTCTTCAAGCGTGACGTGTACGTCAACCCAGAGGCGAACAATGCAGAGCGCCGCTTCCAGATTGAAGGCATCGAGCGTGAAGGCGCATTCGTTGGCCGCTGCGCTGAAATGTGCGGTACCTACCACGCAATGATGAACTTCGAAATCCGTGCAGTCTCCCCAGAGCGTTTCGCTGACTACATTCAGTTCCGCTATGACAACCCAGAGGCTTCCAACGCAGACGCCCTGGCGTCTATCGGCGAGGCACCATACGCTACTTCCACCCAGCCGTTCGTTTCTAACCGCACCGCAACCCGCGACGGTGAGAACTTCGTAGACAACAACGCGGCTTCCTAAGCGGCAAGAAGGGATCATCAATCATGAACGCATCAGCAAAGATCATGTACTCCCTGACTGCATTCCTGGCAGTCGTGACGGTCATCTACTTCATTGCCACAACCTATGTTCAGGATTCCGGCAACATCATCGGCCTTGAGTGGGCAGGTGCTACTGCGCTTACGCTGAGCACCCTTCTGTGCCTCATGCTCGGCGGTTACCTGCACTTCACGGAGCGTCGCATCGACGTACTGCCGGAGGACTGGGAAGAGGCTGAGATCTCCGACGCCGCTGGCACTCTGGGCTTCTTCAGCCCAAGCTCCATCTGGCCAGCCGCAATGTCCGGCGCCGTGGCGCTGCTCGGCTTCGGCATCATCTTCATGCACTACTGGCTGATCGCCCTCGGTGCTGTGGCCCTGATCTGGACCACCACCATGCTGAACCTGCAATACGGTCTGCCAAAGGAAAAGCACTAGTTTTCTAGAAGGGCTACGCCCGCCACGTCTTCAACATTGCCCCGACGGTTCCTGAAACCGCCGGGGTATTTTGCGTACCTGGGAGCGTCGGAATGCGAGTCCAAAAAGTTCCCGAGGACCCAAAGAATTCATCTATTGGTCGCGCACCGCACGTCCATGGGGGAGCGAGGGGTATTTGCGCTGGTGGGTGGGTTCAACCGAAAGTATGAAACTCGTCGAGGGTTCAGCCATCCGAGCTGTGAGATAACTCTCATGAGTCGAAATGGTGTCTCCGTGGCCCGGGATGGGGGATGCAACACTGTGATGTGCGTGACCTGCAGCAATGCGTAGTCGTATGAAAGTCCCAAAAAGTTCCCAGCTACTTTCCAGATTCTGTTGCCATCAAAGATTGCTGCAGCGGGGGCAATTGAGCTGCAAATTCAACCAAAAGTACGGGGGCAAAGACGTGCATTTGCCTAGCTAGACCGCCATACTAATAGGCGTGACGAGCGCAATTGGAAATACAGAAATGGCAGCACCACAACGTGTTGCAGCACTGAACCGGCCAAACATGGTCAGTGTTGGCACGATTGTGTTCCTGTCTCAGGAATTGATGTTCTTCGCCGGACTGTTCGCGATGTACTTCACCTCGCGTGCAAACGGTGTTGGTAATGGTTCATGGGCAGAGGGTACTGAGCACCTCAACGTGCCTTACGCTTTGGCGATCACCGTCATCCTTGTGTCATCTTCCTTTACGGCACAGGCTGGCGTGTTCGCAGCAGAGCGTGGAGACGTGTTTGGTCTCCGCAAGTGGTTCCTCATCACCATCTTGCTGGGCACCACCTTCCTCGTGGGTCAGGCATTCGAGTACTACGAGTTGGTGACTCACGGCCTGACCATCCCATCGAGCGTGTACGGATCGGTCTTCTTCATTACGACCGGCTTCCACGCAGCACACGTTTTGGCCGGTGTGCTGGCATTCGTGGTTGTGCTGCTCCGTATCCAGAAGGCAAAGTTCACCCCTGCGCAGGCAACCGCCGCAATGGTGACTTCCTACTACTGGCACTTCGTGGACGTGGTCTGGATTGGCCTGTTCATCACGATCTACTTCGTGCAGTAACCCTTTTCGGATCAGCAAGACAAAAATCCGTTCCGGGACGATCTCCGGGCAGTTTTAGGACTTCCCTCCACTTTCCAACATTCGAGACCAAAGGGAAATGATGGATACCAATAACTCTCAAATCGAGTCCACCAGCGGTGTGACCTCGGCTGAGGCTCAGAAGGTGCGCAAGCGCCGCAAGCTTCGCCGTACTGCTGCCGGCGCACTCGCTCTGACCATGGGCCTCACCGGTGCCGGCATCATCGTGAATGCTGTCACCCCAGATGCTCAGGTTGCCACCGCACAGCTTGACGATCAGGCACTCATTCAAGAGGGCAAGGACCTCTACGACGTTGCTTGTATCACCTGCCACGGTGTGAACCTCCAGGGTGTGAAGGACCGCGGTCCTTCACTCGTCGGCACCGGTGCCGGTGCAACCTACTTCCAGGTGCACTCCGGCCGCATGCCGATGCTGAGCAACTCCGCTCAGGCCCCACGCAAGACTCCTCGTTACTCCGAGCAGCAGACCCTCGCCCTTGCCGCATACGTTGCAGCAAACGGTGGTGGCCCGGACATCGTGTGGAACGAAGACGGCTCTATCGCAATGGAGTCCCTGCGCGGTGCGAACTACGACGGCCAGATTGATCCAGCCGATGTCGCTCGCGGCTCCGATCTGTTCCGTTTGAACTGCGCTTCCTGCCACAACTTCACCGGCCGCGGCGGCGCACTGTCCGGCGGTAAGTACGCGCCTGTCCTTGACCCTGCCAACGAGCAGGAGATCTACCAGGCAATGCTTACCGGCCCACAGAACATGCCAAAGTTCTCTGACCGTCAGCTCACCCCGGACGAGAAGAAGGACATCATTGCTTTCATCAAGGCTTCCAAGGAAACCCCAAGCCCAGGTGGCTGGAGCCTCGGCGGTCTCGGCCCAGTTGCTGAGGGCATGTTCATGTGGCTCGTTGGCATCGTTGTCCTCGTGGCAGCGGCACTGTGGATTGGATCTCGTTCATGAGTAATAACTTTGATAAGCAGTACACCGCCAAAGAACTCGACTCCATGAGCAACGAAGAGCTTGCTCGCCTGGGTACTGAGCTTGACGGTGTGACCGTTGCATACCGCAAAGAGCGTTTCCCAATTGCTGGCGATCCTGCCGACAAGCGCGCTGCTCGCGGTATCAGCATCTGGTTCGGCATCGGCATCGTTGCCGCCATCGCATTCCTCGCGATCTACCTCTTCTGGCCTTGGGAGTACAAGGGGCACGGAGATGAGGGCCTCTGGCTCTACACTCTCTACACCCCATTGCTCGGCCTTACCTCTGGCCTAGCCATCCTGGCACTTGGCATTGGCGCAGTCCTCTTTGTGAAGAAGCTCATCCCAGAAGAGATCGCAGTGCAGCGCCGTCACGACGGTCCGTCTGATGAGGTTGACCGTCGTACCATCGTTGCCCTCCTCAACGATTCCTGGAACACCTCCACCCTTGGACGCCGCAAGCTGCTGAAGTCCCTCTTGGGCGTTGGTGGCCTGCTTGCTGGCCTCGTGGTGATTGCTCCGCTTGGCGGCATGGTAAAGAACCCATGGCGTAAGGGCGAGCTCGGTATTCAGGGTGATGGCACCCTGTGGACCTCCGGCTGGACCCTCACCGAAAAAGGCGTGAAGGTCTACCTGGGCCGCGACACCGGTGCAATCGCCGAGAAGCACGACACCTCCGTGGGCTCCCACTACACCACCCAGGGCGTTTCCCGCTTGGTGCGTATGCGCCCAGAGGATCTGGATGCAGCCTCCATGGAGACCGTCTTCCCGCTTCCTGCGGACCTGGTCAACGACGGCGAGAACTACGATTCCAGCGCAGTGGTTTACGAGGAGCACATGCACTCCATCCACGGTCCACGCAACGCTGTGATGTTGATTCGCCTCCGTGCCCGCGATGCGGCTCGCGTTGTTGAGCGCGAGGGTCAGGAAGACTTCCACTACGGCGACTACTACGCCTACTCCAAGATCTGCACGCACATCGGCTGCCCAACCTCCCTCTACGAGGCGCAGACCAACCGCATCCTGTGTCCGTGCCACCAGTCGCAGTTCGACGCATTGCGTTACGGCAAGCCAGTCTTCGGCCCAGCCGCCCGCGCACTGCCTCAGCTACCAATCACCGTTGACGAAGAGGGTTACCTCGTCGCCGCAGGCAACTTCATTGAGTCTGTTGGCCCGGCATTCTGGGAGCGTAGGTCCTAATGAGCAATAAACTGGCCGAAATCGGCAACAACATCGACTCGCGGTACACCGCCGCAGCCGGCATCCGCCGCCAGATCAACAAGGTCTTCCCGACCCACTGGTCCTTCATGCTCGGCGAGATCGCACTCTACAGCTTCATTATTTTGCTGCTGACCGGTGTGTACCTCACCCTGTTCTTCGACCCATCCATCACCAAGGTGATCTACGAAGGTGCATACCTTCCACTTAACGGTGTGGAAATGTCCCGCGCATACGAAACCGCGCTGAACATCTCCTTCGAGGTTCGCGGCGGCCTCTTTGTCCGCCAGATGCACCACTGGGCAGCACTTATGTTCATGGTCTCCATGACCGTGCACATGCTGCGCATCTTCTTCACTGGTGCGTTCCGACGTCCACGTGAGGCAAACTGGATCATCGGCTGTGTGCTGCTGCTGTTGGGTATGGCAGAAGGCTTCATGGGCTACTCCCTGCCTGACGACCTCCTCTCCGGCGTGGGTCTGCGCATCATGTCCGCAATCATCGTTGGCCTGCCAATCATTGGCACCTGGCTGCACTGGCTGATCTTCGGTGGCGACTTCCCATCCGAGATCATGCTCGACCGCTTCTACATTGCACACGTTTTGATCATCCCAGGCATCATCCTCGGCCTGATCGCAGCCCACCTGGCTCTCGTGTGGTACCAGAAGCACACCCAGTTCCCTGGGCCAGGCCGCACCGAAAACAACGTGGTTGGCGTTCGTATTCTCCCGCTGTTCGGCCTCAAGGCCGCAGCCTTCGGTCTGATCACTGCTGGCGTGCTTGCCCTGATGGCTGGTCTGACCACCATCAATGCGATTTGGGTCCTTGGCCCTTACAACCCAGCACAGGTCTCTGCTGGTTCCCAGCCAGATATCTACATGCTGTGGACTGACGGTGCAGCTCGTGTGATGCCAGCGTGGGAGCTTTACCTGGGCAACTACACCATCCCAGGTGCATTCTGGGTGGCCCTGCTCTGTGGTCTCCTCGTTGCACTGCTGATCGGTTACCCGTTCATTGAAAAGAAGATCACTGGTGACGACGCACATCACAACCTGCTGCAGCGTCCACGCGACGTACCAGTTCGCACCTCCCTTGGTGTGATGGGTATTGTGTTCTTCTTCCTGATCACCCTGTCCGGTGGTAACGACCTCTTCGCTTACCACTTCCAGGTGTCACTGAACGCAATGACCTGGGTTGGACGTATCGGCCTGATCGTGCTGCCACCACTGGCTTACTTCATCACCTACCGCATCTGCCTCGGCCTGCAGCGTAACGACCGTGAGGTCCTCGAGCACGGCATTGAGACCGGTGTAATCAAGATGCTGCCAAACGGTGCGTTCATCGAGGTTCACCAGCCACTCGGCCCTGTGGACGAGCACGGTCACCCAGTGCCACTGCACTACCAGGGTGCTCCAGTGCCAAAGCAGATGAACCAGCTCGGCTACTCCGGCCACCCAGGCCGCGGCTCCTTCCTGAAGCCAGACGCCCCGGAGATCGCCTCCAAGGCTGCTCAAATTGAGCACGATAACCACCGTGAAGAGGTTGAGATGTACGAAAACCTCCAGAAGGCGAATCGTGCAACCGACGAGGAGAAGGGCCACTAGGCCAAGCGGTTCTCTCCAAACGGTCTCGAATACTCAAGCGCCGGCCCTCAAAGGGCCGGCGCTTTTGTGTGCACGCATCAACTTCCGTACGCTGCAACCGCCACAAATAACAACGATGTGAGCAGAGTCACAGGTCAATGTTCTTGGCAAAGGAGCTGGCCCCTGCGGACAAGGATGTGCCGCTATTCCTGAGAAAACTAAACCGCGAAGGCCAACCTCAGGAGGCGTGGGGAAGCAAAGTCTCTCGGTTTTCTCAGGTAACTACTTCTGAATTGCCATGACATGACGGTTTAGATAACGGCGGTGTAACAATTGGAAATCGGCGTGGTAACTAGACATCGCCGTTGTGGTTTCGTAACCTAATCGAGACATTCAAAGCAATCCGCTTGGGATGCTTGAACAACCAAGAACGCAAGACGCCGTTCCTTACTCCTCTAGAACGCCCTTGGAACTGGGAAGCACGATCAGGCCAAGTGTGTAGGGGAGAGTAACGGAGCCGCTCGGTATCAAGGGCCCGAAAGGGTTTGTGTGGGCCGAGTTGGTAGGCGCGATGAGATTTGGAGATTTTTGTGGCTAAGCACCGTAAACCAAGCAACAACGTTGCCCGTAACGCAGCGGCAGCCTCCGCTGTAGCAATGGGCGCATCTGCAGTCCTTGCAAACCCAGCACAAGCTGCTGAAGTTGTTGTGCCAGGTACTGCAATTCGCTTTGAAGTGGCCGGTATTGAGAACGTTCAGGGCATTCAGACCGTCCCAGGCGTTGAGCAGTGGATTCCTTCCCTGGGTCAGCAGGCCGGGGCTAACTACAACGCTGCCGTCACCGGCCCAGTTGTGCAGACCCCTTCCACTGGTCAGGCGATCGTAGATATTGCTCGCACCAAGATTGGTTCCCCTTATGTGTGGGGTGCAGCAGGTCCTAATGCTTTCGATTGCTCTGGCTTCACCACTTGGGTGTACCAGCAGGTTGGCAAAGCTATTCCGCGCACCTCCTACGCGCAGGCAGCCGGTGGCGTGAAGGTGTCCCGCGATCAGCTCCAGGCTGGCGATATCGTGGCCTTCTACTCCGGCGCATCCCACGTTGGCATCTACACCGGCCACGGCACCGTGATCCACGCGCTGAACTCCAGCACGCCGCTGTCCGAGACCCCAATCGACTACATGCCGTTCCACTCTGCCGTGCGCTACTAAGTGTGCACGAACCATGGCAATAGCATGGCAATAACCGCGCGAGCGGTGGCAGTCCCTCTCCCTGCCAGGAGGGGGACTTTTTGTTCGTTTAGTCGCCGTCCTTTCGCCTCATCACGCTAGTCACACTAGCCACAGTGGTCACTGTTTTGCTGGGCAATGTTATGCGTAGCGCGCACTGCGTTTATAGTGTGTACGTTCATGATTTTCTTAGTTTGTTAGTCTTGTGGCTGATCTCTTAGCTGCCCCACCCCCAGGAATGTTTGTGAAGTTTTCCCGCGTTCTCCTCGTTGCCGCTACCTGCACTGCATTGGTGCCCATTACTTCCGTCACCATGGTGTCTCATGCTCAAAACATCGAGGAGCTGATCGCATCTATGGAAACTATTTCCACGGAAGCGGGCGCCAAGAATGAGGAAGTCAAGCAACTCGAAATTGACCTGGAGACCAGCGGGCAAGAGGTTGCGGAATTGAGCGCTCATGTGGCTCAAGCTACGGATCAAGTGAATGCGGCAATCGTCGAGCAGGAGGCGTACCGCTTTGAGGTGAACCGCATTGCCTCTGCGAAGTATCGCGGTGCCACTATTGACCCGCTCACCAACGCCATTTCCGCGGAGAATCCGCAAAACGCTCTTGACCGTGCGGCGTACATGACGCTCCTTGGGGACAAGGCAAATAGCGCCCTGGCGCAGCTCACTGAGGCGCGCGAGGAAGCCGTGGAGCGCCGCGGAGAGCTCACCCGCGCGAAGGCTCGTGCGCAGCTCAAGCAGTTGGATCTGGAGGAGCGCAAGAAGGAACTCCTCACCCAGCAGGAGGAGCTTGAGGCGAAGGCCCGTGAAATCCAGGAGAAGGTGAGCGCCCTCGGCCCCGCAGAACGTGCGCTGTGGGAAGCGAAGAACGGCCCGGTTGAATATTCGCTTGCTGGTGTTACCGGTTCCAACGCAGCGGGCATGGAGGCCCTCACTGCGGCAATGACCAAACTGGGTTCCCCGTACTCCTGGGGCGCAATCGGCCCAGACGCCTTCGACTGCTCGGGCCTGGTGTTCTGGGCGTACCAGCAGCAGGGCAAGACGCTCCCGCGCACCTCCCAAGCGCAGATGGCGGGTGGTACTCCCGTGAGCCGCGCGGAGCTGCAGCCTGGCGATGTGGTTGGCTACTATCCAGGTGCCACCCACGTCGGTATCTACGCGGGCAACGGCATGCTCATCCACGCGTCTGACTACGGCATTCCCGTCCAGGTTGTTCCTGTAGACTCCATGCCGTTCTACGGCGCACGCCGTTACTAGTCACCACCAACGCCACCGCGGGTACCGACGGCGCGGCGTGGCAAAGCACTCAAGGAAGGCAGGGCTGCAGGCATGGGCAAAGTGCTGCTTGTCACCAATGACTTCCCACCCACCATCGGTGGGATCCAGTCCTACCTGCGCGATTTTCTGACCACCCTCGATCCCGCTGATGTGGTGGTGTTTGCCTCCACGCAGGATTCCGCCGCTGCACGGGAATATGATGCCTTGTTGCCCTTCCCGGTGGTTCGCTGGCCGCGAAAGGTGATGCTGCCTACCCCGGCGACAGCAAAGAAGATGGCGCAGCTCATCAACGACTTCGGGATTGACACGGTGTGGTTTGGAGCCGCAGCTCCCTTGGCGCTCATGGCGAAGGCTGCGCACAAGGCAGGTGCGCGCCGCGTTGTTGCCTCCACTCATGGGCATGAGGTGGGGTGGTCCATGCTGCCGGGGGCCCGCCAGGCGTTGCGGTTCATCGGTGAGCACACCGATGTGATCACCTACATTTCCGGATATACGCTGCGGCGGTTTCGTCGGGCGTTCGGCCCCAACGCCTCGTGGGCGCACTTGCCTTCCGGCGTGGATCCGGAGCGCTTCGCCCCCTTGCCCACTGGACAGCGCGAACGGGTGCTCGCAGACCTCAAGGCTCCCAAGGAGGCGCCGCTCGTGGTGTGCGTTTCCAGGCTGGTGCCCCGCAAGGGCCAGGACGCGCTGATTCGCGCGCTGCCTCTCATCCAGGAACGTGTACCGCAGGCGCAGCTCGTGCTGGTGGGGCAGGGGAGCTATGAACAAAAGCTACGGCACATGGCCAGCTCTAGCCCGAGCGCCGATTCGATTCGCTTCACAGGCAGGGTGAGCGAGGAGGAAATGGTGTCCTGGCTTCAGGTGGCAAGTGTTGTTGCCATGCCGTGCCGGACCCGTGGCTGGGGTCTGGACGTAGAAGGTCTGGGGATCGTGTTCCTGGAGGGACAGTCCTGCGGCGTTCCCGTGGTTGCCGGTGATTCCGGTGGGGCGCCGGAAACTGTCACAGAATCCAGTGGTGTGGTGGTCGACGGCAGGAACGTTCCCAAGGTGGCCGCGGCGGTGGCGGCGATTCTGGAGGATCCCGCCCATGCGCAGGCAATGGGCGCGGCCGGGCGAAAGCATGTGCTGGGGGAGTGGACCTGGGAAGTGATGGGCGCCCGCCTGCGCGCCTTGCTGAGCAATTAATCCAACAGCACTTGCTATACTGACAAGGTTGTCTGCATTTTTGCAGGTCAAGTGAGCAAGTGAAGGCGGATCCATGACCACCATGACCACCATGTCTAGCAAAGTCCCCACGGGGCAAAGCCTCACTGAGGGGCAAAGCCTCACGGTGGGAATTGACATCGGCGGTACGAACATGCGCGCTGGGGTTGTGTCGCCGCAGGGCGAAATCCTCGATTCTCGCCAACGCCCCACGGAAAGCACCACCGAGGCCTTGGACAAAGGCATCGTTGAACTCGTGGAGCAGTTGCAGCGAGAGTACCCGGTGGAAGCTGTGGGAATTGCTGTGGCGGGCTTTTTGGATCCGGAGTGTGAAACGGTGCGCTTCGCGCCGCATCTTCCGTGGCGCGACCGACCAGCGCGAGCAATCCTTGCCGAGAAGCTGGGGCTGCCGGTGCGTTTGGAGCACGACGCCAACGCCGCGGCGTGGGGCGAGTATCAATTCGGTGCGGCCCAGGGTGAAGACAATTGGGTGTTGTTCGCAATCGGTACCGGGATCGGGGCCACGGTGATGACCGGCGGGGAAATCTATCGCGGCGCGTTTGGCACCGCCCCCGAGTTCGGCCACCTCACGGTGGTGCGCGACGGCCGTGAGTGTGCCTGCGGCAAGCGCGGTTGCCTTGAGCGCTACTGTTCCGGCACCGCACTGGAAACCTCGGCACGTGAGATCTTGGCGGCGTCGGAACGCCCCTCCTCCCTTCGGGGGGTCTCCCGTTTGAGCGGGAAGACCGTGATGGAGCACGCTCGCGCCGGTGATCCCTTGGCGCTGGAGGTGTTCGCGGAGTTTTCCTCGTGGCTCGGCCAAGCGCTGTCCATTGTGGCAGATGTGCTGGACCCGGGATTGATCCTGATCGGGGGTGGCCTCTCCGACGCGCAAGATCTTTATTTTGAGCCCGCTCGAAAGGCCATGGCGCAGCAAATTGTGGGGGCGGGGTATCGCCCTTTGCCGGACGTTTCGGTAGCAAAACTGGGCGGTGATGCGGGTATGATCGGAGTATCTGATCTTGCCCGCGGGCTGCTCTAGCGCATGCCATAGCACCTGTGCTTCCACCCTCTGGGCAAGGCGGCCCACACACCCCTGCCGAGGACCAGCCGAGGAGCGCACGATGCAGCAAAACAAGTGGTACTGGACGTTTAAGCACATCCTGGTGGGGCCGCTGTTACGGGTGTACAACCGGCCAGAGATCATTGGCGCACACAATATTCCGGCAACGGGTGGGGCGCTGCTGGTGTCCAATCACCAGGCCGTGATGGATTCCTTTTACCTGCCGCTGTTGTGCCCACGCCAGATCGTGTTCCCGGCGAAGAAGGAGTACTTCACCACCGAAGGCGCGGTGGGCAAGCTGCAAAAGTGGTTCTTTAGCTCGGTGGGGCAAATCCCCATTGACCGTGACGCCCCTGATGCCATGGATAAGCTCCTCGCCGCGGCAAAGAGCGTGCTGGACGCAGGCGAGGTCTTTGGCATCTACCCGGAGGGCACCCGCTCGCCAGACGGCCGCATCTACCGCGGCAAGACCGGCATGGCGCGCATTGCGCTGAGCAACGAGGCGCCGGTGGTGCCGGTTGCCATGATCGGCTCCCGAAACGCGAATCCTATCGGTTCCTGGGTGCCTCGCCCGGCAAAGGTCATTATCAAAGTGGGGGAGCCTATCGACGCGCGCGCGTGGGCAGCGGAGCAGGGTTTTGCCCCGGACTCACACGAGGCGGTGCGCGGCTTCACCGACAAGATGATGCATATTCTCGCTGAGCTCGCGGGGCAGCCGTATGTGGACATGTATGCCGCGGACGTGAAGGCCTCCCTCGAAGCCGGCAAGGGCTATCCGGAGGGCGCGCGCTGATCAGGCTGGAGCTGGGGTTGTAGGTGCCCGCCAACCGCCACACAGCACCACCGCGGGCACCGCTACGAGCAGCGCCAGGGTGAAGAGGATGTAGGCCTCGGATAGCACAAGGGCGGTGCTGGGAAGCCAATGTGGACCCACGCCGGCGATCAACGCCGTGAGCCCGCTGACTGCCGCCAGCGCTCGGGCCCGCCTACGACCCCGCCCTGTAGCCCAATAGCGCTGTGCAAGCGCACCCGTATAGACCAACAGAATTGCCATCCACACCCAGTGGTGTGACCAACTCACCGGCGAGCACAACAGCGCCACCGCAGCGTTGGCAAGCAGCGCTGCCGGGAAGGCGCCGCGCCGCACGAGCAGCAGCATGACGATTACCACCAGCGGTATCAACCCAAGGCTCAAGCCCAGCCAACTCGCCTCAGTAAGCTGCGGATTCCTTTGTAAAAATCCCTCAAAAGACTGGTTGGTCACCCACGCGAGGCCACCGATTCGCGATGGCTCGCGCACCGTCTCCATCCAGTACTCCCGTGAAGTCTCTGGAGAAATCACCCACGCCAGCGCGCTGCACAACACTCCCGAAGCAACAGCGTAAGATGCCGCCTTCCATTGCTTGCGCACTAAGAAATACAGCCCAAATACTGCCGGGGTGAGCTTGATCGCTGCCGCAATGCCAACGCCCACGCCTTGGAATTTGCCGAACAACCCCGAACCATCTTTGCCGTGGAGGGTGTCCACCATCACCAGCCACATGAGCAGCACGTTGATCTGCCCGAAGCCCAAGGTCTCGCGCACGGGTTCCAAGAAGAGCAGCGGCATGGTGATGACAGCGGCCAGTGTGCCTGCACGAGGCGTAGTGGTACCGACGTGCGCCAGCGTGAGCCGCACACAATGCCACAGGGCGGCCACGGTTGCCAGGGTAAACAAGGTGCTGCCGAGTTCCAGGGGGATCACTGCAAGCAGGCTAAACAGTAGGGCGGCAAATGGGGGATAGGTGAACGGTAGGTTGATCCCGGCTACGGAGTACAACTGTGAATACAGCGGTTCGCCTGCGAGAAATGCTGCGCCGCCGTGGCGGTAGACGTCGTAGTCAATGTGATAGCGGATCAGGGGGAGATCCTCGCGCCAGAATGAGAGGGGGTCGATGACCCACAAGCACAGTGCAACTACCGCAAGGGGTACAACGAGGAGCCCAAAAGCGGTGTTGAGGCGAGGGACACTGGCGTTCATGATGTGGTTGAGCGTAGCAAACGGGCGGACGCGAGGGACGCGAAAAGGGGGTGTACTCTTGGCTTCCGAAAGCTCTTGCTGCAAACAACGATTGGGGAAGGTCTGTGCGCTATTTTTATGACACCGAATTCATTGAGGATGGCCGCACGATCGACCTTGTTTCAATTGGCATCGTGGCTGAGGACGGCCGAGAATACTATGCGGTGAGCACAGACGCCCAGTTGGGGAAGGCGAATCGATGGGTGCGTGAAAATGTGCTGGACAAGCTCCCGAACCCTTCCAGCGATGTGTGGCGTAGCAATGAACGCATCCGCTCAGATGTGCTTGCCTTTCTTACAGATGCCCCAACCCCGCCACAGTTGTGGGCCTGGGTGGGTGCGTATGACCATGTGGTTTTGGCGCAGCTTTGGGGGGACATGGCGGGCCTGCCAAATGCGATCCCGCGCTATACAAGGGAGCTGCGCCAGTATTGGGAGATGGCGGGGCGCCCAAAGCTACCGGAGTTGCCCGCCGGCAACCATGACGCCCTCGTGGACGCCCGCCACAACTTGCGCAAGTTCGAGGTGTGCGCGCGCGTCTTGCCATTGAACAAGAGGGGCGCGGTGTCGCGGTAACTGCCTGGCGCTTCACAAAGCACGGAGTGGGCAAACGCTTGTTTTAATAGGGTTTTTTGGGGTAATGGCACCAAAATTAATTGCGTGCTATGAATATGGGTGTGAGTTGGACAGTAGATATCCCCAAAGAAGCGCTTCCTGATCTCCCTCCTTTGCCTAACGGCATTCAGGAGCGATTTGAGGATGCAGTCGCACGCGATGCAAAGCAGCAGCCGAGCTGGGACCGTTCCCAGGCTGAGTATGTTCGCAAGATCCTGGAGTCTGTGCCGCCAATCGTGGTGGCTTCTGAAGTGCAGAAGTTGAAGGCTCAGCTTGCGGATGTTGCAGAAGGTCGCGCCTTCCTGTTGCAGGGCGGTGACTGTGCTGAGACCTTTGAGTCCAACACTGAGCCACACATCCGCGCAAACATCAAGACGCTGCTGCAGATGGCAGTGGTCCTCACTTACGGTGCTTCCACCCCGGTGGTGAAGATGGCCCGCATCGCTGGCCAGTACGCAAAGCCTCGTTCCTCGGACATTGATGAGCACGGCTTGCCAAGCTACCGTGGAGACATCGTCAATGGTGTGGAGGCAACGGAAGAGTCCCGCCGCCACGACCCCGCCCGCATGATTCGCGCGTACGCAAACGCATCCGCTGCGATGAACCTGGTTCGAGCACTCACTACTTCCGGTACCGCAGACCTGCACCGCCTGACCGAGTGGAACCGCGAGTTCGTTGCTTCCTCCCCAGCGGGTGCCCGTTACGAGGCACTTGCCCAGGAGATCGAGCGCGGCCTGCGCTTCATGGACGCTTGTGGTGTAGACGATGAGACGCTGCGTGCAGCAGACCTCTACGCTTCCCACGAGGCCTTGGTGGTGGACTACGAACGCGCAATGCTGCGCCTGGCAAAGGACGAAAAGGGCGAGCTTGCCCTGTACGACCTCTCTGCACACCAACTGTGGATCGGCGAGCGCACCCGTGACATCAACGATTTCCACGTAAACTTTGCCTCCATCATTGCCAACCCAATTGGCATCAAGATTGGTCCGGGTATTACCCCTGAGGAGGCTGTGGCCTACGCGGATAAGCTCGATCCAAACTTCGAGCCAGGCCGCCTGACCATGGTGGCGCGCATGGGTCACGACAAGGTCCGCACCGTGCTCCCAGGCATCGTGGCTGCCGTTGAGGCGTCCGGTCACAAGGTGATCTGGCAGTCTGACCCAATGCACGGCAACACCTTCACCGCGTCCAATGGCTACAAGACTCGCCACTTTGACAAGGTGATCGATGAGGTTCAGGGCTTCTTCGAGGTCCACCGCGCCCTGGGTACTCACCCAGGTGGTATCCACATCGAGTTGACCGGTGAAAACGTCACCGAGTGCTTGGGTGGCGCAGAGGACATTACGGATGTGGATCTGCCAGGCCGCTACGAGTCCGCCTGCGACCCACGTCTGAACACTCAGCAGTCTCTGGAGCTCGCGTTCCTCGTTGCTGAGATGCTGCGAAACTAACCCTCTAGACCACCCTCAGGCGGATGGTGGAGCCTGGCTCCGCCCTTCCGCCGGATGGGGATTGCCACAGCACCCGCTCTGTTCCGTCAGGCGAGGTGCTGTTTGTGATTTCTACGCTAAACCCGGCATCCTCGAGGCGCTGCACGGCCGAGTCGAGCCTGCTACCTATGACCCTGGGCACGTCGACAAGCCCCGCGAGATTCAGCGTGACCCGTGCCTGCGATGGGTCTACCAGGGTGCCTTCGCGGGGTCTGAGGGAAGTGACTTCGTCGGCGCTCGAGCCGCTTTCGGAATCTGCGCGGGCTACGCCTTCCACCACGATGCCGGCTTCGGCGAGGGCGGTGGTGGCTTCTTGGCGGGTCATGCCGACGACGTCGGGGATTTCCACGGCGGTGGAGATTTCCAGGGTCACCTTGGAGCCGCGTGGAAGCGTGGTGCCTGCCGCGGGGACGGTGCCAATGGCGTTTCCGCCCTCGGTTTCCGCATCAAACTTGCGGGTGACGTTCACGTCCAAGCCCTCCTCTTCCAGGGCTTTGAGCGCATCCTCTTCGCTGAGCTGCGCGACGTTCGGAATGGTGGTGGGTGCAGGGCCCTTTGAAACGGCAACGCGCACCTCGGAATCTACGGCAACGGTGCTGCCAACGGCGGGTGAAGTACTGCTCACGTACCCCGCCGGCACATCATCCGAGTACTCCTCCTCCGCCTCCACGGCGCGAAGCCCATACTGGCTCAGCACGGCGGCGTAGCTTCCAAAGGTGTCCTGCGCGCTGAAGCTAGGCACCTCGGGTTGGCCCAGCGACACCAGCACCGTCACCTCGCGCCCGCGAACCTGCCGCTCGCCCTCGCTCGGGACGGTGCCAACCACCTGCGTCTCGGGAACTTCGTTGCTATACACGCTCTCCGTGCTCGCGCTGAACCCAGCTTCTTGGATCACGGCGACGGCCTCCACCTGGTCCATGCCCAGCACCTGTGGGATCTCCCCGTAACGCCCCGAGCCGAACCACCACGCGCCCACGGCGATCGCGGCGGTGAGGAGCATCACGAATAGCGACCAGAAAAACGTGGCCGCCTTCGAGCGGTTCGTCACGGGTTTGCTCTGAACAGGAGCGGGGACGGGAGCGGGGGCGGGGGCGGCAGGCACGGGAGCATTTCCGACGCCCACAGGCGCCACAGGTGCAGGGGGAGCGACTACGTGCGGCTGCACCGTCGTTTCAGCCACAGGTGCCGGTTCAGGCGCCGGTTCCGGAGTGGGTGCGGAGGTGGCTTCTGTGGGTGCTTCTGTGGGTGCGGAGGTGGCTTCGGCGATGTGTTTGGTCACCATCGTGGCATCTTGTAGCGGCACCACGGCGGTGTGTTCGCTTGCGGCGGCATGCTGCGGGATGGGGATGGTGTAGGCGGGAAGACCGAGCTCTTGGCTCACGTCCTCGAGTGCATTGAGGAACTCGCCGGCGTTGGCAAAGCGCTCGCTGGTGTCCAAGGAGGTAGCGGTGGCCACGAGTTCGTCGAACAGCTTTGGCGTGCCTGGTGTGAGGCTGCTGGGCTGTGGCACTGGGGTGTGCAGACGCTGGTAGGCGTGGGCGAGTTCGGTGTCTCCGGCAAAGGGGGTTTTCCCGGTGAGGAGCTCAAACAGGAGGATGCCCGCGGAGTAGACGTCGGAAGCCGGCCCGATTTCATCCCCATTGACCTGCTCGGGGGAGAGGTAGGCCACGGTGCCCACGATTTGGTGCCCGGTTGCCTGCGCGGCGGAAGCTGCGCGGACCAAGCCAAAGTCTGTGAGTTTTACCAGGTGGTCCTGGTTAATCAGCGCGTTATCCGGCTTAATGTCGCGGTGTACCAATCCTGCGCGGTGGGCCACTGCAAGGCCCGTGAGAATGTCACGCATTACGGCTGCCGCGGCGTGCGGTGGCAGCGGGCCGCGTTCCGCGAGCAGTTCGCGCAGGGTGCCGCCGTGGATGAGCTCCATGATGAGGAAGATGTGTTCGCCTTCTGCGTTGAAGTCGTACACGCCCACGATGTTGGGGTGGGTGAGGTTTGCCATGGAGAGAGCTTCCCTGCGGAATCGCTGGGCAAAAACGGCGTCACCGGCGTAGCGTGCGTCCATCACCTTGGCGGCCACGAGGCGCCCCAATCGGGTGTCGGTGCAACGGTACACAGTGGACATGCCGCCACGCGCAATCGGTGCTTCGATGCGGTAGCGGTTTTCCAAAAGATCGCCGGACTGTAGAAATGCCATGCCTCCCAGTATGGACGATCCTCAAGGGTTGGTGTGAAATGTGCGCTAGATTAGGTGGCGTGAGTTCAAAGTTTCCACCGCATACTGTTTTGCCCGAAGGTGAGCCAACGCTGACCGTTGCCGATTACGCTGAGCGTTTGGGCGTGCCCGTAACCCGCGTGTTTGATCAGCTCGGCGAGCACAAAATCCTTGCGGTGCTCGAAGACGGCGTCAAGAAGATTCCCAAGGCCTTCATTTCCGCCAAGTCCACCACCAACCGTTTTGTCCCCGGCGTGATCGCCTTGCTTTCCGACGGCGGTTACACCGACGCAGAGATCCTGCAGTACCTCTTCACTGAGGATGAAACCTTGCCGGGAAGGCCTATCGACGCGCTGCATGGCCACCTTGCAAGGGAAGTCATGCGGCGCGCCCAGGCATCTGCTTTCTAAATTTCCAAGCGGCGAGCTTAGAAGTCCTTCATCTTCTCCACCCACTCAGGGTTTGGCTCGGTGGGCTCACCCTTTTCGTTGTAAAGGTAGAAGCCCTTACGGTCTGCCTTGCCAGAGAAGCCCTGTTCGATTGCCTCTTTGAGAAGATTGCCGAACTTAATTTGGGCGGGGTCCTCGGAGTTGATTGCAATGTGGGAGGCTACGTTGAATCCCACGGTGTCGTAGGCAGTGAATGGGGCAACGCGGGAGCCTGTGGCAATGCGCCACGCCTTATCAATTTCCTCTGGGGTGCCAACGCCATTGACGTAGAGTTCAGCACCCGCGAACAGCCAGGGGATGAGCAGCGAATTGAGGATGTAGCCGGGGGTTTCCTTGTGCACATGCACGGGAACCATGCCGGTTTCCTCGGCGTAGCGGATAGCGTCCTGCACTGCCTCGGGGTCTGTGGCCTCGGTACCCATGATTTCCGCGGTGTTGCGCAGCCACACGTTGTTTGCGTAGTGGATGGCCAAGAACCGTTCGGGGGAGCCGCTGGCATCGGCGAAGTCGCTCGGGAGGAGGGAGGAGGTGTTGGTTGCCAGCAGGGTGCGGCTATCCACCAATTCGCCAACCTCCTGCCAGGTCTTGCGCTTGAGGTCAAGGTTTTCGGGGACGGCCTCGATGATGAGGTCGGTATCGCCGACTGCCTCCTTGAGGTCCGAGGTGGGGGTGATGCGCTCGACTGCGGCCTGGAAGGCTTCGTCACTGTAGTCGTCCAGGTCGCGGGCGTAGCCTTGGCGGATAAACTCCCAGCGGTCGGGGAGCTTTTCTAGAGCGGCGGGGAATGGGTCGTAAGCGATCACGTTCTTGCCGTGCCATGCCGCTTGCATCGCGATCTGGGAACCAAGAACGCCGCTGCCCAAAACGGTGACGGTGGTAAATGTGCGTGCCATGATCGTGCTCCTTTGTAGGGTCTTAAGAGATATCTGGTGGATATAACCTGTACGCTACTCCAGATAGCACAATCGCATAGGATTGTTTTCACTCAGGCATGAATGTTTTGTTGATCTGACAACAAAACTTCCCGCTTTTCCTGCTTCACCGTAATGCACATCGCCGCGACGAAGCCCAAAAGTGCCCAGATGGTCATCCAGAACGGCTGGTAGAGCTGGTGATTGCCGCTGCCCGTAAACGCCATGCCGATCGCCACACTCAGAATGATGGCGATCTGCTGGACCCTCTTGCTTGGCGCGATAAGTCCCAGCAGCGGCAGGATGCTGGCGTAGTACCAGGGGAGGGTTACGGCGTTGAAGAAGAAGGCCACCAAGTACGCAACCGCGGTGCCGCGCAGCGCCTGTACCTGCGAATTGCGGCCCCACCACCATGCCGCCACACAGCCAAGGGCCATGAGTCCCATGGATACCGTGCGAGTGACCTGCAGAACGCTGTTATAGGGGAACGGTTCAACAAACAGCGATCCCACCTGACTGACCAAACCCGCAAACAGGGAGGGGAATGCCAGCGGATTGATCACCTTGGAATTGCCAGTGAGCGCCGCGATCCACCCCCAGGAAGCCCCAGAAGCATAGGTGATCAGGGCGAGCATCGCGATCGTGAGTGCAGCACCACTGAGCGCGTAGGCCATAAACCAACCGAACGTGCGCTGCTTGTGCCGCCGGACTGCAATCCACACCACAAATGGCAAGCTGAATGCGGCGGTAACCTTCAGGGCCATTGCTACCGCGATGACTGCCACGGCGGGGTAGAAGCGCCCACGCAGCGCCCAGTACAAGCCGAGCATCACTAGCCCCACCATCATGGATTCATTGTGCATGCCGCCCACCAGGTGGAACACCATCACCGGGTTGGCAACGCCTAGCCACAGCGCCCACACGGGGTCCATCCCGAGGTGTTTCGCAATTGCGGCCACACTCCAGGCAATCAAGGCAAAACCGCCCACGCTGAGCACCTTGAAGATCACCACACCAGCAGTGATGTTGTCCCCGGTGACGCTGGTGATGGCCTCGCCCAGCCACAGGTGCAGCGGACCGTAGGGAGTGGTGGTGTTGCGCCAGTCCTGAGAAACCTCGGTGAGCAGCGGACCGGGGTTCACTGCGGGGCCTTGGGTGTAGGCGTCAAAGCCGTCGCGCAGCAAGGTGCCCTGCATGAGATAGGAGTAGATATCCCTGGACATGATCGGCGCCGCGAACACCAGCGGCACCACCCACCACAGGAGCACGCGGCGCATCTGATCTAATGCGTAGCGCTGTATCTGCACCCCGAGTGCGATCCAGGCCAGCACAAACAGCAAGGTGCCCAGCCACAACGTGACGTTGGAAATGCCGGCTCCATGGCCGAACTTCAGGAACTCCAGCCCCAGGAACTCCAGCACACCGCCGCTTTGGCGGATCGCACCGCCGCCGAAGGACCCCAAAGCAACGAGCGTTGAGGCCACCACGCCCAACTTCACCGGGTCAATTGCCGCAAACAAGCTGCGCACCCGCGCCATCAATCTGTCCATGCTATGCCTGCCGCTTCGTCATCCGCTGTGCCAATTCACGCAACACCTCGCGCACAGCGGCGGGGATCGATGCCTGATCAAGACGGTTCAGGCCGCGTTCCACCAAGGAGTCAATCTGCTTCTCGACGTGCCCCGGCGCCCCAGTGTCCCAGATGAGCTGGGCAAGTGCGGTGATCTCCTCGGGGGTGCTTACCGATCCCACACCCGTGCGGATCTGGGCTGCGAGCTCGGGATCTTCCTGTGCCGCCGTTTGCACGGCCTGCGCCACCAATACGGTGCGCTTGCCTTCGCGAAGGTCGTCGCCGGCGGGCTTGCCGGTAATTTCCGGGTCTCCAAATACACCGAGCAGGTCATCGCGCAGTTGGAAGGCAATGCCGATATCCTCGCCAAAACCACGCAAAGCGGCAATCGTGGTTTCTTCGGCCCCGGCAATCGCGGCGCCAATATGCAACGGGCGCTCGATGGTGTAGGCGGCGGTCTTAAAGCGGTTCACCACGGCCGCCTTTTGGGGGTCGTCGCTCCCGGCGGCCTCCAAACTAATGTCCAAGAGTTGCCCCCCAATTACCTCGGTGCGCATCGCCCGCCACGCCGGCAAGCAGCGGCGGAGAGCATCGGGGCTCAGTCCCGCGGTGAGGAACATGTCATCTGCCCAGGAAAGCGCGAGGTCACCCACCAGAATCGCCACGGAAACGCCGTAGTGGGCGGAGTTTCCCCGCCAACCCCGCTGCTCGTGGAATGCCTGCGCGCTGCGATGGACCGTGGGCTTCCCGCGCCGGGTGTGGGAGGAATCAATGATGTCGTCATGGATGAGTGCGCAAGCCTGAATCAACTCCAGTGCGGAAATCGCGCGCAGCACGGCGTCCTCATCCTCAACTGCCGCTGCTTTCAGAGAAGCCAACCCCGCCTGGTAACCCAGCCACGCGCACATTGGACGCACCCGCTTGCCGCCGTCCAGCACAAAACGCTCCAGCAACCCAGCGGCCTCCTCAACTTCAGCACCAAGCTTGGCAACCTCGGGGCGGCGCTGGGTAAACATTGCCTCTAAGTGTGCCTGCACGCGCTGGATCGGGAAGTCACTGCGGGCCTTGGCCGCGTCGGAAGAAGCTGGGTTGGGCACTGTAGTCCTTTCAAGAGTCCCGCGAAGGGCTTTCATATCCCTTCCTATCCCTAGCAGTCTAGCGGTTGGGCTGCGCTGGTCGGCCTTGCACGAGAGAACGCCGCTGGCGTGCGGAAAAATTTATTCACCTCGAGGGGGCGCTGACTGAGGGAACCGCGCTCGTGCCCACTACACTCATTGGGCATGCAGGAACACGCGGAACACAAGCCACGAGCGGCATACCAGCGCGCCATCACGGATGTTATTGCCTCGCCAAGCCCAGGCAGGATCCCTTTTTCCGTGGAGTTTATGCCCCCACGTGACGACGCCGCCGAGCAACGCCTCTGGAAGGCGGCCGAGGCATTCCACGACCTCGGTGCCGCGTTCGTGTCTGTCACCTACGGCGCCGGCGGCTCCAGCCGGGAACGCACCATGCGCATCGCGCAGCGCTTGGCGCAGTACCCGCTCACCACATTGGTGCACCTCACCTTGGTGAACCACACCCGCGAGGAGCTGCTGGAGATTTTGCGCGGCTATGCGTCGGCGGGCCTATCCAACCTGCTCGCCCTGCGCGGTGACCCACCAGGGGGCGACCCCCTGGGGCCGTGGACCCCAACCGAAGGCGGTTTAGACTACGCCGCGGAACTCATCGAGCTCGTCCGGGCAACGCAGGAAACGGAGCACTTTGAGGTGGGCATCGCGGCCTTCCCGGAAGGGCATTTCCGCGCGCCTTCGCTGGAGGCGGATACCGAGTTCACACTGGCAAAACTGCGCGCCGGGGCGGAGTTTTCTATCACACAGATGTTTTTTGATGTGGACTACTACCTGCGCTTGCGTGACCGACTCGCCGTCGCTGACCCCGAGCACGGTGCCAAGCCCATCATTCCGGGGCTCATGCCGATCACCAGCTTGCGGTCTGTGCGCAGGCAAATCGAGCTTTCTGGGGCAACGCTTGGCAAGAAGCTCGAGGAACGCCTCTACGCCGCGGCTGCTGGTGACGAAGAAGCGAACGCGCAGGAGATTCGCAAGGTTGGCATCGAGGTGTCCACTCTCATGGCCGAGCGTCTCATCGCCGAGGGCGTGCCTGACATTCACTTCATGACCATGAACAACGCCCGCGCCACCCAAGAAGTGCTCCACAACCTGGGGATGGCGCCCGCCTGGGGCACTGCTTACGGCCACGACGCCGTCCGCTAAACCACTTTTCCCAACACCGCAAAGGGCCGCGCATCGCCGGTGAACAGGAAATTGCGGAGCACATCCTGATAGCCAAAGCTGCGGTACAGGTGAAACGCCCGGTTGCTTTCTGCTGGTACTTCCGGGGTGGAAAGGAGGATTGCCGACGCGCCCTGGCGCTGCTCTACTGCAGAAAGCAGGGCGCGGCCAAGGCCCAAGCCCTGAAATGCGGGGCTCACATGGATTTCTGCCAATTGCAGGTAGTTGTCCAAGATCCGCTGTGCGGGTGAGTCTGGTGTGAAGCGTTCACGCCCATATTGCTCGCGGATGCCCCGCCGTAGTTGCTGATCCCACCAGTGTTCGCGCCTGCCCAAAAACCCATAGGCGATGCCGGCGGGCTGGGAGTCCACCAAGGCACAAAAGCCCACAAAACCCTGTTCGAGCACTGCCCGGCGCCAGCTTTCAATGGCATTGCGCTTGAAGCTTTCCTGGTAGCCCATCGCTTCCACGTAGATGTCCACAAACGTGGGGACATGCGTGGAGAACTCCACGCGGCTTAATGCCACAATGGTGAATTCTTTGGAGCTGGGGCACGTCACGCTCTCAATGGAACCACTTTTTCATCAATCACACACGCGTATTGCCCGTTTGGGAATCCGTTGAGTTCGAAAAGACTGTTCCAAATTTCGAACAGATGTACTAAGATGGTGGGTAGTTGAGAGGTTGTGTGTCAGGGGCTGTGCATAGAGTCAGGGGCCATACGGATCCACCCAATGGATCTAGTTCGAACAAATTGCAGAAACCTTGAAAGGAGTGACCCCCAAATGTCTACCATCGTCTCCGCAACAACCAGTGCCATGCGTGGCGGAAATGGTGCAAGTAAGAAGCAGCGGCTTGTGGTCAATGCTGAGTATTTGCTCGCGGAATCCTCCAAGAGCTTGCAGGCGGGGGATCAGGTCTGCGCCTTTGACTACGCCTATCAAGCCTCACTGCGCCTCGCCGGAGCGAGGATTGCGGAATCCCCGGTGGCCAAGCGAGTGCGTAAGCCTTCGGGTGCCTGGGATCAGCTCCGCATGGTGGATGCCCAAGCTGCCCAGTGGGCGGACGTATTTCAGCCGTATTCCCAAACCCACCGGCGCATGATTTCTGGGCTGAGCCACACTATGACGGCCGAGCGAATCTTGGCCTTCCAGTACAAAGTTTGGGAGTTCCACGCTGAACTCACGGGAATGCAGGAAGGTCCGGTTGCCGCCTAGGTGGCAGGTGGTTTGTGCTGTGGTTTCACCAATTTTCGCCACCATGGGAACTTTCCTATTAGTGTGGGGGTTATTAGGAGTGAATGGCACCCAAAAACTTGGGGGAATACACAGCACAACAGGAGGTCCAAGGTGGCACTTTCAGAGCAAGAGCGCCGCGCGCTGCAAGAAATCGAGCGCTCCCTGCTTGCCGATGACCCAAAGTTCGGTGCAAGCGTCAAAGCGGCAGAGGGTACCGGGGGAAGCGGTGCCCTCACCCTACGGGGCGTAGCGGTTGTCGTCATCGGTCTGGTGATGCTCGTGGCTGGCGTCGCGTTGGCTCAACAATCCCTGGCCTTCATCGGCATTAGCATCGCCGGGTTCTTGGTGATGCTGGCCGGCGGCATTTGGATGCTCAAGTCCGGTGGGGGTGCCTCGGGTGCCGCGGCGAATGGCCAGGGAGCGTCCCTGTACCCAGCAGGCGGAGGTGCTCGAGGCTCGCAAACGAAGCAGTCCTCAAACGGCTTCAGCTCCCGCATGGAGGAAAACTTCAGAAAGCGCTTTGAGGAGTAACGAGCGCAGGAGCGCAGGAACGCATCATCGAAAGGCAGGCGGAAACGCCTGCCTTTTCTTATGCCCAAACGATGCTCCCCACTTTGCCCCACATTCCCCACTTTGCCCCACCCGATGTTTCCTTTCCTGTTCACGGGATGAACCACTGGGATTGCTGAAGTGCAGTGTGACTTATGTTCCAGGCGTTTCAGTTCGGCGCACAGTCCGCGGTGTATAAGCTGCCCCACTGGCAGAGAACTCACAGAACTGCAGGCAAAGCTAAGAAAAAACTGCAAAAATCTTTTGAGAAATCCGGTGCCGCCTATTGTAGGTGGGGCAAAGTGGGGTATTGTGGGTCGCAGTGACGGCGCTGCTCCATGCAAAGGGGGTCTGTGCGGTTACTGCAGGAACATCCAAAATCTGGAAAAACACTTCAGTCCTCTGTGCACGGGTTCTGCGGTTGTCATGAAAAGGAGGTGCATGTGCCATGTTTTTGGGCACCTACACCCCCAAACTTGATGACAAAGGCAGACTCACCCTTCCCGCGAAGTTTCGCGATGACCTCGCGGGGGGACTCATGGTGACAAAGGGGCAGGACCACTCCCTGGCCGTGTATCCGCGTGAAGAGTTCACCGCGCGTGCACGGAAAGCGGCGGCGGTTTCTCGCACCAACCCTGAGGCACGTGCCTTCATCCGCAACCTGGCTGCCAGCGCGGATGAGCAACGCCCAGATAGTCAGGGGCGCATCACGCTTTCTGCGGCGCACCGTGAGTATGCGGGCTTGACCAAGGAGTGCGTGGTGATTGGTTCAGTGGATTTTCTCGAAATCTGGGATGCCCAAGCCTGGGAGCGCTACCAGTCTGAGACGGAGGCCTCGTTCTCCACCGCAGACGGTGAGTTCCTTGGAGACCTGCTCTAAACACAACTGCATTCAATGCTGGTGTTCGTAAGGACTCTGCTCGAAGCCTTGCGTTCTGGTGTACTTCCCCGACATCAGAAAGCGCTTCGGGTAGGGCTCTATGCACACCAGCCTCGCACCACACCGAGCGCACTCACATGAAAGGGGGGACGGCGCGCATGTCTCAACAGCACGAACAGCAACCACAGGAACAGCCGCAAGCTGCTGAAGCAGCCGTCTCCTACGACATCCAAGAAAACCAAGGCCACGTCCCTGTGATGCGTCAGCGTATGGCGCAGCTCATCGCCCCGAAGGTTGAGGAGCTCGGTGAGAATGCCGTGATTTTGGACGGCACCCTTGGGGCCGGCGGACACACCGAATACTTCTTGCGCACGTTTCCCCAGGCCAGCGTGATTGGCTTGGACAGGGATACGGATTCCCTGGCCAAGGCGAAGAAGCGCCTGGAGGGTTTTGGGGACCGCTTCTTGGGGCTGCACTGCCGCTTTGATCGCTTTGCGGAGCCCCTCGAAGCAGCGGCAGCAACAGCAGGTAAGGCCCGTCCGGCGGCCGTCGCCTTGGAGTTGGGCTTCGCGGGTGCGCTTTTTGACCTGGGCGTTTCCTCCATGCAGCTTGACCAGGTGGAACGCGGTTTTGCGTACCGGGTAGACGCACCGTTGGATATGCGGATGGACCCCACGCAGGAGCTCACCGCGGCGGACATTCTGAACACCTACAGCCACGGCGAGCTGGCCCGCATCCTCAAGACCTATGGTGATGAGCGCTTTGCCGGCAAGATTGCCACGGCGGTGCTCAAAGAGCGCGAGCAAGAGCCTTTCCACAGCTCAGCGCGCCTAGTTGAGTTGCTTTACCGGGTGATTCCCGCGGCCACCCGGCGCACCGGTGGGCACCCAGCGAAGCGCACGTTCCAGGCGCTTCGCGTGGAGGTAAATCGTGAGCTTGAGGCTATCGAGCAGGTTGTCCCCGAAGTGCTGGGGCGGCTCGTAGAGGGCGGCCGCGCGGTGTTCATGAGTTACCAGTCCTTGGAAGACAAGATCATCAAGCGTCACTTCGCAGAGGCCTCCACTGCGAAGACTCCGCCCGGGTTGCCCATGGATCTGCCGGGTATGGAGGCCAAGTTCAAGCTTGTTACCAGGGGCTCGGAAAAGGCCTCGGCGCAGGAGATTGAGGAAAACCCGAGGGCGGCATCAGTGCGGGTGAGAGCAATTGAAGCACTGCAACCCCCAGAACGTATCAGCACAACCGGCACCACCAACACGACTTACGGAAGCTAGCACCATGACGATCACTGAACCCACGCGGTCCACGCAGAAGGTACGTTCGCCACGTCCAGCACGAAGCCAGCGTTCCCAAAGCCATGTCTCTCGCGACCTCAGCGGCTCAAGCTACCGAGACGACGCCGGCGCACGTCGGAACGCCCCCCAAGCCTTCCGGAAGGCACCTGCGATCGACGCGCCCAAGCGCCGCAATTTCCAGCGCAGGGCTGGCTCGAATCAGGTGTTCTCCTACCGCGGGCGTAGGGTGGAGCGGCCGAAGGTTGATCAGTACACGGTGCGCTTGGTCATCGGCATCACCGGGTTGTTGGTGCTAGGTGTGTTGGCGTCGATGTTGCTTTCCGGAATGGCCACCAGCCAAACCTTTGCGTTACAGCAGCTCAAGGCGCAGGAGCGAATCCTGGCAAACCAGGTGGAAACTCTTAATCGCGACCTGCAGGAAGTTTCCTCCTCTGCAGCGCTTGCCCAAACTGCCGCTCAACAGGGAATGGTGCTGCCCGACCAGCCCGGAATCCTGGGCACGGATGAGCAAGGCAACACGGTGGAGCAACGCCCGGCTGCTGACCTCACCCGCCCTATAGTGGATGTCAA
This sequence comes from Corynebacterium kozikiae, assembly GCF_024580965.1. Taxonomy (NCBI): domain Bacteria; kingdom Bacillati; phylum Actinomycetota; class Actinomycetes; order Mycobacteriales; family Corynebacteriaceae; genus Corynebacterium; species Corynebacterium kozikiae. The sequence goes on from NZ_JANIKJ010000001.1 coordinate 142,901, forward strand.
TGGTGAGATGCTGTCTGGCGTCCGCGCAACCTCTGACCCGGAAGGCACAGAAGAAGTTAGTGGCACGTTGAACGCCGTGCCGCAGCCTTACGCCCCGAATCAGGCGGTGAGCGCACCATACGCAACCTCACCAACGAGCAATTAGAACCGAACGATTAACCACAGGCAACCACAGCCCGGCAAAGGGCCAGGACACGGTAGCGAAGGCGGAAGTACGAACAGTGAGTACGAGGCGCACGGGCCCGCATCAAGGCAGATCAGGTGACGACGCCCCCATCGCCCGAGCCGCTCAGCGTAGCATGGGGCGGCCGGGAATGAGCCGGCGCGTGCGCATTGCCACCGGCCTGGTGCTGTTGCTCACCATCGGTTTGGTGGTGCGCTTGGCAATGGTGCAGACCATGTGGGGTCCGGGACTTGCTGAACAGGCGCAAGAGCAGCGCAAGCGCACGTATGTGGATTCCGCGCGCCGCGGGGAAATCCTGGATAACCAGGGCAAGCAGATCGCGTACACCATGCAGGCGCGTTCCCTGACCGTTTCACCGAACATTCTGCGCGAAGAACTGCGCTACAACGCCATGTTGGAAATGCAGGAGTCCGGAGACTGGAGCAAGTACGCGGGTGAGGCTCGGGAGCAGCAGATCACCGAACGGGTGCAGGGCTACCTTGAGGATTACTCGGAGCAAATCCCGGAGATCATCACTGCCTCCGCAGCGAGCAACAACAACGTGAAGCCGGATGAGATCCTGGAGAAGCTCAACTCCGATTCCACCTATCAGGTGCTGGTGCGTAACGTGGACCCGGATGTAGCGGAGGACATCGCGAGCAAGTTCCACGGTGTGGCCGCGGATATGCAAAACATTCGCCAGTATCCAAACGGTGCGATCGCTGAGAACATTGTGGGCAAGATCAGCGCAGATGGCCAAGGGCAGTTCGGCTTTGAGGCCTCAAATGATGCGCTGCTTTCCGGTATTGACGGCAACGTTACCGTGGACGTGTCTACCGACGGCCAGGCGATCCCCGGCACCACGCGTGACGTCGTTCCCGCAGTTGACGGTGCGCAGGTCACCCTCACTCTGGATCTTGACCTTCAAACCTATGTGCAGCAGGCCATCGAGCAGGCGCGGGCCAATTCCAATGCGGAGAGTGCTTCCGCCGTGGTGCTCGATGCGAAAACCGGCAAGGTGCTGGCTATGGCAAACACGGACACCATCGACCCCAACGGTGACATCCAAAAGCAGCTCGAAGAAGGCAAGGTGTTTGATAACACCTCCATCTCCGCTCCTTTTGAGCCCGGCTCGGTGGCAAAGATCATCACCGCGGCCGGCGCCATTGAGGACGGCCTGACCACACCGGATGAAGTTCTCCAAGTTCCCGGTTCCATTGACATGGCCGGCGTGACGGTGCGAGACGCTTGGGACCACGGCGTGGTGGGCTACACCACCACCGGCATCTTTGGTAAGTCCTCCAACGTGGGCACCCTGATGCTTGCGCAGCGCCTCGGTGAGGCCCGCTTTGCCCAACTGCTCACGGACTTTGGCATCGGCCAATCCACCGGCATTGAGCTTCCCGCCGAGTCCCAGGGCCTGCTGCCACAATTCGAGCAGTGGTCCGGCGGCACCTTTGCCAACCTCCCGATCGGCCAAGGTATGTCCTGGACCTTGCTGCAGATGGCGAGTGTGTACCAGACGCTGGCCAATGGGGGAGAGCGAGTGGAGCCCCGCATCATTGAAAAAGTGGTGGATTCCCAGGGCAACCAGGTGGAACAGCCTGCGCCGGAAGTGACCCAGGTGGTGAGCGAATCCACCGCGCGAACCGTAGTGGACATGTTCCGCTCGGTTGCACAGTCGGATCCAATGGGCGTACAACAGGGCACCGGCGCCGGTGCAGCGATTGAGGGCTACCAGGTCTCCGGCAAAACCGGCACGGCCCAGCAGGTGGATCCAAATACCGGCGCCTACTCCAATTCGGCATATTGGATCACCTTTGCCGGCATCGCACCGGCGGATGACCCCCGCTTTGTGGTTGCCTTGATGCTGGACAAGCCACAGCGCGGTGTCCACGGTGAGGGTGGTCAGTCGACCGCCCCGTTGTTCCATGACATCGCATCTTGGCTGTTGGACCGCGAAAACGTGCCGCTTTCCCGCCCGATGGAAGGCCAGCTCATTCTGCAGGCGCAATAACCTCCCCCTAATCCTCATTGGACCGAGCAAAGACCTGAAAAGAAAGGAAGCCAGGATGTCTTTTGAGCCACTCGACCTCACGCAGATCGCGGCGATCGCAGGCGGCAAGCTGTTTGGTGCTGGCGCCAAGCCGGTGACGATCACCGAGGTGGGCCTCGATTCCACCCAGCTTCCTGAAGGAGCACTGTTCGCGGCCCTGCCCGGTACGCGCAGCCACGGCGCTCGCTACGCAAACAATACGAAAGCTGCGGCGGTGCTTACCGACGCAGAAGGCAAGGCAATCTTGGACGCATCCTCCGGCGGTGCTGCAGTCCCGGTGATTGTGGTGGATCAGGTGCGTAAAGTGCTGGGCAAGGTTGCGGCAGCAGTGTACGGCAACCCCTCAGCCAAGTTAAAGGTCATTGGCATCACCGGCACCTCGGGGAAGACCACCACCAGCTACCTGCTGGAAAAGGGCCTGCTCGCTGCGGGCAAGCAGGTGGGGCTAATTGGCACCACCGGCACGCGGATCAATGGCCGCCCCGTGCCCACCAAGCTCACCACCCCGGAAGCCCCCACGTTGCAGGCGCTGTTTGCCACCATGCTTGCAGAGGGCGTGACGCACGTGGTGATGGAGGTTTCCTCCCATGCGCTTTCCCTGGGCCGCGTTGATGGCACTGAGTTCAGTGTGGGCGGGTTTAGCAACCTCTCCCAGGACCACCTGGATTTTCACTCCACAATGGAAGACTATTTCCAGGCGAAGGCCTGCCTGTTTGCCCCGGATTCACCACTGCGTGCCCAGGCACAAGTGATCATGGTTGATGACCAGTGGGGCCAGAAGATGGCGCACCTAGCCGGCCCAAGCGCGATCACCGTGGGCACCAACCCACCTCAGAACCAGAATCAGGATGAAAAGCCGGACTTCTTCACCCACGACGTCCGCGTTGAGCCCAGTGGCTCCCAGCATTTCCAGCTCACTAATGGGCTCACAACAAAGCAGGTTTCTCTCCAATTGCCTGGGGCCTTCAACGTGGCAAACGCGGCTTTGGCCATTGCCCTTGCTGCCCAGTTGGATTCTGTGGATCTTGATCGTTTCCTCGAAGGCATCAGCCACGCCCAGGTGCCTGGGCGGATGGAACGGATTGATGTTGGCCAAGATTTCCTCGCCGTGGTGGACTACGCCCACAAACCCGCCGCTGTGGCGGCAGTGTTGGACTCTGTGCGCGCTCAAACCGAGGGCAGGATTGCCGTGGTGGTGGGCGCGGGTGGGGATCGCGACTCAACCAAGCGCCCCATCATGGGTGCAGAGGCAGCGCGCCGCGCGCAGCTCGTGGTGGTCACCGATGACAACCCGCGTTCCGAGGACCCAGCCGTGATCCGCAGCCAGGTGCTTGAGGGCGCCCGGGGCCAGGAACAGGCCGCAGCAGACGAGGCTGCAGAAATTGTAGAAATTGCAGAAATTGCAGACCGCGCAGAGGCGATCCGCTTTGCCGTGCAATGGGCATCCGCGGGTGATGCCGTGGTGATCGCCGGCAAAGGCCACGAGGTTGGCCAGCAGGTGGGCGATACCGTGCACCACTTTGATGATCGCGAGCAGCTCACCCAAGCCCTACAAGAACGAGCCCTCCAAGAACGAGGGGGCGAGGGCCAAGCATGATTCCACTGACTACCGCGCAAATCGCCGAGATCACCGGCGGCACCCTCAACGATCTGTGTGACCCAAAAACCGTTGTCACCGGCACCGTGGAGTTTGACTCTCGCAAGCTCACCCCAGGAGGGCTGTTTGTGGCGCTCAAGGGGGAGCGCGTAGACGGCCACGAATTTGCCCACGCCGCCTGGCAGCAGGGCGCAGCAGCAGTGCTAGCTTTCAACGAGGTTGACGCCCCGGCGATCATGGTGCCCAAGGTGGAGCAGGTTTCGGACAGCGCCCGCGGCAGCTACGCCCTGGCGCACGACACCGACGGCCAAGTAGCCTCCGTCCTGGCCGCCATGGGCAAGCTCGCTCGCTACGTTGTGCAACACACCGAAGTGCAGGTGGTGGGCGTGACTGGTTCGGCAGGGAAAACGTCCACCAAAGACATGCTGGCCACGATCCTGCGCACCGCGGGCAACACGGTTGCGCCCCCAGGGTCCTTCAACAACGAAATCGGCCACCCCTATACCGCGCTGCGGGTGCAGCAGGATACGCAGTACTTAGTAGCGGAGCTTTCCGCACGCGGGATCGGGCATGTGGCGCATCTCGCGCAGATCGCTCCGCCGAAGGTGGGCGTGGTGCTGAACGTGGGCTCGGCACATCTCGGGGAGTTTGGCTCCCGCGAGGTCATCGCCCAGGCAAAAGGCGAGCTCGTGGAAGCGCTTCCAGCCGAAGGCACCGCGGTACTCAACATGGATGACCCCCTGGTGTGGGCCATGCGCTCCCGCACCGCAGCCGAAACACTCAGCTACGGCACACACGCAGAAGCCGACGTCCGCGCAAGCAACATCACACTGCAGGCAGGGGCGCTCGCGGCGTTTACTTTGGAGTTTCCCGACGCAGGCGGGCACCGCCCCACGCACCATGTCGAGCTGCAGGTAGCAGGCGAACACCAAGTGTCCAACGCATTGGCGGCGGCAGCCGCAGCCTTTGCCCTGGGCCTGGAACCGCAGCGCATTGCGGCGGCGCTTTCTGCCCACGTGGCGGCGTCGGCACACCGCATGGCGGTGCGCTCCCACGGCTCCGTGACCTTGATCGATGATGCCTACAACGCCAACCCTGAATCCATGCGGGCGGGACTGCGCGCGGCGCGGGTTGCCGCCGGTGATAAGGGCAAAGTGATCGCTGTGCTCGGGCCGATGGGGGAGCTGGGCGCGGACGCAGATCGAGAACATGCCGAGCTTGGTGCGCAGTTGGCGGGCCTAGGTGTGGAAGTATTAGTCGCTGTTGGCGCGCCGCACATCGCGGCCGGTGCACGTGCCGCCGCAAGGTCAGTCACCGTGCTGGAAGCCGAAAGCAATGCCCAGGCTGCACAGCAGGTGCTGGACCACCTGGGGCAAGCTGGTCATGACGTGAAAGATGTAGTGGTGCTAGCAAAAGCATCGAACGCCGCCGCACTGTGGGAAGTCACGGACTTGCTCGCAGAAGCATTGGCTGGGCAGGGAATTGGTAGGCAAGGAGAGGTAACACAGTGACACAAATACTGATCGCGGGCACCGTGGGTTTGTTGGTGTCCATCTTTGTCACCCCAATCCTGATCCGCAGGTTCAGCGAGGCCGGCAAGGGCCAGGAGATCCGCGAAGAAGGACCAAAGTCCCACCTGCGCAAGCGTGGCACCCCTACCATGGGCGGCATTGCCATCCTCGCCGGCATCGTGGCCGGCTATCTGGTCACGGCCATCTACGGCGAGATCACCGGCTACGGCGGGTTCACTATTTCCGGCTTGCTGGTGCTTGGCCTCACCCTGGCGCTCGGCGGCCTGGGCTTTGCGGATGACTTCATCAAGCTATTCAAAGAGCGCAACCTGGGCTTGAACAAGAAGGCCAAGCTCATCGGCCAGCTCGCAATTGCCCTGGTATTCGGCGTCCTCGTGCTGCAGTTCCCCGATGAACAAGGCCTCACACCAGGCTCCACGCACCTCAGTTTTGTGCGCGACCTCGATACCGTGGACTTCATGGTCGGCGGCACCTTCATCGGCATGGTGCTCTTCTTGCTGTTCATGTACATCCTTATTTCCGCGTGGTCGAACGCGGTGAATCTCACCGATGGCCTGGACGGCCTCGCCGCAGGCGCCACCGCGATCGTGATGGGTGCCTACTCCCTGATCACCTTCTGGCAGTACCGCAACTCCTGCTCGCTCGGCGCTGAGCCCGGCTGTTACAACGTGCGTGATCCTCTTGACCTCGCGGTGCTCGCGGCCGCCGGCCTGGGCGCCTGCTTAGGCTTTTTGTGGTGGAACGCCGCGCCCGCCAAGATCTTCATGGGCGACACCGGCTCCCTCGCCCTCGGCGGCCTCGTGGCCGGCCTGTCCGTGGCCTCCCGCACCGAGCTGCTCATGATCATCATCGGCGCCCTGTTTGTGATTGAGGCCGCCAGCGTGGTGATCCAGGTGATCGGCTTCCGCACCAAGGGCGTGCGCATCTTCCGCATGGCCCCGTTCCACCACCACTTTGAAAACGGTGGCTGGGCAGAAACTACCGTGGTGATCCGTTTCTGGCTGGTGGCCGCGGTGGCATCCCTGATCGGTGCCTCCATCTTCTACGGCGACTGGCTCCGCCTCGCAGACGGGATCTAACCATGGCGCATGCACATCCCAACCTCAACTTAGGTCGCGTGCTCATCGCCGGCGCGGGCGTCACCGGCAAAAGCGCAGGAAAGGCCCTCGCTCCGCTGTGCGATGCAATGATTACCGACGCCAACAGCACCGCACTTCACAAGGCAGCAGAGGAGATCCGGCGCCACAGTGCTGACGGTGCTGACGGTGCTGACGGTGCTGAGGGCGCAAACATCACCCCAATTGCCCCAGAGGAGATCGACTGGGAGCAGGTGGACCTTGTGGTCACCTCACCAGGATGGGCCCCAAACTCTCCGCTGCTGGTTGAGGCCGCGGCCCACGGCGTGGAGGTCATTGGCGATGTGGAGCTGGCGTGGCGCCTCGACCAAGCCGAGGTCTTTGGCCCCAGGCGCACCTGGATCGCCATTACTGGCACCAACGGCAAGTCCACCACCACGGCAATGCTAGAGACGATGCTGCAGGCGGGCGGGCTGAAGGCCCAGGCAGTGGGCAACATCGGCGTGGCCGTCCTGGATGCGGTGGTTGGCACACAGCGCATCGATGTTCTTGCCACCGAGCTCTCCAGCTTCCAACTGCACTGGACCAACACGTTTGTTCCGGACGTTGGGGTGTTCCTCAACGTGGCGGAGGACCACCTGGATTGGCACGGCAGCTTTGATGCGTATGCGCAAGACAAGGCGAAGGTGTGGAAGGCGCCGATCGCCATTGCAGGTGTGGACGACCCCACCGTGGCTGCAATGGCGGCACAGGCACCCAAAGCAATCACCGCGTTCACCTTGGCAACCCCAGAGTCAGGCCAATTCGGCGTTGCAGGCGGCAATCTGGTTGATGGCCAAGGGCGTGTGATTGCCCCCGCTGAGGGCATCGACCCCGCCGGACCTGCCGGGGTGCTAGACGCCCTGGCCGCGTCGGCAGCCGCGCTCGCTGTGGGTGTGGAACATGCGGCGATTGCGCAGGCACTTTCTACGTTCCGGGTGGCGCAGCACCGCGGCCAGACCGTGGGGAGCGCGAGAGGCATCGTGGCCATTGACAATTCCAAGGCAACCAACCCGCATGCCGCAGATTCGGCGCTCGCGGGTTTTGAGAGCGTGATTTGGGTAGCCGGAGGCCAGTTGAAAGGTGCGGACGTGGCACCCCTCGTGCGCGGACACGCACATCGGTTCAAGGCTGTGGCCTTGCTCGGTCAGGATCGTGAGCTCTTCGCCCAAGCCATCAGCGCCCACGCACCACAGGCACGGCTGATGCTCACCGAGCAGACTGAGCCGGGTGCTGCGATGGATGAAGTGGTGGCCTGGGCGGTCGCGCAAGCAGACCCAGGTGATGCAATCGTGCTCGCGCCTGCCGCGGCGAGCCTGGATATGTACTCCGGGATGGGGCAGCGCGGCGACATGTTCGCAGAAGCAATCGCACGGGAACTCGAGGACTAGCCATGCCAGCAGCACCCGCACGAAACCACAAAACGCAGCAAGCGCCATCAGCACCGGTGGGCCTGCGCGGCTATATCCGCGACCGATTCATGGAGATCCGCCGCCGCCCGCTCACGGATTACTACATGATTCTGGTGATCGTGGCCCTGCTTTCCGGGATTGGCGTGGTGATGGTGGCCAGCGCATCCATGACGTGGTCGGTGCTCGACGGCATGTCCGTGTGGTCCACCGCGCTACGCCAAACGATCATGGTTGCCGTCGGCTTCGCGGCGATGGTGGCGGCGATGTGGGTGCGCCCCACCTTCATCAGGCGCTTTTCCGGACTGTTCCTCCTGGTATCAATCGTGCTGCTGCTGCTCGTGCACGTCCCCGGCCTGGGCACAGGTAGGGACGAGGTGGGCGCCCAAAGTTGGTTGGTACTGGGTCCGCTCCAATTCCAACCCTCTGAGGTGGCACGTGTGGCTATCGCTGTGTGGGGAGCGCACTTCCTCGCGGACCGTAAAGCCAACGGCTACTCGGGTGCCGGCTCCAAGCTGTGGAATCCGCTCACCCAATTTTCCTTGGTGGCAATCGGTATCACCTTGCTGATCCTCTTGGAAGGCGACCTCGGCATGGCCGTTGCCTTCCTCCTCGTGGTCGCCGCACTGCTCTTCTACGCGGGCATCGACTGGCGCTTCCTCGCACTCGCAGGCGTCACACTCGTGGCAGGCCTCGCTCTGGTGTTCATGGGCGGTGGTTTCCGCTCCAACCGCTTCACGGTGTACTTCGACGCCCTCTTTGGTCGCTTTGAAGACACCCGCGGCGTGGCGTTCCAGAGTTACCAGGGCTTCCTTTCGCTTGCCGACGGCGGCATGTTCGGCGTGGGAATCGGTCAATCGCGCGCGAAATGGTTCTACCTCCCCGAGGCTAAGAATGACTTCATCTTTGCCATCATCGGTGAGGAAATGGGGCTCTTCGGTGCCTCCATTGTGATCGTGTTGTTCGGCCTGTTGGGCATAATGGGTCTGCGCACCGCGCGCCGTAGCTCCAGCCAGTTCCTCGGCTTGCTAGCCGCCACGCTGACCACCTCCGTTGTGGTCCAGGCGTTCATCAACATCGGCTACGTGATTGGCGTGCTTCCGGTGACGGGCATCCAGCTCCCCATGATCTCCGCCGGCGGTACGTCGGCAGTGATTACGCTCGCCGCAATGGGCCTGCTGGCAAGCTGTGCCCGCCACGAACCGGAGGCAATATCCGCGATGCAGTCCTATGGTCGCCCCGCGATTGATCGCCTGCTGTTCTTGCGCGAACCCACGCTGCAGGGCCTGGATACGCCAAAGGTGGAGCGGATGAGCCGCAACCCCCAGCGCCCGCGGCAAGCTCAGGACCACCAGGGCCACCGGGACAACCGGGACAACCGGGAACGCATCCACACTGGTAGCGTGAATGATCGAGCACACCGACGCCCACCGCGCGGCGCTGCTGGTGGTGGTGCGAGCCGGCGGCGATAAACCGGAGCGTAGGAAAAGAATGTTGCAAGAGGTAGGGAGCACACAATGGCGCGCAAGCTGCGAGTTGTAGTTGCAGGTGGTGGCACCGCGGGGCATATTGAACCGGCGTTGGCAACTGCGGATGCGCTGAAGGAGCGCGGCGCTGAAGTGATTGCGTTGGGCACCACCAAGGGTTTGGAAACAACCCTGGTGCCAGCCCGCGGATACGAGCTTTCCTTGATTGATCCGGTGCCCGTTCCACGCAAGCCGAACGTGGACTTGCTGAAGCTTCCGTGGCGGCTGCTGCGCAGCGTGCGCCAAGCGGTGGCTGCGCTCAAGGCGCACGAGGCAGACGTGCTTATCGGCTTCGGCGGCTACGTTTCCGCACCCGCATACCTGGCCGCGAAACTCACCCGCACTCCGTTTTTTGTGCACGAGGCCAACGCCCGCGCCGGAATGGCAAACAAGCTGGGCGTTGCCTTGGGTGGCAAAGGACTGCTGGCCACCCGCGCCGCGGGGCTCGGGCTCAAAGGTGAGGTGGTGGGGATTCCACTGCGGGCGTCGTTGAGCAATGCCGCGAGCCCGGAGGAGCTCGCCGCGCAAAAGGTACGCGCCAGCCAATTGTGGGGGATTGACCCCCAGCGGCCGACGATCCTGGTCACCGGTGGCTCGCAAGGCGCGGTGTCCATCAACAAGGCCGTCACCGAGGCGGCACCCGATCTGGTGAAGCAGGGCTTCCAAGTGCTGCACCAAGTGGGGAAGAAGAACCCGCTGCCGGAGCTTTCGTTGTCTGGTTATGTGCCGGTGCACTACGTAGAGGACATGGCCGTGGCCTATGCGATTACCGACCTGGTGATCTGCCGTTCGGGTGCGATGACCGTTGCGGAAAACAGCGCACGCGGCAAAGTGGCCATCTACGTTCCGCTGCCTATTGGGAATGGGGAGCAGGCACTCAACGCAGCCGATGTAGTGGAGCGCGGCGGTGCCATGTTAATCCAGGATGCGGAGCTCAGCGGAGAACTCCTCAGCAGCACCGTTGCGGAAATCAGCGAACCAGGCCGTTTTTCCCAAATGCAGCACGCCGTCAGCTCGCTGCACAGCGGCAACGCTGCGCAGACCATCGCCGACCTTGTCTTTGAAACAGCTGACCACCCAGAGGACCCAGAGGAGCAGTAACACCATGAACAGCTCAGCGACTGAACAGCAAGAGTTTGATTTTTCTCGGGTGCACCTGGTGGGCATCGGCGGCGCGGGTATGTCCGGTGTGGCTCGTATCCTGCTCGCCCGCAACTGCGTGGTGAGCGGTTCGGATGCCAAGGATTCCCGCGCTATTTTGGCGCTTCGCTCCGCCGGCGCCCATGTGGCGATCGGCCACAACGCGTCCAATCTGAGCATCGCCGGACAATTGCCCACCGTGGTGGTCACTTCTTTTGCCGCCATCCCCAAGGAGAATCCAGAGTTGGTGGCCGCCCGCGAGCGAGGCATCCCGGTTGTCCGCCGCTCGGACATCTTGGCGGAGCTCATGAAGTCCAGCAAGGAGGTGCTGATCGCCGGCACCCACGGCAAGACCTCCACCACCTCCATGGCGGTGGTAGCCATGCAGGCCGCCGGTATGGACCCGAGCTTTGCCATCGGCGGGCAACTCAACAAGGCCGGGATCAACGCGCACTGGGGAACGGGGGAGTGCTTTGTAGCCGAGGCCGATGAATCCGACGCCTCGCTGCTGCGCTACAGCCCTCAGATTGCCGTGGTGACGAACATCGAGCCGGACCACCTGGACTTCTTTGGTACCGCGGAGGCCTACCACCAGGTGTTTGAAGACTTCGCCCGCAGGCTCCCGAAGGATGGCCACCTGGTGGTCTGCCTCGACGATGCACATGCTGCAGCCCTGGGCGAAAAGCTCAAGACGGAGCTCAACGTGGTGGGGTACGGCACCAGAGCGGCCGCGCAGGCACACCCGGAGATTGCCCACACCGTGATTGATGGCGCGACCGTGGGTGCCACCGGCACGAGGGCCACCGTGCAGATAGGCGAGCAGCGGGTAAACGTTGATCTGCAGATCCCCGGCGAGCACATGATGCTCAACGCCGCCGCAGCGATTACCGCTGGCATGCTTGCCGGCGGCGAGCTCACGGAGTTGGCCCGCGGAGTGAGCGAGTTTGGTGGGGTGCGCCGCCGCTTTGAATTCATCGGTGCGGTTCCCGCCGGGGACTCTGCTGGGAAGTTTGCTGGGGTGGAAATTTACGACGACTACGCCCACCACCCAACCGAGGTAGCGGCCGTGCTCTCTGCTGCGCGCCAGCGTCAGGATGCGAAGGCAGCCGAGCAGGGGACGTCGGGACGCGTGCTCGTGGCCTTCCAGCCGCACCTGTACTCCCGCACAATTGAGTTCGCCCAGGAGTTCGCGGACGCGCTGAGCCTTGCTGACCAGGCTGTGCTGCTGGAAATTTATGGCGCCCGTGAGCAGCCTGTGGAGGGGGTGGACTCTACCATCATCGCCTCCAAGATGAGCGTGCCTGTGGTGTATGAGCCAGACTTCTCCGCGGTGCCGGCGCGCCTATACGAGCTCGCACAACCAGGGGATTTGATCCTCACCATGGGCGCCGGCAGCGTCACCATGCTCGCTCCGGAGATCCTTGGTGTGCTGCGCGAGGCCGAATCCGGGGCCGAATCCGAAACAGACACGGGGAAGTAGCGCACTATGACGAAGAAGCGCGCGCTTCTCCTTGCGCTGGTGCTGCTGGTGTTGGCGGGAATCGCTGCGGTGGTGGCTTGGTTCGTGCCGGTGCTTAAGGCAAGCAACGTCGAGGTGGTGGGGAACACCGTGACCACTGTGGATGAAGTTGCCGCTGCGGCGAACGTGCCGGCGGACGCTAACCTCCTGCGCGTGGACCTCCCTGCAACCGCTCGCCAGGTGGCGCAATTGCCGTGGGTGGCCTCGGCGAAAGCTTCCATGCACCTGCCGGATACCATTGAGATCGAAGTGACCGAACATCAGGCGGTACTGTTTGTGCGCAACGCCGACGGCGAGCATCTGGTGGATGAGCAGGGCCGCGTCTTTGTGATTGATACCCCTCCGCCTGGCACGGTGGAAGTCACCGGAACTGGCGCCGGCGCGGAAGACGAAGCCACGCTGAAAGCTGTGGTGGAGGTTGTGCAGGCGATGGATCCTATGGTGCGTGAGCAGGTAGCGCAGGTCGCCGCCCCGAGCGCGCTGGAGTTGGAGTTCAAGCTTCACGACGGGCGCAGCGTCTACTTTGGCTCAACGGACAACCTGCCGGACAAGGTTGCACTCATGCGCACGGCGCTGACTCGCCCAGAGGCATATCTGGATGTTTCGGGCGCTCCGATCATCGCGGTCCGCCCCTAGGGATGGTGCGCATTTGCGCACGTCAAAACCCTAAAGTAAAGGTTGAGAGTACCGACACGCCACCAAATGAACCGGAAAATAATCCGCCTTTCCCGCACAATCAATAGCGAGCAACTTGGGCTGTTGATCAAGGATGTCGTTTCCTTGGAGCAACCGGTCTGGGAAGTGCAGTAACTGCTAAGACGAACAATGTGAAAGGTGAGTCATACATATGGCTACCCAGGACAATTACCTCGCGGTAATCAAGGTTGTCGGCGTTGGTGGCGGCGGCGTGAACGCTGTGAACCGCATGATCGAAGAGGGCCTGAAGGGTGTTGAGTTCATCGCGCTGAACACGGACTCCCAGGCGCTGATGTTCTCCGACGCCGACGTGAAGTTGGATATCGGACGCGAGGCAACTCGTGGCCTCGGCGCAGGTGCAAACCCAGAGGTTGGCCGTGCATCCGCGGAGGACCACAAGTCTGAAATCGAAGAGACCCTGCGTGGCGCAGACATGGTCTTCGTTGCTGCTGGTGAAGGCGGCGGCACCGGCACAGGCGCAGCGCCAGTGGTGGCTTCTATTGCCAAGAAGATGGGCGCACTCACCGTGGGTGTGGTGACCCGCCCATTCCACTTCGAGGGCCCTCGCCGTACCCGCCAGGCACTCGCCGGCATCGATGAGCTGCGCGAGGTCTGCGATACCCTGATCGTGATCCCGAACGACCGCCTGCTGCAGCTCGGCGACGCCACCATGTCCATGGTGGACGCATTCCGCGCCGCTGACCAGGTACTCCACAACGGTGTGAAGGGCATCACCGACCTCATCACCACCCCGGGCATCATCAACGTGGACTTTGCGGACGTGCGTTCCGTGATGGCTGACGCTGGTTCCGCCCTTATGGGCGTGGGCACCGCCCGTGGCGATCGCCGCGTGCTCCAGGCTGCCGAGCAGGCCATCAACTCTCCACTGTTGGAGTCCACCATGGCCGGCGCAAAGGGCGTGCTTCTTTCCGTTGCCGGTGGCTCTGACCTGGGCCTCCAGGAAGTGGACGAGGCCGGCACGATGGTGCAGCAGCTCGCGGATGACGATGTCAACCTGATCTTCGGCACCACCTTTGACGACAACCTGGGCGATGAAGTCCGCGTGACCGTGATCGCAACTGGCTTCGACCCACAGGGCAATACCATCGCACAGGCACCAGCGCAGGCACAGACTCAGGCACCAGCTCAGGCACAGACTCAGGAGCGCCCGTCCCTGTTCGGTGAGCAGGCACCACAGGAGCAAACTCCAACCCCAGCTCCAATGTCTGCCCCTTCGCAGCAGCCTGGCCCTCGCCACAGCTACGACGAGCACACCAATTCTGGCGGTAACGGCCTGTTTACCTCCTCCTCCCGGCCGTCCTACCCGCAGCACGAGGAGCGCCCAGCGCAGCCACGCCGCAACGATGGCGATGACCTGGACGTTCCAGACTTCCTCCGCTAACCCGGCAGTTCAACAGCAGCACTGCATTTAAAGAAAGCACCTTTCACGCCGATGACTGAAAAGGGAAACGACCGCCCCGTCCGCAAAGTGTTCACCACCAGAGCGGGCGGGGTGTCCCTTGCGCCCTACGATTCCTTTAATTTGGGTGATCATGTGGGCGACGATCCCAGCGCCGTAGCGCAAAACAGGGCCCGGCTGGCTGAGGTGTTAGGGCTCGGGGTGGAGAACTTTGTGTGGATGGAGCAAGTCCATTCCAACAACGTCACCGTAGTGGATGGCCCTCAGGCCAATCCGGTGGAAGTTACCGACGCGCTCGTGACATCGGCCCGTGGCCTGGCCCTGACTGTGTTGGTGGCGGACTGCGTACCAATTTTGCTGTCAGATACCACCACGCCCGGCCACAGCGTGATCGCCGCGGTGCACGCAGGGCGCCTTGGCGCCCGCAATGGGATTGTGGCAAAAACCATTGATGTGATGGTGGAGCAGGGTGCCACGCCTGCGCACATTCACGCGCTCATTGGCCCTGCCGCGTCGGGGGCACATTATGAGGTCCCCAAGGAAATGGCGCAGGACGTGGAAAGCAAACTTCCGGGGAGTGCGACCACCACAAAGAAGGGGAGCGTCGGCTTGGATTTGCGTGCCGGCATTGTGCGCCAGCTTTTGGAAAAAGGCGTTCGAGCGATTGACGCCGACCCAAGGTGCACCATTGAAGATGACACTTTCTTTTCCTACCGCAGACAGGGCACAACAGGGCGCCAAGCTGGGGTTATCTGGCTGCCGTGATGGCCGCCGCGAATTCCCAAACACGCGCCGCGAGTGCATCGGCGGCCGGCCGCGCAAAAGATTAATAATTATCCGCGAACACGCCGAGAAAATACGCAAAACCCCAGTGTGCAGCATTTAAGTTAGACCACAGTAAAACCTGAAAAACTCGAAGCTTTGCATCAAATTGAAAGGACACGCTGTAGATGTCGATCATGAAGAAGACCAAGGAGTTCTTTGGCCTCACCCCATACGAGGCTGATCGCGAGGACGCCTACTACGACGACGAGCCAGCCTACGAAGGTAACCTCGCGTACGCCCCACGTTACGAGGAAGAGCCAAGCTACTCCCACCGATACGCAGCGACTCCAGCGACCTCAGCGCCCTCCGCTTCCCGAGGCGTGGCTTCTGGCCTTTCCACCGCGATCGTGCCCGTGGTCATCAACGGCTACTCCGACGCAGCGCTGATCGGCGAGCCTTTCCGTGACGGCGACGCCGTGGTGTTCAACATGGGCGACATCGAACACGGCGACGCCCGCCGTATCGTGGACTTTGCTGCTGGCCTGTGCTTCGCTCTGCGCGGCACCATGCAGAAGCTCGATTCCAAGGTGTTCGCAATCGTGCCTGAGCGTGCCTCCGTTTCCACCCTGGAGCTCGAACGCGCCGCAGGTCTGCGCTAAATAGCTAAAGAGCTCCCGCTGCGGAACCAAAACTTTCCCCCAAGCGTTGTGCGTTGTGGATGTGTCCCCTCAACGCCCGCTTGGGTTTTTTCTGCCCTGGGAAAGATGCAGCGGGGAAGTGAGGGATGCAAAGAAACATGAAAGGGAAGTAGTGCTCACGCTTTTTACAATTCTCGCGCTCATCGTGCGGGTGTATATGTTCATCCTGATCGCGCGCATTTTGATCGAGATGATTCAAGGGTTCTCCCGCAATTTTCAGGCCCCGCGTTGGTTTAACGTGATTGGTGAAATGATTTTCCAGGTCACTGATCCGCCGGTGAAGGCGCTGCGCCGCATGATTCCGCCGCTGCGCCTCGGTGGTGTGGCCCTGGATGTATCAATCCTGGTGCTGTACTTTGGCCTGTACTTTGTACTGATCCTGCTCGGGATTGCCGCGAATAGTTTTGTGTGAGATTTAGCGCCAAAATCCTAGATGAAACCGGATGAAATCCACAGTTGTTCACCTGCTGAAAGGTTAGGATGGGCGGGGAAAACTTGGCGTTTCCCTTAGTGGTTGCGTTACTGTGGACATGTTAAGAGCCCGAAAGCTAAAAATTATTGACGGGTAAATGATTCTCGAAGGGAAAAGCTCATGCCGCTGACTCCAGCCGATGTGCATAACGTCGCGTTTAGCAAGCCGCCGATTGGCAAGCGCGGTTACAACGAGGACGAAGTAGACCAGTTCCTCGATCTCGTTGAGGACACCCTCGCTGAGATCCAAGAGGAAAACGAGGAACTGCGCGCGCAGGTTGAGGAGCTCAAGCAGGAGCTTGCCCAGGCCGGCAAGTCTGCGCCAGCCGTCACCCCAGTACCTGCATCCGCCAAGGCTGATTCCAAGGTTGATGAGGCAGCCATCCGCAAGGAGATCGAGGCCAAGCTCAAGGCTGAGTTTGAGCAAAAGCTCGAGGCATCCAAGAAGCAGGCCGACGCCGCCAAGGCCGAAGCCGAGGCAGCAAAGCAGGCGGAGGCAAAGGCCAAGGCAGAGGCAGACGCCGCAAAGCGCGAGGCTCAGGCGGCCAAGGCGAAGGCAGATGCAGCACCTGCTCAAGCTCCCGCTCAGGCCCAGGCTGTTTCCGCCGCTGCAGTGCCAGCAGCCGCCAAGGGTGGCGAGGCCACTGCTGATACCCACATGCAGGCAGCCAAGGTGCTGAGCCTTGCTCAGGAGATGGCAGACCGCCTGACCTCCGAGGCTTCCTCCGAGTCCCAGTCCATGCTGGCAGAGGCCCGCGAGGCAGCAGAGCGCCAGATCTCCGAGGCTGACGCACGCTCCAAGGCAACCCTGGAAGACGCACAGCGTCGCGCCCAGGAGCAGCTCACCGAGGCAGAGACCCGCTCCCAGCAGCTCGTTGCAGACGCTGAGAAGCGCGCCGAGGAAACCACTACCTCCGCAAACCAGCAGGCTGCTGAGCAGATCCGCCAGGCCGAGGACAAGGCAAATGCCCTGCAGGCAGATGCAGAGCAGAAGCACACCCAGATCATGGCAACGGTGAAGGAGCAGCAGGAGGCGCTGGAGAAGCGCATCGCCGAGCTGCGTACCTTCGAGCGCGAGTACCGTACCCGCCTCAAGACCCTGCTGCAGTCCCAGCTTGATGAGTTGGAGTCCCGCGGCACCTCAGCCCCAGAGGGCAACAGCTAAGTTCGTTGAGAGCACCAAAACGACCGCCTTGCGCAGCATTTGCCAAGGCGGTAACCTTTTGCTCATTATGGCGTTGATCCGGCTATCACCGGGGAGCCTCCGGAAGAACGGCGCACGCCTAGTAGAACCGGACGGGTAAGACCGTCATCTCCTTCACCAATGAAGCGGAATGTTGTAGTAAAGCAGCGTTCAAGCAGGGTGGTACCGCGCAGTTTGCGTCCCTGCACTAGCAGCTACATTTATGTGAAGGAGTTTTTTCATGGCTGAAGTAGGCGGCGTGTACCCTCGCGTGGACCTCACCGGCGGTTCCAACCGTTTCCCGGACATGGAGCAGGAAGTGCTCAAGTTCTGGAAGCAGGACAACACGTTCCAAGCCTCCCTGGATAACCGGGAGGGGGCAGATGAGTACGTGTTCTATGATGGCCCACCGTTTGCGAACGGTTTGCCGCACTACGGGCACCTTCTGACCGGCTATGTGAAAGACATCATCCCGCGCTACCGCACGATGGCCGGCTATCACGTACCTCGCGTCTTTGGCTGGGACACTCACGGCCTTCCCGCGGAGCTTGAGGCGGAAAAGCAGCTCGGGATCAAGGACAAGGGCGAGATCGAAGCAATGGGTCTGGCCAAGTTCAATGAGTATTGCGCCACCTCCGTGCTGCGCTACACCAAGGAGTGGGAAGAGTATGTGACTCGCCAGGCCCGCTGGGTGGACTTTGAAAACGGCTACAAGACCATGGACCCCGGCTATATGGAGTCCGTAATCTGGGCCTTCAAGCAGCTCTACGATAAGGGCCTGATCTACCAGGGCTTCCGTGTGCTGCCGTACTCCTGGGCTGAGCACACCCCGCTGTCCAACCAGGAAACCCGCCTGGATGATTCCTACAAAATGCGCCAGGACCCAACCCTGACAGTGACCTTCCCAATCACCGGCGTGGCCGAGGGATTCAGCGCGGATGCATCACTGGTGGGGGCAAAGGCCCTTGCCTGGACCACCACCCCGTGGACCCTGCCCTCCAACCTGGCGCTGGCAGTGAACCCCGAGGTCACCTACGCGGTGGTCCAAGCCGGTGAAGGCGCCACCGCTGCGGTAGCGGGGGATCGCGTGATCCTGGCTGAGGCGCTACTGGGCGCTTATGCTGCAGAACTCGGTGAGTACGAGGTACTGCGCACTCTGCCCGGCCGCGAGCTCGAGGGCCTTACCTACGAGCCGATCTTCCCGTACTTCAAGGACCACGAGAACGCCTTCAAGATCCTGCTCGCGGAGTACGTGACCACCGAGGACGGCACCGGTGTGGTCCACCAGGCTCCGGCGTTTGGTGAAGATGATATGAACACCTGCAATGCCTACGGTATCGCTACGGTGGTGCCAGTGGACATGGACGGCAAGTTCACCTCCCTCGTTCCCGAATACGCTGGCCAATTGGTGTTTGATGCGAACAAAGACATCATCCGTGACCTCAAGGCCGCGGGCCGCGTGGTGCGCCACCAGACCATCGAGCACTCTTACCCGCACTCCTGGCGTTCCGGCGAGCCGCTGATCTACATGGCGTTGCCCTCTTGGTTCGTCTCCGTGTCCAAGTTCCGCGATCGTATGGTGGAGCTCAACCAAGAAATTGAGTGGATGCCGGAGCACGTCCGCGATGGCCAGTTTGGCAAGTGGCTGGAAAACGCCCGTGACTGGAACATCTCCCGCTCCCGCTACTGGGGCAGCCCAATCCCAGTGTGGATGAGCGATGATGAAAATTATCCACGCGTGGACGTGTACGGTTCTCTGGAGGAACTGGAGCGCGACTTCGGCCGTAAGCCAAAGAGCCTGCACCGCCCGGACATCGATGAGCTGACCCGCCCGAACCCCGACGATCCCACGGGCAAGTCCACCATGCGCCGCGTCCCGGACGTGCTGGACGTGTGGTTTGATTCCGGCTCCATGCCTTTTGCCCAGTTCCACTACCCGTTTGAGAACAAAGAGTTCTTTGAGAACCACACTCCGGCGGACTTCATCGTGGAGTACATCGGCCAAACCCGAGGCTGGTTCTACCTGCTGCACGTGCTTTCAGTTGGCCTGTTTGACCGCCCCGCGTTCAAGAAGGTGGTGGCGCACGGCATCGTGCTCGGTGATGACGGCCTGAAGATGAGTAAGTCCAAGGGCAATTACCCCAACGTCAATGAGGTGTTTGACCGCGACGGTTCAGACGCGATGCGTTGGTTCCTCATGTCCAGCCCGATTCTGCGTGGCGGCAACCTGATCGTGACTGAGCAGGGTATCCGCGAAGGCGTGCGCCAGGCACTGTTGCCAATGTGGAATGCGTACAGCTTCCTGCAGCTCTACACCTCTCAGCCAGCGCAGTGGTCCACGGAATCCAAGGACGTGTTGGACCGCTACATCTTGGCCAAGCTCCATGATCTCGTGGCCAACGTGAATACGGCTTTGGATAATACGGATATCGCCGCTGCGTGTGATGAGGTGCGCTGGTTCTGTGACGCCTTGACCAACTGGTACGTGCGCCGCTCCCGCGAGCGCTTCTGGGCCGGGGATGATGCCCACCCAGAGGCCTTTAACACCCTCTACACCGTGCTGGAAACCCTCACCCGCGTGGCCGCGCCGCTGCTGCCCATGGCAACCGAGGTGATTTGGCGTGGCCTCACCGGGGAGCGTTCCGTGCACCTTACGGACTTCCCCAAGGCGGAGGACTTCCCGGCTGACCCGGAGCTGGTGCGCACCATGGATGAGATCCGCGGCGTCTGTTCCGCTACCAACTCGATCCGCAAGGCGCACAAGC
The DNA here is from genome assembly GCF_024580965.1 of Corynebacterium kozikiae. Classification (NCBI taxonomy): domain Bacteria; kingdom Bacillati; phylum Actinomycetota; class Actinomycetes; order Mycobacteriales; family Corynebacteriaceae; genus Corynebacterium; species Corynebacterium kozikiae. The sequence goes on from NZ_JANIKJ010000001.1 coordinate 162,956, forward strand.
TGCGCAACCGCCTGCCGCTGCCAGGCCTTACGGTGGCCCTGCCGGAGTCTGAGCGCTTGGCGGATTTCGCGGCGATCATCAAGGACGAGGTGAACGTGAAAGACATCACCTTGACCTCTGATGTGGATTCTGTGGGCCGCTTCGATGTAGTGGTGAACGCGAAGGTTGCTGGCCCTCGCCTGGGTAAGGACGTGCAACAGGCTATCAAGGCAGTGAAGGCCGGCAACTACGAGCGCGTGGGTGAAAGCGTGGTGGCGGACGGCATTGAGCTGCTGCCAGGTGAATTCACCGAGCGTCTGGTGGCTGCGGAGCCAGAGACCACCGCGCAGATCGACGGCGTGGACGGCCTGGTGGTGCTGGACATCACCGTTACCGAGCCGCTGGAGGCCGAGGGTTGGGCGGCAGACGTGGTCCGTGGACTGCAGGACGCCCGTAAGGCCAGCGACTTCGAGGTCTCGGATCGCATCACGGTGCGTCTGGTGGTCCCCGAGGACAAGCTGGAGTGGGCGCAGCGCCACCAGGACTTCATTGCCGGTGAGGTGCTCGCAACTTCCTTCGAAGTTGTTCCTGCGGATCAAGCCGCAGGGCAGGGCGCGCACAAGGTGGTGGAAGGCGTCACCGCGGACGTGCACAAGGCCTAACCCTCCCACCAGGTGGGCGTGAATAAAATTCCCGCACAATGCCAGGAAATTAGACTAAGCTGTCTAGTCTTGGTTGCATGAATGATATTCACGCCCAAGAAGTCGCGGGTTACCGCAAGGATCTGCGCAACCGCCACATTCAGATGATCGCGCTCGGCGGCGCGCTGGGCACCGGGTTGTTCCTTGGCGCCGGCGGCCGCCTCAACGCGGGCGGGCCGGGCCTCGCCATCGTCTACGCGGTGTGTGGTGTCATCGGCTACCTCATGCTGCGCTCCCTGGGGGAGATGGTGGTGCACCGCCCAACTTCTGGAAGTTTCACCTCCTACAGCAGAGAGTTCCTGGGGGAGAAGGCCGCATTTTTTGCCGGTTGGATCTACTTCTTGGCTTGGGTGACGGTGGGAATCGCCGAACTCACCGCAATCGCGGTCTACCTGAACTTCTGGCCGATCTTCCAAGAGGTGCCGCAGTGGGTGTTGGTGGGAGCGGCATTGCTGGTGGTTCTCGCGGTAAACCTGCTCGGGGTACGCCTGTTCGGTGAGGCGGAATTCTGGTTTTCCTTCATCAAGGTGGGCGCGCTCGTGGTCTTTATGATCGTGGGTATCGTGGTCATCCTCAGCGGCCACGAGGTTGCTGGCCACACCCCAGGCTGGTCCACGCTCGCGGAGGGCGGCGGCTGGTTCCCCAACGGCGTGCTGCCGCTGATCGTGATGACCCAGGGCGTGGTGTTTGCTTACGCGGGCATTGACATGATTGGTGTGGCCGCCGGGGAAACTGAAAACCCGGAGAAGGAGATCCCGAAAGCTATCAACACGACTGTGTGGCGCATCGTGGTGTTTTACGTGGGGTCAGTGTTCCTTCTGGCAATGCTGTTGCCGGCCAACGCCTATTCCGGTGCGGAAAGCCCGTTTGTCACTTTCATGAACGCCCTCGGCGTGCCCGGTGCGGCGGACATCATGAACTTGGTGGTGCTCACTGCGGCGTTGTCCAGCGTGAACGCCGGACTCTATGCCACAGCTCGTATCCTCAAGCCGCTTGCGCTTACGGGCAGTGCGCCAAAGTTCCTGGCCAACATGAGCGAGCATGGAGTGCCCATGGGCGGTGTGTGGCTCACCACGGCGTGCTTCGTCTCCGGCGTGGTGCTCAATTACCTGGTGCCGGAGGAGGCCTTCGAGATTGTGCTTTCCCTCGGCGCAATCGCCATCTTGGCAATGTGGGCCATGATCTGCCTCTCCCACTTGGGTTACCTGCGCGCGGCGAAGCAGGGGACGGTGACGCGCCATTACTACCGTGCCCCCGGTGGGGCGCTAGGCGACGTCGTTGTGCTCGCGTTTTTGCTTGGCGTCCTCATTTTGATGGCCTTTGATTACCCGAGTGGCACGTACACCACCATTGCCGCCGCGGTGCTGCTGCCGCCGCTGTTTGTGGGTGGTTGGTACCTGGCGAAGGCGAACCGCTAAGCTTCTTGCCATGCAGCGGTGGGTTTTGCACATTGACATGGACGCATTTTTTGCTTCCTGTGAGCAGCTCACCCGCCCCACGTTGCGGGGGCGCCCGGTGTTGGTGGCCGGTGTCAGTGGCAGGGGAGTGGTGGCCGGTGCGTCCTACGAGGCCAGGGCGTTGGGCGCGCGTTCGGCGATGCCCACTTGGCAGGCTCGCAAACTCATTGGCTTTCGCGGTGTTGTGGTGGCACCACGCTTTGCGGTGTACAAGGCGGCATCTGCGAGGGTGTTTGAGATTCTCCGCCGTGAGGCCGCGGTGGTGGAACAAGTCTCCATCGACGAAGCATTTTTGGAGCCCGCCGAACTTGTCGGCGCCAGTGCAGAGGAGGTCCGCGTCTTTGCGAACACCCTCCGCGCGACGATCCGAAAGGAAACGGGGCTGCCAAGTTCCGTCGGTGCAGGCGCGGGTAAACAGGTAGCAAAAATCTCCTCCGACGAGGCCAAACCCGACGGCGTATTCATTGTTGAAGCGGCGCGGCACGAGGAGATTATCCACCCCATGGCTGTAGGCAAACTCTGGGGAGTGGGCCCAGTAACCAGGCAAAAGTTGGCGCTGGCTGGTGTGGAGACTATCGGGCAGCTCGCGGGAATGACGGAAAAAGAGGCAATTGCCACCCTTGGTGCCGCCGCTGGCAGGGGGCTGTGGCTGATGGCACGCGGTGTGGACGAGCGCGAGGTTGCCCCACGCGCGGAAGCCAAGCAGATCTCCGCCGAACATACCTACGACACCGACCTGCGCACCAAGGAGGCAGTAGACGAGGCCCTCCATCGTGCCGCAGCGCAAGCACACAGGAGATTGCTTGCCGACGGACGCGTGGCCCGCACGGTCACAGTCAAGCTGCGAATGGCAGACTTCCACATCGAATCGCGTTCATTGACCCTGCCCTATGCCACAAGCGAGCTCAAAACCTTGGAAGCAGCCGCGCTGAAACTGGTGCGCTACCCCAACGAGGTGGGCGCAATCCGCCTGGTAGGGGTGAGTTTCTCCGGCCTCAGTGAAGTCAGTCAAGACGTGCTCTTCCCGGAGCTTGACCTCCCCACGCAAGGAGATCCCGAACCGAAACCCGCACCAACCCAAGCCGAACCCCAACCCCAATCCGAATCCGAGCAGTGGCGTGCAACCCAGGACGTGTACCACCCCGAGTACGGCCACGGCTGGATCCAAGGCATCGGCCACGGCAAGCTCACCGTGCGCTTTGAAACGCGCACCACGGCATTAGGACAGGGGAAGACCAAGACTTTTGACGTCACCGATTCCGAGCTCCAGCCCGCCGACCCCTTGGACAGCCTGGACTGGAAGGACCTCAGAACAGAGTGACCGGGTGCACGTTTGCGGCGACCGCGATGGCGAGCAGCACCCTCGCTTGGCCTGCGCGGAAGTAGGTCGAGCCAATGGCCCCGTTGCGCGCGAGCGTTGCACCGCCGCCTGCACCACCGTAGACGCTGGCAACGTCGCCACGCGGCACTCGGGTGGAAATCACCACTGGAATACCCTGCTTGAGGGCCTCATCCACGGCCCGAGCGAGTTCGGTGCCAACGTTGCCGGAGCCCATTGCCTCCACCACGATGCCCTGGGCGCCGGAGGCAATGGCGGCGTCGAAGAGTGTGCGTGGGGCGCCAGGGTAGGCGGAGATAATCTCCACCTTCGTTCCGGCGAGCGGCACGGGAATCACGGGCTCAGCGCGTTGCGGTTCCTCCGGGCCGTTGGTGGCAAAGGCCAGTTCATCGGAGGTGTGCCACTTCACGCAGCCGCGCGCCGGGATGACGGCGTGCCCAAAGACCACTAGGACGCCGATGTCGCGGGCGGAGTTGTCGGCGGCGATCACCACTGCCTCAAAGATGTTGCCGGGGCCGTCGGCCTCGGGGTGGTCGGCAGGCTTTTGCGCGCCGGTGAGTACGATCGGCCTGGGGTCGTTGTGGAAGGTGTCCAGTGCGATGGCGGTTTCTTCCATGGAATCGGTGCCGTGGGTGATCACCACGCCCACCACGTCCTCATCCTGCAGGGCGCTGTGTGCCGCGGTGATGATTTCGTCAACGTCCGCGAAAGTCATGGAGGAGGAGTCCAGCCGGTGGAGCTCGCGGACTTCGATGTTGAGGTTGTCATTGAAGCGTGCTGCTACTGGGGCGATGAGCTCCTCACCGGAGACGGTGGGAACGAGTGCGCCTTGGGGGTCTGTGGTGCAAGAAATAGTGCCGCCGGTGGTCAAAACCACAACTTTGGGTGAACTCATGGTGTATAGAGTGCCACAACATTTGGTAGCATCCCATAAGTCACACCCGCGCAACGAGGAGATTTTGTGAAGCTTACAAAGTACGCTGCTGCCGCCACTGCTGTAGCCGCAGCACTGACTTTGGCCGCTTGCTCCGGCGAGGATGCGAGCTCCACCGCGAGCAGCACCGCCGCAGCAACCACCACTGCCGTCCAGGAGCAGGCTCCGCTGCCTACCGCAGAGGAACTTAATGGCATCTTGGCGTTGGCCATGGACCCCAACGTGCCCATTGAGGAGCGCGTGCAGACCGTGGAAGGCGGCGAGACGGCCCCCGAGCTCTTCGACGTCCTCGCAGCAAACCAGGTAGCCTCCGGCGCCAGCCTGTACGTGGTGGAGCCAATCCTGCAATACACCCCAGATTCGGTGCTCGCCACCGTGGTGGTGCAGTACCCAGAGGAGGCTCAGCCGCAAAAGGGCGAAGACGTTGAGTTCGTGTTCCAGGATGGCCGCTGGAAGCTCTCCCGCACCTGGGCCTGCATGATCGTGGGCTTCGTGGTACCCCCTGAGCAGGTCCCACCGGTGTGCCAAACCGATGAGTTCGGCGCCCCCGCGCCAGAGGCTCCAGTTGAGGCCCCAGTAGAGGCCCCCGCACCAGAGGCTCCGGTCGAAGAAGCCCCAGCCCAGTAAGCACAGTAAGCTTAATTATTGAAGCGCACCGCGGTGGTCTGATCCTGGACCACGCGGGCTTCGCTTTCTTCTTGGCCGTACACAATGCGGGTGGTGTACGCCATTTGCCCAGCGATCGGCAGGGGGTGGCCGAGGTCCACCGTGATTTCCGAGGCGCTGGTGGTCTCTGAGCTCATCACGTTCAAGGTGGTGCCGTCGGCAGCTTCGAGGGCGCCGAGGGAGGGCCGCTGCGCAACGTCTACCTGCAGCTTCACGACGTCACCCTCAATGCTGCTGATCGTGTAGGTATTGGTTTGCAGCATGGAGTATTCGCCGGACACGCGGTTTTCCACGGTCCAGATGGCACCCACACCCACGGGTTCTTCGGGGAAGACCACCTGGGTGGAGATGAGGCGCAGGAGGTGCTGTTCGGCGATAGCCCTGCCGGTGTCGGTGGCCGCGGCGGGTGCTTGGAGGCTGAGTTCTGAGATTTGGCCGCGGGAGGTGGCAAACCAGGTCATGCCGAAGCCCTCGGCGCTGCGGACCTCGCTGGCTTGCTCGAGGTTGTCGTACTCCACCTGCGCAAAGCTAAGTTGTACTGTGCGCTCGGGTGCGTCATCTTCGCCATCCTCACCGCCGCCGCCTGCTGCCTGCGTTGCAGTTGCTTGCGTGCTGAGCGTCACCAGTTCGGAACTGGTGAGGTCAGGTGCTGGTGGGATGGGCTTCACGGCCGCTGCTTGCCAGGTGTTCTGGCTGAACCCTTCGCTCAGCGCCAGCGTGACCTGTTGTTCGCCAGTGTTCGCGTAGCGCAGCTCCCGCAATTCCCCCGCATCAGTACCAGCGGTGATGAGTGTGACCTTGGGGACGTCGGCTTGCACTGCCACTCCCGCTTCAACACCAGCATCAGCACCAGCCTGTCCCGTCTCCGTGCTGCTACAGGCGCTCAATCCGATGCTGATGCTGAGGCCGAGGCCCAACGTTGCGGTGAGCATACCGAGACGGCGCTGGGGTTGCTGGGGGCGGGGGGAGTTGGATTGCCTAAACACGCTCAACAGCATATACCCTCTGGAAATCCTCAGCGGTTGGCGGGAGGTTGTGGCTTTTTGGAATGATGGTGGGGTGAGTGTGAACAGGAGCTTCAGTGTGGTGGCGGCGATGATCGTGGTGCTGGCCGCCGTGGATCAAGCCTCCAAGGCGATTGCGCTGCGGGTGTTGGCCGACGGGCAGGCCCGAGAGTTCATCGGCAGTTTGCTGCAGTTTCGCCTGACCTTCAACCCCGGTGCGGCGTTTTCTTTTGGGGAGGGCTCTACCTGGTTGTTCACCACGATCCAGCTCGTGGCGGTGGTCGCGGCGCTGTGGTTTTCTCGGAAGGTGAGCTACACCCCGCAGGTGGTGGCACTGGGGATGATCGCCGGTGGGGCGGCGGGTAACTTGATTGACCGTTTGGTGCGCGAGCCTGGTTTTTATCATGGCCATGTGGTGGATTTTTTGTGGCTGCGGGGGTTCGCCATTTTCAACATTGCAGACATCGCGATTACCTGCGGCGTAGCGCTATTTGTGGTGAGTGATTTCCTGAAGGAGCGCAAGCAGAAGGGGGAGGTGCGCCATGCCTGAGCATCGTCAATTGCCGGTCCCGGAGGGCCTGGAGGGCATGCGGGTTGATGCCGCGCTTTCCAAGTTGCTGGGGATTTCGCGCACCATGGCCGCGGAGCTCGCCGAGGCCGGGGATGTGCAGATTGAGGGCGCCCGGGTGGGGAAGTCGGATCGGCTTTCCTCCGGTGCTTGGCTGGAGGTGACGCTGCCCGACCCGAAGCAGGATCTGGTTCCCAAGGAGGAGCTGGTGGAGGGGATGGAGGTGCTGTATTCCGACGAAGACCTCATTGCCATTCACAAACCCGTGGGCGTTGCAGCGCACCCGACCTTGGGCTGGGAGGGCCCGACTGTGGTTGGTGGGCTCGCCGCCGCAGGTTTCCGCATATCCACGTCCGGTCCGCCGGAGCGCAAGGGTATTGTGCAACGGCTGGACGTCGGTACGTCTGGGGTGATGGTGGTCGCTGCTTCCGAGCGTGGCTATTCGGTGCTGAAGCGGGCGTTCAAGGAGCGCACGGTGGAAAAGACCTATCATGCGCTCGTTGAGGGGCACATGGATCCGATCAAGGGCACTATCGACGCCCCTATTGGCCGGCATCCCAGCGCCGGTTGGCGCTTTGCGGTGACAAGCGACGGTAAGCACGCCGTCACCCACTATGAGACGCTTGAGGCATTCCGGGAGGCCTCGCTGCTGGAGGTGCACCTGGAGACGGGGCGCACCCACCAGATCCGAGTGCACATGTCTGCGCTGCACCACCCCTGCTGCGGCGACCCGATGTACGGCTCCACCCCAGCGCTCAGCGCTAAGCTGGGCCTGATCCGCCAGTGGTTGCACGCGGTGACTTTGGGCTTCCACCACCCGGCGGATGGCCGCTGGATGGAGATCAGTGCGCCCTATCCAGACGATCTGCAGCATGCGCTCGATGTGCTGCGCGCGGAGGGCTAGCTTGGGTTTCGCGCAGCGTTGGGATTCGGTGGATCGAGCCCGAATGGTGGTGGCAGTGATGAGCCTCGCGGCGCTCGTGGTGGTGTTCGTGTTCGCTATGGGGTCTGATCGGACCAGCAAGCCCATGCCGCCGAACGGCGATGTGCTGGGAATGGAAAGCGGTGAGACCCTGGAGGAATACCAGGCCCGCGCCGAGGAAAGCCTCGCGATTGCCGCTGCCGATCCTTCAGCGGCCCCAGCCTTCTCGCTCATCACCTTCACCGAGCCGATTCCCGCCAGAGACGTCGAACGCATCACCGCTCAGCTACCGAGGGTGAACGCCGTGATCTCCGAACACTCCCAGCTTGTCGTGCCGCTGCCGGAGCCCACGGGGGCGGAAACCCGCGCCGACGTCATCCGCCGTGCCGTGGGCCAGGAGCGCATCAGTGCCGCGCTCGCGTACGCCGGGGGAGTGGAGCTCGTGGCCGCGTCGGAAAGCCCCCAAGTGCTCGCGGTAGAGGTACTGCCTTCCGACGCCGCCTGGGGCCGCTTCGGGGTGCGGCCAGTCGCGGCTCGCTAGCTTGCTTTCGGCTTGCGGCGGTGGGTGAGGCGGTGGTTGCGCGCGATGTCTGTGAGGAAGATGGCCACCGAGATCCAAATGATGATGAAGCCCACCCAGCGGATTGGCTCGAGGTGTTCTTGCATCACGAAGACCGCCCAGATCATCTGGATGGTGGGGGTGACGTATTGCAGCATGCCGATGGTGGACAACGGGATGAGTTTGGTGGCGGTGCCGAACAGCAGCAACGGGATGGCGGTGACCAGGCCCGCGCAGATGAGCAATGCGGCGTGGCCGGGGCCCTCGCTGAGGAACGTGCCTGCTTGTGCGGGGGCGAGTTCGAGGTAGAGGATGTAGCCCAGGGCCACGGGGGCGAGCACCAGAGTCTCCGCGGCTAGTGATGCCGTGGCGGGCAGCGAAATGCCCTTTTTCACCAGGCCGTACAGCCCAAAGCTCAGCGCCAGGCCCAGGCCAATTATTGGGGGTTGGCCACCCACAACGGTGAGCAGCAACACCGCCACCGCCGCCACCAACACGGAGATGGTCTGCAGGCGCCGGAGTCGCTCGGCCAGGAAGACCACCCCGAGCAACACGTTGACCAGGGGGTTGATGAAGTAGCCCAGGGCGGCGTCGGCAACATGACCGGAGTTCACGGCAATCACATAGAGCAGCCAGTTGGCGGTGATCAACAGGGAGGCCGCCGCCACCTTTGCCCAGGTTGCCGCACTCACCCCGCGCAGCTCGCGCCAGCTTTTGCTCACGGTGAGCACGATCGCCATGAACACTGCCGTCCACAGGATGCGGTGCGCGATAATTTCCACCGGCGCCGCGGGGCGCAGCAGGGGGAAGTAGGCGGGGAACAATCCCCATAAAAGGTATGCCGAGATGCCATAGAACACCACATGATGATAGCGCTCCCCCCACGCCACGTTGCATTCAGTTGGGGCCCTCTGTTGGGGGTTGACAGGTGCTCTAAGATCTTCAAGCATGGCGAAAAAATCCTCCTTTGTTCACCTGCACAACCACACGGAATATTCAATGTTGGACGGCATGGCAAAGGTGGACCTGCTGGCTGAGGAAGTTTCCCGGCAGGGCATGCCCGCGGTGGGCATGACGGACCACGGCAACATGTACGGCTCGGACGCCTTCTATCACGCAATGAAGGCCGCCGGTGTGAAACCGATCATCGGCATTGAGGCCTACATTTCACCCGGCTCCCGCTTCAACATGGATCGCGTCCGGTGGGGCGAACCCCACCAAAAGGCGGACGACGTCTCCGCATCCGGTGCCTACCTGCACCAAACTATGCTCGCGGAAAATGCCACTGGCCTGCGCAACCTCTTCAAGCTCTCCTCCTACGCCTCCTACGAGGGCCAGTTGGGCAAATGGCCGCGCATGGACGCGGAGCTCATCGCGGAGCACGCCACCGGCATCATCGCCACCACAGGCTGCCCTTCCGGCGACGTGCAAACCCGCCTGCGCCTGGGCCAGTTCAACGAGGCTCTGGAGGCCGCCGCGATGTGGCAGGACATCTACGGCAAAGACAACTACTTCCTCGAGCTCATGGACCACGGTCTGGAGATCGAGAACCGCGTGCGCTCCGAATTGCTGGAGATTGGTCGCAAGCTGGACCTTCCGCCGCTCGTGACCAATGACTGCCACTACGTCCTGGAATCCCAAGCCCAGGACCATGAGGCAATGCTGTGCGTGCAGACAGGCAAGACGCTCCACGATCCGGATCGCTTCAAATTTGACGGCACCGGCTACTACATCAAGACCGCCGAGCAGATGCGTGAGCTGTGGGACAGCACCGTTCCCGACGGCTGCGACAACACCCTCTGGGTAGCCGAGCGTGTGCAGGACTACTCCGAGGTGTGGGCGGAGCACCCCCACGACAGAATGCCGGTTGCCGACGTCCCCGAGGGCCACACACCTACGTCCTGGCTGCGCCACCAGGTGATGGAGGGCCTCCAGGAGCGTTTCGGCTCCGCGCCCGTGCCCCAGGAGTACATTGATCGCGCGGAGTTTGAGATCAATGTGATCGACATGAAGGGCTACCCTTCCTACTTCCTCATCGTCGCAGAGATCATCAAGCACGCCCGTTCCATCGGCATCCGCGTAGGCCCCGGCCGTGGCTCGGCTGCTGGTGCCCTGGTGGCCTACGCGCTGACCATCACCAACATCGACCCCATTGAGCACGGCCTCCTGTTTGAGAGGTTCCTGAACCCAGAGCGCCCTAGTGCCCCGGATATCGATATTGACTTTGACGATCGCCGCCGTGGCGAGATGATTCGCTACGCCTCAGAACGTTGGGGCGAAGACAAGGTTGCGCAGGTGATCACCTTCGGTACGGTGAAAACCAAGCAGGCGTTGAAAGACTCCGCGCGCGTGCAGTTCGGCCAAGAGGGCTTCCAAATGGCGGACCGCATCACCAAGGTGCTTCCCCCTGCGATCATGGCCAAGGACATTCCGCTTTCCGGCATCACCGATCCTGAGCACCCGCGCTACAGCGAGGCGGGGGAGGTGCGCTCGCTGATCGAGACGGACCCCGACGTCCGCAGCATCTACGAGACCGCGCGCGGTTTGGAAGGTGTGGTGCGCCAGGCCGGCGTGCACGCTTGCGCGGTGATCATGGCCTCCGAGCCGCTCATGGATTGCATCCCCATGTGGAAGCGCGCTAACGACGGCGCCATCATCACTGGCTGGCCGTATCCCGCCTGTGAGGCCATTGGTCTGCTGAAGATGGACTTCCTTGGCTTGCGCAACCTCACGGTGATTGGCGACGCCCTGGAGAACATCAAGATCAACCGCGGCGAAGACGTAGACCTTGAGGCCTTGGACACAGACAACCGCGCTGTGTACGAGCTGCTGTCCCGCGGTGAAACCTTGGGCGTGTTCCAGCTTGACTCCGGTGGCATGCAGGAGCTGCTCAAACGCATGCAGCCCACTGGGTTCAATGACATCGTGGCGTCTCTGGCGCTGTACCGCCCAGGCCCGATGGGTGTGAACGCCCACTGGGACTACGCCGATCGTAAGAACGGTCGTAAGCCAATTGAGCCGATTCACCCCGAGTTGGAAGAGCCGCTGCAGGAAATCCTGGCAGAGACCTACGGCCTGATCGTGTACCAAGAGCAGATCATGGAGATCTCCCGCAAGCTGGCCAACTACACCGCCGGTGAGGCCGATGGTTTCCGTAAAGCCATGGGTAAGAAGAAGCCGGAAGTGTTGGCCAAGGAGTACAAGAAGTTCTCCGAGGGCATGTTCTCCAACGGGTACTCCAAGGAGGCGGTGGATGCGCTGTGGGGCACCATCGAGCCCTTCGCCTCCTACGCGTTCAATAAGTCCCACGCCGCCGGTTACGGCCTGGTGTCCTATTGGACCGCCTACCTGAAGGCCAACTACACCGCTGAGTACATGGCGGCGCTGTTGACATCGGTGAGTGACAAGAAGGACAAGTCTGCCATTTACCTCTCCGATTGCCGCCACCTTGGCATCTCCGTGCTCTCCCCGGATGTGAACGAGTCCGCGTTCAACTTCCTGCCGGTGGGCGAGGACATCCGTTTTGGCCTGGGTGCGGTGCGCAACGTGGGTGAGGACGTAGTGGCGTCGATCGTGAAGACCCGCGAAGAAAAGGGAACGTTCCGGGACTTCTCCGACTACCTGGACAAGATTGAGACCACTGCCTGCAATAAGCGAGTGACGGAATCACTCATCAAGGCGGGTGCCTTCGATTCCCTCGGCCACCCGCGCAAGGGCCTGTTCCTGGTCCACGAGGAGGCCGTGGATTCGGTGATTTCCACCAAGAAGGCCGCGGATAAGGGGCAGTTTGACCTCTTTGCCTCCCTAGGCGAGGCCGGCGCTGAAGTTGAAAACGTCTTTGCAGTGCAGGTTCCGGATCAAGAGTGGGAGCCCAAGCAGAAGCTGGCCCTGGAGCGCGAAATGCTCGGTTTGTATGTTTCGGCGCACCCCCTGGACGGTTTCGAGCACGCCCTGGAGGCGCAAACGGACACCCCACTCACCAAGATCCTGTCCGGCGAGCTGCGCCATGAGGCCGAGGTAAAGATCGGCGGCATTATTTCCAGCGTGGATCGTCGGTACTCCAAGCGAGACGGCTCCCCGTGGGCAATCGTGACCATCGAAGATCACCACGGTGCGCAGGTGGAGCTGCTGGTGTTTAACAAGATTTATTCCATCGTTGCGCCGCAGATCGTGGAAGACAACATCATCTTGGCCAAGGCGCACATCTCTATCCGAGATGACCGCATGAGCGTGTTCTGTGACGACCTCCGCGTTGCCGACCTCGGCCCCGGCAACGGCGCAGGCCTCCCGCTGCGGCTGACCATGCGCACTGACCAGTGCACCCCGGACAACATCAAGCGGCTCAAAGACGTGCTGCTGGCCAACCCCGGCGACTCAGACGTGTACCTAAACATCGTTCAGGGCGAGGAATCCTCCCTCATGGTCCTGGGCGAGCACCTCCGGGTGAACCGCACTGGCAGCCTGATGGGCGATCTCAAAGCCACCATGGGCGCGGGGATTCTCGGCTAGGTCTGAAGCTCCAGGCCCAGCACTCGCGCGGCGTTGGACCGCAGGATCTTGGCCTTCACCTCCTCGGAAAGGCCAGCGCTGCGGATGTACTCAAAGGCCCGGACGTACTTTTCTTCCTGGAAGTAGGGAAAGTCGCTACCGGCCATGACCTGCTCCGGGCCGTAGGTAGCCACCGCCGCGAGCAGCGCGGGTTCGTGGAAGTTGGCGGCGTCGAACACCATGCCGCGCAGCGCCTGCATCGGCGAGGCAGGGAACGCATCCCAATCCTCAAAATTGTCCTCCAAACGCCGCGCCAGAAAAGCCAGGTCACCGCCCAAATGCGCGACGTGGAACGTAATCTTGGGATAGCGCAGGTTGATCCCGGCTTTGAGGAGATGCAGCACCGCTGTGGCATCCTCCACCGGCGCACCATTGACCCAGTGCAGGTGGTGCTCGGTGATCGGCGCCGCGCACAGCCCCTGGCCCGTCGGATGAATGTTCACCACCGCAGACTGTTGATTCAGCGCCTCCCACACCGGCTCAAGCTCCTCCCCAAACAAGGACCCGCCCCCAGGCAGCAAGGTAGGCACACTGAACCCAAGAAAACCTTGTGCCTGTTCGATGATGTGTACCGACGCCCCCACGTGCGGCAGCGGCAGGGCAGCGTAGGGGAGGAAGCGCCCAGGGTGCGCGGCGGCGATTTCCAGGTAGTGCTCATTGATGGCCTCGGCAAGGTGCGTGGCCTTGGCGCCGTCTGCGACATGGGGTCCCTGTGGGGTAACGGCAATGACCTGTGCCTCCACTCCAGCACGGTCCATCCATTCAAGGCGCTTCTCAATGTCCGAGGCAGTGGTGTCTGCATGCAGTCCGCGTGCAATCGCGGTGCTGTCCGGGCTCACGCCCGCCCGCTCCAGTTCATCCAGGTACCACGTGGGGTAGAAGTGCGCGTGGGTGTCAATTGCGTTCATTGCTTTTCCGCTGTTCCCTTTCCTATTGCTGTTCCCGTACCTGCCCCGCCCAAGCCAGGGCAGCGGCGACCACGGACATCACGATTCCCATGGCTCCGAGGGTAATAATTTCTGCGGCCACAGTTGTGGTCACCGCGGCGACGATCGCACTGGAAAGCGCCATGCCGATCGCCCTCATGAGTGCGTTCACGGCCTGCGCCGAGCCCGCTTCCTCCCGGGGAGCGAACTGCACGATCACCATTGGCATCGCTGCGTAGGAAATGCCGACGCCCACCGCCACCACCGTTGCCGCCAGGATCACCCACGCGGGGCTGATGTACACAGCCACCCGCATGAGGTAGCCGAGCAAGGTCACCAACGCGCCGACAGCAAGTAGCCGCACCGGGCCAATCTTCCTGGCCAGCCCAGTGCTGAGTGGGGCAACCACAAACATCGCGGCGGCACTCGGGAGCATCGCCAGGCCGGCCGCGCTGGCGCCCCAGGCGAAGCCGCGTTCATCCACCGGGTTCTGCAGCTCCAGGGTGGTGAGCAGCAGGTTCGTGAACATGAGTGTGCCTAGCAGCACGGAGGCGATGTTGGTGAACAAGATCGGGCGAATCCGCGCGGTCTGCAAGTCCACCAGCGGCGAGGCGCTGCGCAGCTCCGTGCGGCCCCACCACAGGAACAGCAGCACACCCGCCAAGCTCAGGCCGAGGACCAATGGATGCCCCCAACCCCACGAGGATCCCTGGGAGAGCACCACCAACACGGCGGTCAGCCCGGCACTCAGCAGTGTGGCGCCGCGGTAGTCAAAGTTGACATCTGGCTTTAGCTCCGTACCCTGCGGCACGGCCAACCACAGCGCAACGGTGGCCAAGCCGGAAAGCAGCGCCGCCACCACGAACATCGACTTCCACCCGAACGCCGCCATCAGCACCCCACCAATAGGGATCCCGAGCCCGCCACCAATACCTAGCGTTGTGCTGAGTAGCGCCAACGCGCCGGGAATCTTCGGTCCCGGCAGGCTGAGCCGCATCTGTGCCATCGCCACCGGCACGATCGCGGTTCCCAGTCCCTGCAAGGCGCGGCCGAGGATCAGCGTTGGCACCCCACCAATTGGCGCGATCACCGATCCCACAAACACCAAACCCATGGTGATGATGAGCAGGCGCTTCGGCGAGTACAGGTCCGCTAATCGCCCCACGATTGGGGTTGCCGATGCACCCACCAACAGTGTGGCGGTGACCAGCCAGGACACCGTTGTTGCCGAGGTGCCCAGCAGTTCCGGAAAGCGCGGTATTGCGGGCACCACCAGTGACTGCAAGAGCGTCACCACCAGGCAGGAAAACGCCGCCACCGTGATCAAGACATTGGGTTGTGTGCTTTTCATGCCACGCTAAAGTAGTTCCTGATTGCATGCTTTTCACGAAGTATGCATGGAATCTGCAAATAAACTTCCTTTGTGCACGCTTTCTCCGTAAGGTCCTCGTCCCATGCGCCACTTCCTTTTCGATCCCCTAGACAAGCAGCTCCTCACCTGCGTCCAGCAGAACCCGTTGGCCAGCTTTGGGCAGTGGGCACAGCAACTCGGCGTGAGTGCCAATACGGTTGCACGGCGTTTCCAGCGCATGCAAAGCCACAACATTGTGCACGTGATCGGGCGCACCGCACCAAACTTTGGCGGGCAGCACACCTGGCTCATCCGGTTCCGTGGCTTCCCTGGCGTCCATGGTGGTCCGGAGCAAACGGTGTCCATCGTCCCGCAGCTCGTGGACATGCTGGAAACCCGGTGGGTGCGAGTGTCCAGGGACCGAACCGAGGTGTTTTGCGGCGTCGTGGGCGATGAGCAAACCCTGGGCCAGGTGCTGGCCGCCGCGCCTGACCTGCTCATCACTACCCATCAACTCCTGCACTTGTGGGGCGGCGGGCGCAGCCCTGCTCGGGACGTTGCTTTGGACACCGAAGACGAGCACCTCCTCCACCTCCTCGCGGAAAACGGCCGGTTCAGTAACGTCACGCTGGCCAAACATCTGGGCGTTGACGCGGCCACGGTATCCCGGCGCCGGAAGCGGCTCGAGGAGGCGGGCATCCTGTATTACGAGGCGGTAGTGTCCCCGAACGCATTCTCCAGCGGTCACGACGTCCACCTGTGGCTGAACGTCGCACCCGGCTGCGTTGAGGCCCTCGGCCAACATTTACGCAGTGCCCCGGAAGTCGGGTTTGTGGCTGGAATCACGGGCAGCACGGCCATCGTTGCTAACGTCACCATGTTCGGCGATGATGAAGGTCTGAGCCTTATCCGATTTGTGGACTCCCTTTCCAACCTGGGCGTTTTTGGAGTCGAAATAATCCCGATGGGTGCCACGTTGAAAGGCTACGTACCTACCCGCTGATCCCATTGCAAAGGAGCCGAGATGATTAACCCGGCAATCATTTCCCAAGGCCCAGGTGAGCCTTTTCAGGAAGTAGACCTGGAGGTTCCGGAGCTTGGTTCGCACGACCTGCTGGTCGAAGTTCAAGCGGTTTCCATGAACCCCATTGACACCAAGCGCCGCCGCCTTGCCGCCCCTGGATCCGTGTTGGGTTGGGACGCTGTGGGCGTCGTTCGCGCTCTTGGGTCTGAGGCTGCGGCTGAGGGTTTTGCGCCGGGGCAGGAGGTGTTCTACGCGGGGCAGGTGGACCGTCCGGGAAGCAACCAGCGTTTCCATGCCGTTGATGCGCGGATCGTGGGGCCGAAGCCGCAGAGCCTCAGCGTGGAGGAAGCCGCCGCGATGCCGCTGACAAGCCTCACCGCCTGGGAGTCTCTGTTTAGCAAGCTGAAACTGCAAGCTGATTCCACTGGCACGCTGGTTGTGGTGGGTGCCGCGGGCGGCGTGGGTTCCGTTCTGGTGCAGCTCGCCAAGCGGCTCACGCAGGTCACCGTGGTCGCTCTCGCCTCCCGGAAGGAAAGCGCGGCCTGGCTGCGCGAGCTCGGCGCTGATCACGTGGTGAATTACAAGGACGAGGACTATGTGCAGCAGGTGAAGAACCTTGCGCCCGAGGGGGTCGATTACATCTTCAGCAGCCGGACCCCTGGGCGTCAGGAGTTTTTCCTGGAAGTCCTGCGGCCTTTCGGGGAGATCGTGTGCATCGATGAGGCCGATGGCATTGACCTCAATGCCTTCAAGGCCAAGGCGATTACCTGGCATTGGGAGTCGATGTTTTCCCGTCCCGTCGGTGGCTGGGACGTGGCCTACCAGGGCGAAGTGTTGCGCAAGGTGGCTGCGATGCTGGATTCCGGCGAGCTGCGCCACACCTTGACCAAGGTTGTCCAGCCCATCAACGCTGCAAACATTGGTGCTGCCCATGAGGAAATCGCGAAGGGCCACACCGTGGGCAAGATTGTGATCAGCGGCTGGGAGTAGATTCTTCCGCGGCTGCCAGTGGGAGTAAGCTAGCAAACCATGACAGTGACCGTTCATGCCGCCGACATCCAACTCGCTCAGGCTCGAATTTCTGCGAGCATTTCGCCTACCCCGCTGCAGTTCTGCCCGCGGCTGAGTGAGTTGACCGGCGCTGAGGTGTACCTGAAGCGCGAGGATCTGCAGGACGTGCGCTCCTACAAGATCCGCGGCGCCATGAACGCGATCGCGCAACTCAGCGAGGAACAGCGCGGGGCTGGGATCGTGGCTGCGTCGGCAGGCAATCATGCCCAGGGTGTTGCGTTCGCGTGCCGCACGATGGGCATCAAGGGGCGCATTTATGTGCCTGCGGCGACCCCGAAGCAGAAGCGCGACCGCATCATGGTGCATGGCGGGGACCTGGTTGAGCTGGTGGTCACGGGCGCCAATTTTGACGAGGCGGCCGAGGCCGCTCGTGCGTATGCTGCCGAGACCGGCGCGACCATGGTGGAGCCCTTTGACAATCGGAACACGGTGATTGGGCAGGGCACGGTGGCTGCTGAGGTACTTTCGCAGCTCACGGCGATTGGCAAGTCGATCGATGCCATTGTGGTTCCCGTTGGCGGTGGCGGGCTCATCTCCGGCATCGTGAGTTATTTTGCGGACATGACGCCACGCACGCCGGTGATTGGCGTAGAGCCAGCAGGTGCCCCTTCTTTGGAGGCTGCGCTGGAGGCGAATGAGCCTGTGACCTTGCATAGTGTTGATCCTTTCGTGGACGGTGCCGCGGTGAAGCGCATCGGTGATCTGAATTTCGAGATCATTGAGGCGAACAAGGGACGGATTCACGCGATGACCGTTTCTGAGGGCGCGGTTGCCACGGAGATGATCGACCTCTATCAGAACGAGGGCATCATCGCCGAGCCTGCGGGGGCGCTTTCCGTGGCGGGCCTCAGGGAACTGAATCTCCCTGCAGGTGCCGTGGTGGTATGCATCATTTCCGGAGGCAACAATGACGTGCTGCGGTATGCGGAGATCATGGAGCGATCTCTTGTGCACCGTGGCCTGAAACACTACTTCTTGGTGAATTTCCCTCAGGAACCTGGTCAGCTGAGGACGTTCCTCAACGAGATCTTGGGCCCTGATGATGACATCACGTTGTTCGAGTACCTCAAGCGCAACAACCGGGAAACTGGTACTGCCTTGGTTGGTTTGCAACTTGGGCGTGCCACAGACCTGGATGGGCTGCTTGAACGGATGGAGGCATCGCGCATTGATTGCCGTCGCCTGGAGCCCGGCACCGCAGAGTACAACTTCCTTGTGAGTTAGGGCTAGAAGGGGATAGGCTCCTTTTCCATTTCGGCGAGCCGTTCGGCGTATTCGGCGGCTTCGCGTGCGGCCTGCTGCTTTGCTGCTTCCCTTAATTCCTGGTCCCTCTCCACGAACTTCGCCTTA
This sequence comes from Corynebacterium kozikiae, assembly GCF_024580965.1. NCBI lineage: Bacteria > Bacillati > Actinomycetota > Actinomycetes > Mycobacteriales > Corynebacteriaceae > Corynebacterium > Corynebacterium kozikiae. Next base: position 181,355 of record NZ_JANIKJ010000001.1, read on the forward strand.
AGATCCCGGAGTGTGTAGATGCTATTGCGCAGTTCCGGTGCGAGGGGTCCTTCGGGGTGGGTGAACACGATCGTGCCGTCTGGAAGTATCCACTTCACAGCGTAGGTATCCGGCATGATTTCGCAGGAGACGATTCTTCGCGTCTTCATGATGTGGTGTGTTCTGCAGAGGCATTGAGCATTGCTTTCATGCGTTGGCCCTCCCTGGCTGAAGGGAACCACGTGGTCGATGTCCACGCGGGTGGCGCGGCGGCTGCAGCCAGGGAAGCGGCACACACCGTCGCGGCCCTTGATGCGCTCCTTTTGACGATCGGAGAATTCGTAGCTGCTGCGGGCCGGAAGCGGCTCGCCTTCTACTACCTCTTCGGCGCGAGCCAGGAGGTTGCCCAGGTGGCCGGTGGGGTAAGTTTCACCTTCACACTCCACCAGGTCGCCCCTGCCGTTTTCGGTTGGTTTGGGCTCGTAGAGGTGGAGGTGCACTTTGACGTCTGCTTTGTCCAAGCACAGCCGTTCAATGGCTTCTGCTTTGGAGCAGTTGTATTTCTTTGAAATGGCTCCCAGGGTCTTGGCGAGCACCTTACTCCTGGACTTGGAGAGCAAGGCTTCCCAGTGGTCGAGGCCGTTTGGGTCCTCGTTCGAGTGGCAATCCACCTTTTCCGAGTCTTTGCGCATTGGGAATGGGATGGGGTCCAAATCCTGCCGGATGCGGCGGGCAAGGCCGCCAAAGCGTGCTGCGCTAGGCAGGGCTTGGGCTGGGGATTTTGGCTCAAGGAACTTCATGAACTCCTTTTCAAAGGCAGGGTAAAACTCCTCCGGCATGCCTTCAATTGCCTGAATGATTGCCCTCAGGCGCTTGAGATCGAGAACCCATGTCTGCTGCTGAAACGCAAGTATGTTCGGCAGCTTCTGGAGCTCGTGCGCAGCGAAAAGGTTCATGCCTGTGGTGTACTCCGTTTCGCCCGTGCGGGTAGCCATGGTGACCGCGAGTGCACCGAGGTCACAGTCTTCCAGCCCCTTGGACCATTGGAGGTAGGCCTCAAACTGCAGTTTGTTAACGGTTCTTTGCATGGTGGACAAGGGGTCGTCCGAGGCTGCTAGGGCGTAAGCCTTTGCGAGCGGTATGTCTTGGGTTTCCAATGTTCCCCCCTAAGGTAGCTTCTCATTTCGGGTCGACTCCCTCTTGCATCCCCCGAATCTTTGTTCTAATCTTAGCTCATGCACAACGTATTGGGAAGGGGGGTAAAAGAAAATGGCAAAAATTACCCCCGCCCCGCAGATCCAGCCGCCTACTTCTCCAAAACCTCGTAGCCCCAGGCAGGGAGTGCTACCGTGCTGCCTGCAACCTCTACAGAAAGTGGAAGCGGGCTGAAATTACCGACGAACCACGCTCCCGGATGCTCCATGATCAGCCAGGGGGAGTGGGAATCACCGCAGGTTACCCGGAATTCTGGGTACGTCGTTCGCGCGAAGCCGAGGCGCTTGCGCAAGGCGATCAGCCGTTGATACTCGGCAAAAATCGCGTTTCGTTCCGGTTGGAGTTTGGCCGAGGCAAACGTTTCGTATGCTGCGGGATCCGGGGTGTTGGTGGTGTCCCAGCCGTGGTCTGCGAATTCCCGCCTGCGCCCCTCGGAGGTGAGGCGGTTCAGCTCCGGAGATTCATGCGAGCAGAAGAAGGGAAATGGCGTTTTAGCTGCGTATTCTTCCCCCTGGAACAGCATGGGAGTGTAGGGGGAGCAGAGCACGGTGGCGGCTCGCAATTTCAGCAGTGGTTCATCCAGGTATTGGGAGGGCCTATCGCCGAGCGCGCGATTGCCAGTCTGGTCATGGGTGGTGGTGTAGGTGACGCCCTGCCAAGGCTCGATAGCAGAATCAGCCCCGAGCGTGATGGGCCGCCCATGGTGCCTGCGGCGGAAGGTGGAGTAATTTCCGTCAAAGAAGTACATGCCGGCCAGGCTCTTTGCCAAGCCTTGGACGCCCGCCTCCGCATAGTCCAAGTAGTATCCTTGTCGCTCCCCGGAGGTCAGCGCGTGCAGGCTGTGGTGGATGTCGTCAACCCATTGTGCATCGGCTTTTCGCTGCGTCATCACTGCCGGGTCATTGAGGTCAGACTCAACAATCACATAGCGGGTCACCCCGGTTTCCTGCTCAACCTCCGAAGCAACCGCACGGATCTGTTCGATGATCGAGGTGGCGCCGCGGTCATCAAAAGCGTGGATGGCATCCAGGCGCAGGCCGTCAATGCCAAACTCAGAAAACCATTGGTGGCAGGCATCCAAAATGAGGGCGCGAACTTCATCGCTGTGCTCGTTGGACATATTCACCACATCGCCCCACCCGGTGTTGCCCGCCTGGGTGTAGGGGCCAAAAGCCCCGGCATAGTTGCCGTCAGGGCCAAAGTGGTTGAACACCACATCCAGGATGACCGCGATTCCACGTTCGTGGGCGGCCGCTACCAGTGCTTTCAGGCCGCTGGGGCCGCCGTATTCGGCGTGTACCGCCATCCAGTCCACGCCGTCGTATCCCCAGTTTCGTGCGCCTCCAAAAGGATTCACTGGCATCAACTCAATGGCAGTAATCCCAAGGTCGGTGAGGTAATCCAGGCGGTCGATCACCCCTTGGAACGTCCCGGAAGGAGAAAACGTCCCCACATGAAGCTCATAAATGATGTTTCCCGCAAGCGGCGCCCCGCGGTACTCACCCATAGCCACAGGCGTACGGTCAACTACTTCCGAAGGCCCATGGATGCCCTCAGGCTGGAAGCGACTGCGGGGGTCAGGAAAAGGCTTGGTGGTGAGATCGGTGGAGTAGCGGTAGCGTTCGCCCACAACAGGTGCGCGATCGCTTATCCACCAACCACCCTGGCCTGGTTGCAACTCCAGCGGGTCCTCGCCCTCCACATACACATACGCCGAGGTGGCGGCGGGTGACCACACGCTGTAGACCTCGTGGCGCAGTGGGTTTTGGGAAAGTTGGTCTTGCACGGTGGGCAAACTCATAGGTTCCCAGGGTAGCGCGAATTAAGATGGGGCCTCATGTATAGCCGTCCGGAAGCGAACACCGAGTTCTTCATTGAACACGAGATCAAGCGCTCGCGATTCCTCTGCTTCATCACCCAGGCCAGCAGCGAGCAGGACGCACGCAACTTCGTCCAAGCTCTCCGCGGACGATACCCCGACGCACGCCATCACTGCAGCGCGTTCATCATCCACCAAGACGGAGCCAACCCGATGGAGCGTTCCAGCGACGACGGCGAACCCTCCGGCACCGCCGGCCAACCCATGCTCGACGTCCTCCGCGGCAGCGGCCTCCAAGACATCGTTGCGGTGGTCGTGCGCTACTTCGGCGGCACCAAGCTCGGCGCCGGGGGACTGGTGCACGCCTACTCGAACGTGGTCTCCGACTGCCTCACCCAAGTGCGCACCGTCACGCGCCGCAGGCTCAGCCTCTTTGAGCTTTCACTGGGGCATGCCGACGCCGGCAGGATCGAAGCCGAGCTGCGCGCACGCGGCGTAACGGTGCAAGAGGTGACGTACGGCGCGAGGGTGCAGATCACTCTGGCAGTGCCCACGGAGCCGGAGCAAAAGGCGATGCTGCAAGACCTCGTTGCCTCCCTGACTAAAGGCGGTGGCGTACTCAAGGAGGCAGGGCATACATTCGCTATAGGATAGGTGCTATGACTTTGCAGCCACGCCCCCACAATCCAATCGAACTGCGCAAACAAGCAGTGCGCAAATACTCCAAGCGAGCAGTAGGTTCCGTTGCTGTTGGCGTAGTAGGTGGAGCAGCTCTGGCGGTGCTCGCTACCTCCTGGAGCTGGCTAGTGATTGGCCTCGTGATCGCTGTGGTGGGCGGCGGCTACAACTGGTCAAAGGTGCAAAAGATCGTGAACCACCGTGACCAATACTGATTCTCAGGCACCCGTTCGCATCGACGCCTGGGTGTGGGCGGTTCGGTTGATGAAGACCCGCTCTGCAGCCTCGGACGCCTGCAAGGCGGGCCACGTCAAGCTCAACGGGGAGCCGGTGAAACCCTCCCAGCAAGTGGTGCCGGGGGATCGGGTGCGGGTGTGGGTGGACCACCGCGAATACGTGGTGGAAGTTGTCCACACCATCCGCAAACGCGTGGGCGCGGTGATTGCGCGCACCTGCTACGTGGACCATTCGCCGCCACCACCGCCGAAAGAAATCCTGCTCTCGATGCCCAGGCGCGACCGTGGGGCGGGGCGGCCGACCAAAAAAGAACGCCGCGAGCTGGATAAACTCCAAGGCAAGCAGCGTTCTTAGGTTAGATAGAGTTAGATAGAAAAGGTTCCCCAGGATGCCGGTGGGAAGTTGATCCCGAATGGGCGGAAGAAGTCTGCGATGCTCAGTGCCCAGACGTGGATGAAGTCGGCTACCTGAGGGGACAGCTCAACGAGACTTGCGGACAAGTTCATGAAAACACTCCTTAAACAAAGGGGAAGATGTGACCACGAGTCTAACCCAAAAATCAGCTCTAGCCGCGTAGCTGCTGCAAACGCTGGGCAAGGCGATCCGCCCGGAGCTTCGGCCGTTTGCCTGTGTTGCCGGTGCGTTCAATGTGCAGCTCGCGGAAACGGTGAAGCAGGAGATCGTCGATAATGCGCACATGGCCAGGGGTGAACTGGTACTTCAGCGCGCCGGACACCGCGGCAATATCAGCCTCATTGAGGAGCTCGCGGAGCTGGCCGGCGGTGGTGATGCCATTCGCATTGAGAATCTCCTCCAGCCAGCCGTAGTGCTCGCTTCGCGACTGAGGGAAGCGGTTTCCAGTGAGCATCGTGATGACCCCGGGCAAGGTAGCCGCGGTGAGCGTGATGTCCGCACCCGCCGAGCCGAGCTCGGGCACCGCGAGACCCTGGGCAGCGTCGGCAGGCTCATGGACGGCCGCGATCTGGTCGAATTGTTGGTCGGCGAGTTCGATGAGCCCCGCGGCGAGGGTGAAGGCGCGGTCGACTTGGGGATCGAGGGGGCCGCGGCGCTTGTAGCGGATGTCGTGCTCGAATTCTGCCCAGGCGTGCTGGAGGACTGTGCGGATTTGAACCTCGAACTGCAAACCCTGGTAGCTGGCTAGGCTGGGGGTGCGTTCGTCGGCGGCGAGGATGAGGTGGTGCGAGCCGTAGCCGAAGGACCCCGAAATACGGGTTTGGGCGGCTTTGTCCACGCTGCGCAGCACCACAAAGTTGTCCGCGAGAACCTCCTTGACCTGGGGGATTTCCGTGGAATGGAAAGTGGTGATGCGCACGCCGATGATGTCGTGGATGTCCCGCCAGGGGTCGGGATAGGCTAACTCGCCCTGCGCATTACGCTTTTTTGCCTTGGCCTTGAGGGAACTCCAGCTCTTCACGCGGGCGGAAACGCGGTCATAGGTCAGGCCTGCATCCAGCAGCACGTCCTCCATGGCATCGCGAAACTCCGCGGCAGCCCGAGGATGCGCGGTGTTGAAATCGCGGTAGATGTTGTGCAGCGCGGAAAGATTGGTGGCATTGGACATTGGGGGACCTGCGAAAAGCTAGTGGGTGTGCTAGTGGATGTGCTGGAGCAGCACACACGGGTAGGTGGCAAAAAGGTCGGCAACCTGTGCCTCACCAGAGTAAACGTTGCCAGTGAGGCGGTCGCGCCAGGCGCCGTGGGGCAACGTCAACGTGGTGCCCGCCCACTGAGAGGCGTCCTGCCAGTCAAAGCTGCGGCGGATGGCAAAGGCAATCACCTCGTGGCGCGCGGTGCGGCGGGAGCCCTTGGGGCCGCGGGCAAAGCCAATGCAGTTTACCTCCGCGGGGCCTTGGGCGAACACGGCTTCGTAGTCGCCCGTGTCAAAGGTTTCCGGCAGATCGGCGCGCACCCGTAATGCCTCGCGGGTGACGTGCAGCTTCGCCAGGTCCGGCTCCTGGACGGGGTCCGGAACCCTCTGTTCGTCCAGGCGCTGCATGAACTGCCTGCGCATGGTGAAATCCACAAACCGGCGGTTATCGGGGTCCACCAGGGAATCGCTCAGCAGCTCGGTGCCCTGGTAGGTGTCCGGGATACCGGGGGCCAGCAACTGCAGCAGCTTGCGGCCCAAACGGATGGGTTCGGTCCGCTTCTCAATAGTGGCCACGAACTCGGTGATCATTGGCTGGGCAGGGCCACCCAAAATAGCAGCCACCCAATCCGTGACGGCCTGCTCAAAAGCCTGATTGGGGGCAGTCCACTCGGTGTGTACCCCGGCCTCACGCACAGCCTTAATTGCGTATTCAGTTGCCCGCTCCAGCAGCGCTGGGGTGATGCCCTCGGCCTCGGTTGGCCAAATGCCAAGGAGGTTCTGCAGCAAGAAGTGCCCTGTGTTGCCGTCTGGGGCGGGTACCAGGGCGTGGACCTTGTGCACCAATTCCGCAAAAACGTGGGGTTCGATGGTCAGCGCGATGATCCGGGCGCGCACGTCCTCGTCGCGCTTGGTGTCATGGGTACTCAACGTGGTCATTGCGCGGGGCCAGAGCCGGGAACGCTCATCCTGGAGCAGGTGGAACTCCGCCGCGGACACACCAAAGCGCCCCGGTGCGCCGCCAACCTCCTGCAGGGCAACGAGGCGGCTGGCGCGGTAAAAGGTGGTGTCCTCCACGCCCTTGGCCATTACGGCGCCACACACCTGGGCCAGGCGGACTGTGGCCTCACCGCCGGTGAGCATGGCCGCGGTGATGAGGTCGAGCGCCCGACGCTTGGATGGGTAGCGGTGGGAGAGGTCCGCCACCACGGAGGCGGTGAGCCGAGAGAGGGACTCGTAGTCGGCGCGGTACACGGGCATCTCCGCCACCAGGTCGATGATGGTTTCAATCAGCTCGGCCTCGTCCACCGCGGCGCCGGCGGTGGAGAAGTTATCCCGGCGGACGGCCCGGGCCAGCCTGCGAACCTCCGCGGCGAGTTCATACCTGGCGACGTCGGCTTTGAGCAGTTGTTCGGTGGCATGCAGTGCCTGCGCATCCCAAGTGGAGCCTGTTTGCTTGAGGGCGAGCATGCTGAGGTTGTCTTCTGCGGCGCGATTGACGAACACGCCGTCGAACTCCCGCAGCGAGTCATAGCCGGTGGTGCCGTCCACGCGAAGGCGGGGGTCGAGGGGCTCGGCCACGCCAAGAATTTTCTCCACGAGGAGCAGCCGGTCGGGGCCAATGAGATCACGCAGCCGCTCGAGGTATTCAAAGGGCTTGGCTAGGCCATCGGGGTGATCCACGCGGACTCCATCGATGAGGTCCTCCTCGGCCAGGCGGCGGATCACCTCATGGCTATGAGAAAACACCTCCGGATCCTCCTGGCGGATGCCCGCGAGGTCATTCACGGAGAAAAAGCGCCGGTAACTGATCACTCCGGACTTCCAGTAGCACAGCTTGTACGCCTGCTTGTAGTAGGTGGCTACCGGATCATCAGGGACCAGGGTGCCGGGGGCGATGGGGTAGAAGTGGTCAAAGTAAGCGAGGACTTGCTCGCCGACGAGCCCCGGTGCGGTAGGTACGGACGCATCCAGGGTGGCAAAGGTGATCTTGTGCTCGTCGCCCTCCGCACCGAGTACCGGCAATCCGATCTTTCCGCCGGCGCCGTTGTCTTTGGCAAAGTCGATGTCAAAATAGTGCGCGTACTGGGAAGCCTTGCCGTGCTTCAGCACATCCCACCACCAGGGGTTTTGCTCGGGTGAGGCTACGCCAACGTGGTTGGGGACGATATCAATAATGATGCCCATGCCGGCTTTCTTGGCAGCAAGGGCGAGCTCCCGGAAACCTTCCTCACCACCGAGCTCGGGGTTGATTTCGGTGGGGTCTACCACGTCGTAACAGTGCGCAGAACCGCTGGTTGCCTTGAGAATCGGGGAGAGGTACAGGTGTGAAATCCCCAGATCCTGCAGATAGTCCAGCAACGCCAGGGCATCTGCGAACCCAAAGCTGCGTCCTTGCGGATCAGCTTGCGGGCCGCGCAACTGCAAACGATAGGTGGAGGAAATGCGAGTCATGCACACTACCTTAAACGGAAGCGGCACACCTCGGAGATTCCGCACTGTAGAACGCCGGGAAACCGTCGCGCTCCTGCAACACCCCTGGCACCGCCGCGCCCAATCCCGTGCGAGCACGCTCAGCGATCCACTGGCCTGCCGCGTGCGCTCGCTCTTTGGGCATCGCTACCAGCACGTTTTGCTGCGGCAGCAGGAACACTGGCGGCTGTTCGAGCAGCCCCATGGCGTAATTGTTGAGGAACTGCAGCGTCTCCGGGTGCGCGAGCCAGGTGCTCATCGACGTTCCCGGGATGCGCAACTGCAGCCCACCCACCAACGCCGGATCCAGAGCCGTGGCCGGGCGGCGGTGGACCTGAATGCCCAAGGACGTTCGTGCCCGCTGCTGCGCCTGCGCCGCCGCCAAGTTCCACGCCTTGAGCGGAGTCAGCCCCATCTGGGCGATGTCGGTGTGCGTGAGCGTGTGTCCGTGGAAACGAAAGCGCGTACAAAGTCCCCGAGCCAGTGCCACCTGCGCGTAGCCGGCGCCGAAATCCTCCCCAACCAGCGTCAAAGCCTGCGTGTTTCGTAATGCCACGATCTCAAGCTGCAAGTCCTGTGATTCAAGTGCCAAGGTATCCCCCTTCAAAGCTGCCCCGTTAACTCAACACCTACCTTAGACTCCCGACGGAGGTGGTGCGGTTCCCAGCGAGAGAAAAAGCAGCGAGGGGTTACCCTCATTCAGGGGAGAGTTCGAGGTGTTCGAAGAGCTGCTCAGCAGACCAGATCTCGATCTGCTGCCCCTTGGCAATGAGCTCCTCGGCGCGCTTGAGCTTGGATGTCTTCGTTTCCCACGGACCGGAGGCCAAAATGGTGGTCTTTTTGGTGACGTTCTTGCCCACCTGGGCTCCGCGGGCAGCGAGTGCGTTCCACAGCTCGCCTTTTTCAAATGGGGCGAAATCGCCGGAGAGGGTGACATTCTGGCCAAACAGCACGCCGGTGGGGTCCGCGTCCAGATTTGGTTCTGGAATGACCTCCGGGGTGGCGGCTTTGGCCCAGCGCGCCCTCGCCCGTGCCTGAGCGGGCGCTTGCGAGGCTGAGGTGGCTGAGGTGGCTGGGGTTGGGGTGGCGGAGCGCTGTGAGGACAACTTTGCGAGCACAGGGTAGACCCGCTTCGCGTCCAGGTTCCCTAAGGTCATGCCGAAGTGCTCGGTGAGCTCGCGCAGGCTGACCGGCGTGGAAAGCGTCTTTTGCTCAATTACCCGCTGCGCAAGGCCGATGATGATACCTGCGCAGGCCTCGGCGTCCGCACCTGCGTCATGGTGTTTGGTCAGGTCTACGCCAAAGTACTGGGCCACAACCGGCAAGCGGTGGCTTTCCACCTTCAGGTCGGCGTGCCGCGAAAGGGCAAGTGAGCAGGAGAAATCCAAGGTGGGGACGGCGATGCCGGCGGCCTCCGCGGCGCGGAAGAGGGCGGTCATATCAAATTGGGCGTTGTGCGCCACCACCGGGAGGTCTCCGATGAAATCCACCAATTTTTCCTGCGCCGTGGCATAAGGCATGGCGTCTTGGACGTCTTCGGCGGTGATGCCGTGGATGGCAACATTTTCCGCATCAAAGTTGGCGATTGGGGCTGGTGGCTGGCACAGCCAGGCTACGGTCTCAAGTACGTCGCCGTCGCGCACCAGCGTGGCGCCGATTTGGCAGATGGAACCCCAGTCCCCATTTGCGGTTTCCACATCTACCGCCACAAAGTCCAGGCCAGCAACCGCGCGGGTGGCGATCACCGGGAGCTCGCCGCGGCGTGCGGCGGCGACCGCATCCACGAGATCCTGCTGGGCCTGGGCCTGGTTGGGCGCGAAGAGCATGGAGTGGCTGCGGGCGCTGGCGTCGTCGGCAAGCTCCAGCACAACCACACCACCAGTGGTACGCGTGGCCAAACTGCTGATGGTGGCGGAAGTGATGCTGGAGATCGGCGTGCTGAAGGCCTGGTGGCCGAGGGCTGCGGCGAGTGTGCTCGGGCTGAATCGCAGGGTTCGGGGATCAACTTCGATCGTGCCTCGAAATGCCTCGATGCGCGCTTCAGTCACGGGGGACACACTCCTTTACAGCAAAAGACCAGTTGGGACAGCGAGTTTAGCCGATTCCCTTGTCAGCGTAGTCGTCTGCGGTATCCACCGTCTCTTCCTTCGCTGGCTGCTCAGCATCATTGCTGTAGAGCGGCAAACCGACCTGGCGCAGCAACATGGTGGCACGGCCCGGGACGGTGAGGGTGGCCTCAGCATCCAGGGTGACGGGGTCGGCGGGGTAGCCGGTGGCCTCATCGGTGTCCACGATCAGCTTCCACGACTGGCCAAACTGCGCGCTTGGCAGGGAGAAGTCGATCTCCTCGTAGTGGGCGTTGAAGATGATCAGCCAAGAATCATCCTCAACGCGCTGGCCGCGGGAATCCGGTTCGCCGATCGCCTGGCCGTTGAGGTACACCATCACGGACTTGGCCATGTGAAAACCCCAGTCATCCTGGGTCATGGGGCGCCCGGATGGGGTCAGCCACGCGATGTCGCGGTCACGCACGTCCTCACCCAGGGGGCCGCCAGCGAGGAAGCGGCGGCGGCGGAACACCGGGTGGTTCGCGCGGATACGGATGAGGCGGCGGGTGAACTCGTGCAGATCGCTGTTCTTTTCCAGCAGCTCCCAATCCACCCAGGCGATCTCATTGTCCTGGCAGTACACGTTATTATTGCCGCCCTGGGTACGCGCGATTTCATCGCCGTGGGCGATCATCGGGGTGCCCTGGGAAAGCAGCAAAGTGGTGAGGAAGTTGCGGCGCTGACGGGCGCGCAGCTCCAGGATCTCGGGGTCTTCCGTGGGGCCTTCCACGCCGCAGTTCCACGAGCGGTTGTGGCTTTCGCCATCGCGGTTGCCCTCGCCGTTGGCCTCGTTGTGCTTCTCGTTGTAGCTCACCAGGTCGTTGAGGGTGAAGCCATCGTGAGCGGTCACAAAGTTGATCGAAGCAGTCGGGCGGCGGCCGTTGTTCGCATACAGGTCCGAGGAACCGGTGATGCGGGAGGCAAACTCGCCGAGCGTCGCTGGTTCGCCGCGCCAGAAGTCACGCACGGTGTCGCGGTACTTGCCGTTCCACTCGGTCCACAGCGGTGGGAAGTTGCCTACCTGGTAGCCGCCTTCGCCCACATCCCACGGCTCGGCGATGAGCTTCACCTGGGACACCACGGGGTCCTGCTGCACTAAGTCAAAGAAGGTTGCCAGCTTATCCACATCGTGGAGTTCGCGCGCCAGGGTGGAGGCCAGGTCAAAGCGGAAGCCGTCCACGTGCATCTCGGTCACCCAGTAGCGCAGAGAATCCATGATCATCTGCAGTGGGTGGGGGTCGCGCACGTTGAGGGAGTTACCGGTGCCGGTGTAGTCCATGTAGTGGCGCTTGTCGCCGTCCACCAGGCGGTAGTAGGCCTCGTTGTCGATGCCACGGAAGGCGATCGTTGGGCCCAGGTGGTTGCCCTCGGCGGTGTGGTTGTAGACCACATCCAGGATGACCTCAATGCCGGCCTCGTGGAAGGCGCGGACCATGCCCTTGAACTCGCTCACCGCGCCACCTGCGGTCTTGGTGGCGGCGTAATCGTGCTGCGGAGCAAAGAAGCCAAAGGTGTTGTAGCCCCAGTAATTGCGCAGGCCGAGGTCACGCAGACGATCGTCTTGGAGGAACTGGTGCACCGGCATCAGCTCGATGGCGGTCACGCCAAGGTCCTTGAGGTAACCAATGATCGCTGGGTGTGCCAGGCCGGCGTAGGTGCCACGCAGCTCCTCCGGAACATCCGGGTGAGTCATGGTCATGCCCTTCACGTGTGCCTCGTAGATCACCGTCTCGTGGTACGGGGTCTTTGGCGCGCGGTCAGAACCCCAGTCGAAGAAGGGGTTGACCACCACGGACTTCATGGTGTGATCCAGGGAGTCCTCGGTGTTGCGGGCGTTGGGATCATCCGGGTTGGTGATGTCGTAGCTGAACAGCGAAGGGTGGCCGTCGAATTCGCCGGTGAAGGCGCGTGCGTAAGGGTCCACGAGCAGCTTGTTCGGGTCGCAACGTTTGCCGTTTGCGGGGTCGTATGGGCCGTGGACACGGTAGCCATAGCGCTGGCCTGGGGCGACAGCAGGAAGATAGGCGTGCCAAATGTGGGCATCCACTTCTTCCAAGTTGATGCGTTCTTCTTTACCGTCTTCATCGATCAGGCACAGTTCCACCTTTTCGGCAACGTCCGAGAAGATGGCAAAGTTCGTGCCCGCGCCGTCGTAGGAAGAGCCAAGTGGGTAGGCATGGCCGGGCCACACGCGGCGCTTTGGCGCCGCAGACGCCTGAGAAACTACGGGTTCATTCATGAATGGGTACCTTACCGGTTCAGTTGCTCATACCTGCTATTACGGCGCGTAAACCGTCTGTGAAATTATCAGAATCCACACCGAGAGTGCGGATTGCGTCACCTGTATCCGCGACTGTGATTTCTTGAAGCTCTGCCTGCTGCAGCGCAGCCTGATCCATCATCGAAGAGCCGAGCACGAAAGAAAGTAAGGTCGCCGCCGCAAGATCAGGGCGGGGGAGTCCATCTGAGCGTGCCGACGCGGCCAGCACCGCCTCCATCTCCGCCCGCAGCGCGGGGTTCGCGAGCGCGGCGCTCAGTAGCTCCGCCCCATCGCGATAGGAAAACATAGCCTCCCGCAGCCGCATGCATGCCTGCTCGAGCGCGGCGGTGGGCGCGTCGAAAAGCGGCTGCAGCACAGCCCGAGCCGTGGCATCGATCAACGCCTGCTTGTTTTTGTAGTGCCAATACATCGCCCCAGGGGCAACGTTGAGGTGGGCGGCGAGCCTGCGCATGGTCATGTCTGCCAGCCCGTATTCACTCAAAATCTCAAGGCTTGCCGCGATAATGCTTTCTTTGGTGAGCTGCACCTAAATTATGGTAGTTGAAACGCTCCATGGCCGTGAGCCGATTAATTTGGTTAGAGTGCAAGTAAAACTCTGGCCTAGAACAGAACTTTTGGAAGTGATCAAGAAGTGAATTTGACCAAAATCGGCGCACTGTGCACCGCGACCGCACTGACCCTGGGCCTCGCAGCCTGCGGAAACGATGAGGAATCCGCGGCAAACTCAACCACCGCCACCACAACGGTGGCGCTAAGCTCCACTGCCACCACTGCGAACACTGCGGCGGAGACCACCACAGAGCAGCCAGCCGCTGAGGAAACCAGCGCTGCCGCTGCCGCACCGGAAGCAGCCCCAGTGGACCCAGCCGCACAAGCCGCAGGTGACGCCCTACTCAACGAACTCGGCGTGGCACCTATGGCCGCAGTTGACGGGCCACAGGCATCCGCCGAAGACGCCCAGGCCATCGATGCCCTGGTGCGCAGCTCCAACAACATCAACAATGCGCGTGACTTCATCCTCTACGTGCCAAACAACGCCTGCGCAGCGCTCATCGAGGCCAACGGCGGCTACGAGGCCGTGACCAACCTGCCAGGGCTCACCCCGCAAATCGAGGCCGAGGTGCTGGCCCGCCGCGGCACCGTCACCGCCGTGGAGGACATCCGCGTGAACGGAGATACCGCCTCCGCGCTGGTCACCTCCGACCAAAACGGCACCCCAACCACCACCACTTTGCGCTTCCTGCGTGAAAACGGGCGTTGGACGTTCTGCCAGTAACAAGTTGAGGTGATGCACTCAAGGCCCCAAGCAGATGATGCTTGGGGCCTTTTTGTTGAGCGCATACTGCACGTTTGCTGTGCGTTTGCAATTCTATTCACCTATAGATTGCAATGTGTTTGCAGGTTAGGTGGAAAGTGGACACATTGGATCTAGGGCGGGGTACTGAGCGGGAATAACGTTTCTTCCAGGTTGTGAATCTCCGCAGCCGGCGGACCGAATCCAAGGAGGAAACCTCGTTGAGTACACACTTTGTATCTGGGGACGTAGCAACACCAGAAGCGTTTCTGAAGGACTTCCACCACACATCCCAATACGGCGCCACCTCTGCCGGAGGAATTGACCGCCAGGCCGGCACGAAAGAACACGGCGCGGTGCGTGACTGGTACGTGGCTCGCGCGAAAGAACTCGGCTTCGAAGTGCGCGTAGACAAGATTGGCAACGTGTTTGCCTCCCTGGAATTCGTGCCGGGGGCAAAACACGTGTACGTCGGCTCGCACCTGGACTCCCAGCCTCTCGGAGGCCGATTCGACGGCACCTACGGCGTGATTGCGGCGCTCTATGCAGCGGCGCGTGTGAAGACGCTTGTTGAGCAAGGTGAAGTGACCCCTGAGTTCAATATCACGGTTGTGGACTGGTTCAACGAGGAAGGCGCGCGATTTGTGCCCTCGCTGATGGGCTCCAACGTGTTTGCTGGATTCTGGGATGCCGAAAAGACCCTTGATTCCACCGATCCCAAGGGCATCAGTGTGCGCGAAGCACTAAGCGACATCGGCTACCTGGGCAGCGACACCCCGCCGGAGATCGCCTCCTACGCCGAACTGCACATCGAACAGGGCCGCATCCTGGAGCGTGACGGTGTCACCATCGGCGCCGTGGACCAAAGCTGGTACACCCAAAAGCTCGTGGTGAAAGTATGCGGCGAACAATCTCACACCGGGGCGACCATCATGGCGGACCGTCACGACGCCCTCACTGCAGCCGCGGAAATCGTGCTTGCCGCCGAAGCCGTGGTTGAACGCTTTGACCAAGAGCAAATCGTGACCTCAGTGGGCAAATTCGACGTGCTGCCCAACTCTCCGATCGTGGTGCCGCGCCAGGTAGACCTGGTGATCGATCTTCGCGCGAACCTCCAGGCAGACGTGGAGGAAGCCCGTGACGTGCTCAAAGAACAGATCCAAGAAATCGCACAGCGGCGCAACCTCACCATTGATGCCCAGGACTTCGACATCCGCGACATCCAGCACTACCCAGAAGCAGGCATTGAGCTCACCGAAAAGGCGAGCGCCAACCTCGGGGTGAGCGTGCAGCGGATGCGCACCATGGCAGGCCACGACTCAATCGTGATGAACCGCATTGTTCCATCCGTCATGGTGTTTATCCCCTCCGAAGGCGGCATCTCTCACTGTGAGCGCGAATTCACCTCAGACGAAGACATGCTCTCCGGCGTGGACGTACTCACCGAGATCGCGAAAGAGATGGTCACCGGGGTGCTGAAGGACGTTGAGGCGGCGGGGTAAAGCGGGGGTTTGAAAGCGAAAGGAGCTGTGATGACCGCTCAGGACTTGGCGTCGAATCACACGAAAATTGTAGAAACCGGCGAATTTGACCAACACGGGCACGTAGTTGTGCTGAGCTCGGAGCACACGAGTAACAAGCAGCTCTACAACCATGACATCGCCCCGAGGACCGGGGAAGGGCAGTGGACCGCAGGCTCGCTGTTCAACTGGTGGATGAGCGCATGGCACTCCCTGGGTGGTTACGCGATGGCGGTGGGGTTTATGGCCATCGGGCTCAGCGCTTGGCAAGCATTGCTCGGCATGGTCCTTGGCATGGTTGCCATGTGGGGAGCTTCCAACCTCATGGGCGTGGCAGGCCAGAAAGTTGGCGTCCCGTTCCCCGTGTTCGCCCGAATCACCTTCGGCGTCCACGGTGCAAACCTCCCAGCGCTACTGAGGGCGATCGTGGCGGTTTGCTGGTACGGCATCCAAACCTACCTGGCCTCCCACGCCATCATGGTGCTCGTTCTCAAGCTCGCTCCGGGGGCGGCATCACTCAACAACAACTCCATTCTGGGACTGTCCACCTTGAGTTGGATTTGTCTCCTTGGGCTGTGGAGCGCTCAATTGTTCGTGCTGTACCGAGGTATGGAAACTGTGCGGAAGCTCTCCGACTTCGCAGGGCCAACCATTTGGGTAGCGATGATCGCACTCGCGGTGTGGACGTTGGCACGAGCCGACTGGCAGATCAACTGGAATTACACGATCGACCAAACCCAACTCACCGGAGCTGCATCCCTGGTTGCTGTATTGGGCGTTGCAAGCCTCACGCTTGCCTACATGGCCGGTCCGATGCTGAACTTTTCCGACTTCACCCGCCTCTCCGTTTCCACCTCAGCAGTCCGGAAGGGTAACGCGTTGGGGTTGTTGGTCAATGGCGTTGCATTCGCGGTTGTCTCCGTGATCATTGGCGTGGCGTCTGCAGAAGTGTATGGGGAAGTGGTCACGGACCCGATCCTGTTGCTTGGTGATCTCGACTCCGTTTCTTTGCTTCTGATCGCAACAATTGCGGTGGCCGTAGCTCAAGTGGGTGTCAATATCATCTGCAATTTCGTTTCCGCGGCCTTTGACTTCACCCACCTGCGTCCGTCGGTGATTTCCTTCAAAATCGGCGGGCTGATCACGGCAGTGTTGGCCCTCGCAGTGATGCCGTGGAGGCTGTACGAATCTCCGGTCATCATCAACGTCTTTCTGGGTGGAGTTGGTGCTTTGATCGGTCCACTTTTCGGAATCATTATGGCGGACTACTACCTGCTCAAGCGGGGCAAGATTAAGGTGGCAGATTTGTATTCTTCCAGGTGGGATGGCAAATACCACTACTCGGGCGGTATCAACTTCCGGGCGGTTACGGCTTTCTTAATTTCTGGCGGAATCTGTCTTGTGATCGCGTTGGCTCCGGCGTTTGGAGTGCTCGCGCAATTCAGTTGGCCAATCGGTGTGTTTCTCGGCGGATTGGTGTACGTCGGGATCGCTCGGCGGTCCTGAAATGGGCGATGAACCTTATGAAAAGGTGTTGACAATATGTCCACACCGCAATGTGATAGCGAACACATTTTTGCTTGATGACGTTCGGGGATATCCGGTTATCTAAGCCATAAAAGTTTCTCCAAACAGCAAAAAATACCTCACAAAACTTTAAGGAGGATGTCATGGGAACAACACTCATTCATGGTGGCACCGTTGTCAGCGCCACTGGAAAAGGCTTGGCTGATGTATTGGTTGAAGATGAAAAAATTGTTGCCGTGCTCGCGCCGGGTGCAAAAACCTTTGGTGAGGCGCTTCAGGAAAATGTAGACAAGCGAATTGATGCAACAGGGAAATATGTCATCCCGGGTGGTATTGATGCGCATACTCATATGCAAATGCCATTCGGTGGCACGGAAGCCTCCGATACGTTTGAAACCGGAACGCGGGCCGCAGCGTGGGGTGGAACCACAACAATCGTGGACTTTGCGGTGCAAAAGCACGGCGAAAGGGTGATGGATGGCCTCGCAGCGTGGCATGACAAGGCTCGCGGCGAATGCGCCATCGACTACGGGTTCCATCAGATCATCGGTGAAGTCAATCAAGACTCCCTGGAAGCCATGGGGGGCCTCATGGATGAAGGTGTTTCCAGCTTCAAACTCTTCATGGCATATCCAGGGGTTTTCTATTCCGACGACGCGCAGATTTACAAGGCGATGCGCAAGGCCGCGGACACTGGATTGCTTTCCATGATGCACTGTGAAAATGGGCCGGCAATCGACGCGATGGTAGAGGAACTCCTCGCGCAAGGCAAGACCGACCCTTACTACCACGGAGTAGCGCGAGCATGGCAAATGGAAGAGGAAGCTACCCACAGGGCAATTATGCTGGCAAACCTCACCAATGCCCCTCTCTATGTGGTCCACGTATCCGCAAAGCAAGCGGTTACCCAATTGGCGGCTGCGAGGGACAACGGTCAAAACGTGTTCGGTGAAACCTGCCCTCAGTACCTTTACCTCTCCCTGGAGGACCAGCTCGGTGCACCAGGCTTTGAAGGCGCCAAGTGGGTATGTTCCACGCCGCTTCGATCCAAGCACGAACACCACCAAGAACACATGTGGCAGGCCCTGCGCACCAATGACATCCAGATGGTTGCCACGGATCACTGTCCATTCTGCTTCAAGGGTCAAAAGGAAATGGGCATTGGAGACTTTTCCAAGATCCCCAACGGCATCGGCTCGGTGGAGCACCGAATGGACCTTATGTACCAGGGCGTCGTCAATGGAGAAATCACCCTTGAGCGCTGGGTGGAAATCACGTCGACCACTCCAGCCCGAATGTTCGGAATGTACGGCCAAAAGGGTGTGATCGCCCCTGGCGCGGACGCGGACATCGTTGTGTACGACCCCAACGGGCACACCTCCATCGGACTCAACAAGACACACCACATGAATATGGATCACTCCGCGTGGGAGGGCTACGAGATCGATGGGCATGTAGACACCGTGATGTCTCGCGGCCGAGTTGTGATTGACAACAACGAATACCTGGGAACCAAGGGCCATGGAAAGTACATCAAGCGTGATGCGTGCCAATACCTGACCTAACATCTGCGCCCTGAGGGGCGCACAGATTTCTCACCCATAGAGGAGCCAACATGACTTCAAATGTTGCACACCTTCCCTTTCCAGCCCTAAGGGATGCGCAAATTCATCCGCCGATGAGTGAATCGGACGCGCAATTTGAAGCAAATCGGTGCCTATACTGCGCCGATGCCCCCTGCATGCAGGCTTGTCCTACCCACATCGACATCCCGGAATTTATCAAAAAGATTGGATCCGGAAACCTCACTGGTGCGGCAAAGACCATCCTAAAATCAAATTTCCTCGGCGGAACCTGCGCAAGGGTTTGTCCAGTTGAGGAGCTGTGTGAAGGTGCATGCGTACTGAATAAGACCGAGCGACCCATTTCCATCGGAAGGTTGCAGCGGCACGCAACCGATCACCTGGCGAGCAAGGGTGTGCAGCCGTTCGAGCCTGGAGAACCAACCCAGAAGAAGGTGCTCGTTGTGGGATCTGGCCCCGCCGGACTATCCGCTGCGGCACACCTCGCGCAGCTTGGGCATGAAGTAGAGATCTGGGAGCGCAAAGAACTTGCGGGTGGCCTTTCCACCTACGGCATCATTACCTTGCGCGAACCAATCGAAGTTGCCCAGCACGAAGTGGAAATGGTGAAAGCACTGGGCGTCAAAGTTCACACGAACACGGAGCTTCGTGATTCAAACCATCTCCGAGAGCTGGCAGAACAATACGACGCGGTATTCATCGGCACAGGCCTAGGCGGTGTACCTCAACTGGAAATACCCGGTGGAGAAAAGATCGTGGACGGCCTTGAGTTCATCTCGGAGTTCAAGACCAACCCTGAATTTGCACTCGAACCACAAAGGGTTGCGATTATCGGCGCCGGTAACACCGCAATCGACGCAGCAACCACTGCCCGGCAAATGGGAGCTCAGGCCACCGTAGTGTACCGCCGCACACCAGCAGAAATGACCGCGTTCGACGCCGAGTATGAATTTGCTACCAACTTCGGAATTGAATTCCAATTCCTTGCCAACCCAGCGGAAGTGGTCACCGACGATAAAGGCAATGTCACTGGCTTGCGCTGCACCCGAATGAAAACCGTGGAGGCCGGCGCTGATGGGCGAGCCGGTGTGCAACCGTCGGGTGAAGAAGACATCATCATCCCTTGCGACCTCGTCCTTTCCGCCATTGGCCAGGTGAAATACGACGACGAAACTGGCTTTGGGCTCAATCTGGAGCGAGGCTATTTTGCCACCTCGGACTTCGCTTCCTCTGGGCCGCTCTCCAATGTGTTCGCAGGCGGTGACGCAATCCGTACCCGCGGTGATGCATCAACTGTTATGGCAGTTCAGGACGGCAAACTTGCTGCGGAACAAATCCACCAGTATCTCGAAGGGAAGTAGCAATCATGGCTGATCTCACAACCAATTTTGCTGGCATTACAAGCCCGAACCCATTCTGGCTCGCTTCCGCGCCACCGACCAACTCCGGATATCAAGTGGACAAGGCATTCGAAGCAGGGTGGGGCGGCGTTGTATGGAAAACCATCGGTCCGCCGGTGCTCAACATTTCGAACCGCTACGGCTCGTTTACCAAAGACGGCAAGCGCATGCTCGCAATCAACAACGTCGAAGTTATTTCGGACCGCCCACTGGAAACCAACCTGCGAGAAATCGAGCAGATCAAAAACAAGTGGCCCGACAGAGCGATGATCGTCTCCATCATGGTTGACGCCAAGCCAGAAACCTGGGACTACTACGTCAAGGCTGCAGAAAACGCAGGTGCGGATGGCATCGAACTCAACTTCGGTTGCCCGCAGGGCATGTCTGAACGAGGTCTCGGATCGGCGGTTGGTCAAAATCCTGCGCTGTGTGAACTAAACACGCAGCTTGCCACCGCGGCGGCGTCGGTACCCGTGATCGTGAAGCTCACCCCAAACATCACCGACATCACCACCTCCGCACGCGCGGGTCTTGCGGGAGGGGCGAATGCGCTGAGCTTGATTAATACGATCAACTCGGTATCCAAAGTGGACCTGGATTCCTTTATTGTCTCGCCGACCATTGGCGGGAAGTCCACACACGGAGGCATGGCGGGCCCTGCGGTGAAACCCATCGCACTCCACATGCTTGCGGAAGTCATGCACGACGAGGACGTGATTGCCTCTGGTGTTCCTGTTTCCGGAATGGGAGGCATTGCCACCTGGAAAGATGCCGCGGAGTTTCTGCTACTCGGCGCAACCAGCCTCCAAGTTTGTACCGCGGCCATGACGCACGGCTTCAGAATCATTGAAGACCTCTGTGAGGGTCTTTCCAACTGGATGGATGACAAAGGCTTTGCCACATTGGAAGACTTCCGTGGGCGAGCGCTTGCCACGCATTCCAAGTTCAATGATCTCAACCTTGCACACAAGTCCGTGGCTTGCATTGATTTGGATAAATGCATTGGCTGCAACCTCTGCGTGACGGCCTGCCACGATACTGCGCACCAGTGCATTGACCTGCTGAATCAAGAAGGTCAAGTGGTTGCCCCAGGGATCAACCCGGCAATCAATGGCAAGGCAACACTTGAGCTTCGGCCCGTTCCGAAGGTCCGCGAAAGCGACTGCGTGGGATGTGCGCTCTGCGCGAATGTTTGCCCAGTTTCCGGCTGCATCGAGATGGTGACGGTTGACTCCGGCAGGCAGGCAGTGACGTGGAATGAACTCACGGCCGCTCAACCTGAAGTAGCAAATGACTGGGGCGTGATGCTGGATTATCGAAAGTCGGTGGGCATCGATATTCACTAACCAATTTCACTAATCGAATCCTCCCGTATTCGCAGGGGTATATTCCTGGGATTTTGCTGGGGTTGGCCCTGACCCACCTAAAGCGGGGCCAACTCGCTCTGAATACTCATAAGATCTGTACATTTTCTTATTCCAAGTATTCCGGCGGTTTTTTGGATCCGCGCTTTCCTACAGCGTCAAATCCGGTTTCCGCTTTATTGCATTTCATTGCACGCAGCAGAAGGAGATCCCAAAATGGATACTTATAATTCAGCTTCTCCAGTAATTGCAAAAGGGCTTATCAACCCTGACCTTCGCCCAATTTCGCCGGGAAGCCGAACTTGGGGCTCACGAACATATCTGGCACTTTGGGTTGGTATGGCGATTAACGCTGCCACATGGACACTGGCAGCATCGTTGATTGCAATGGGTATGAACTGGCTCCAAGCCATTTTCACCATCGTGCTCGCCAATCTCATTATCTTGGTGCCGATGCTGTTCAATAGCCACGCTGGCGCAAAACACGGCATCACCTTCCCCGTGTTCATTCGTTCCAGTTTTGGGATTAGGGGCTCAAACATCCCAGCACTACTTCGAGCACTCGTGGGATGTGGGTGGGCAGGAATTCAGACGTGGCTCACTGCGCTGGCCCTCGACCTTGGGATTGGGGCGCTGGTGGGATCGGCTTGGACGGAAGCGCCAAAACTCTCCCTAGGTTTCGTAGGTGAACAGAGGATCACTCTTTGGGCTTGCTTCCTATTTTGCGCTGTAGCCCAAGTTTGGGTGATCGCAAAGGGATTTGGAGCGGTGAAACGGCTGCAGCAATTTGCAGCACCACTCATTTCTGTGGCGCTGATCGTCTTGCTGGTGTACCTCCTGGTTCGCTCGGGAGGCAACCTGGGACCAGTGGTGAATCAACCAAGTCAAGTTGGTTGGGGCGAAGAGTTCTGGCTGGGAGTGTTCCCTCCAGGGTTGATGGCGAACATTGCGTTTTGGGCCACACTTTCGCTAAACATGCCAGACTTCACGCGGTTTGCCAAAGACCAAAAGTCGCAAATGCGTGGCCAAATGGTCGGTCTGCCGCTTTCCATGTTCGCGTTCTCGCTGGTAGCAATTCTTATTACCTCCACTGCCGCAGCGGTGTACCAAGTTTCCCCAAATGACCTGTGGAGCCCTGACGCGCTCGTTCGGGCACTCGGCAACCCAGCAATTGTGGTGCTCGGTTCTCTCATCATCGTGCTCGCAAACTTCTCCACTAATGTGGCGGCGAACATGGTTGGCCCGGCACTCGACTTCACCAACGCATTTCCACGGGTGATCGATTTCCGCATCGGAGTGATGATCGTAATGACGATCGGCACAATCCTCTTGCCTTGGCGCCTGTTGGAAAGCCCCGAGTCATATGTGTTCGTATGGCTGGGCTTCTACGGAGGGGTGACCGGGGCGATCGGTGGCGTGATGGTTGCGGACTATTGGATTCTCAAAAATACCCATCTCAACGTGCCGCAACTTTTCATGCAGGAAGGGCGCTATTGGTACAACAGCGGTTTTAACCACAGGGCCTTAACGGCATTCGGAATTGGTGCGTTCTTTGCAGTGGGCGGTGCATACTCGCCGGTGGTGGACGGAGTGAAAACTGGACCATTCCCGGAACACGGGTTTATCCCCATCCTGCAAAAACTCTACGACTACAACTGGCTCGCCAGCTTCTTCATTGGGTTCGTTGTGTACCTGCTGCTGAGTTTCCCGTTGATCAGCAAGAGAAAAGAGGAGCAAACCATCAACTTCCCCCAAACCGTCCCCGAAACCAAAGGTGCCCTCCACTAATGGAGCAATAAATAGAGCATTGGTGCGGCATGTCCCGCCTTGGGAGTAGCCTAACGTTCATGCCAAAAGTGTCTGCTTCCGCACCAGCTCACGAACCAGAGCCAATTGCACAGCCTACCGAGTACCCGCATGCGTCGCGCGCGCGGGTTCCCGGTGTGGTTGGGGCGTTTGCGCTCGTCGTGATGCATTGTGTGCTGGGCAATGCCTTGCTGGGGGCGGCGTGGGGTGCGCTGCGCCCGAGTTACACGGCGTGGGGGACTGAGGGCGACGGCCTGGCGTTCGGCACCGAGGTGAACGTGGAGTTTTCCGCCTTCGCCGCTTTTTTGGGTTTGACCACTATCGTGGCGATGCTTAGCGTGTGGGCGGCGGTGCGGGCACGGGTGCAGGCTCAGCACCAGGAAGATCCTTTTTCGCTGCCCATGCTGCTGTGGGTCGGGCTGTGGAACATTCTTGGTGCGCAGGTGTTTCTCCTGCTTGGCAGGCAGGTGGTGCAGACGTTTCGGAGTCACGCGGCTGAGGCGCCGCAGGTGGGGGAGATGATCACCATTGTTCCGTGGGTGTCCGTGGGCATCGCCGGTGCGCTGTGGAGTGGGTTCGCGGCGGTGGCACTGTACTGGTCAGCGATGGTGGTGTGGCTGCCAAACACCCGCGCGGATTCTGCTTTGCCGGCACGGCACATCTAGAATTTGCCTGTAGTTTTAAGTCAGTTAGAGCTCAACCTCACGTCTTTTCAAACAGCAAAAAGGAAACCTCATGCTCACCCTCATTGACCTGAGAGGTCGAACCACCACCACGAGTGAACTGCGCCGAGCACTGCCGCGCGGTGGCACAGACGTTGCTTCCGTGGCGCACATCGTCACCCCCGTGGTGGAGGCGGTGCGCGAACGCGGCGCGGAGGCTGCCCTGGAATACGGCGAGCAGTTTGACAAGGTCCGCCCTGAGAGCGTGCGGGTCCCGCAGAGCATTATCGACGAAGCCCTGGCCAACCTAGATCCCAAGGTTGTAGGGGCGCTTGAGGAGTCCATCAGCAGGGTTCGCAAGGTGCATGCGGATCAGGTGCCAGCGGAGCACACCACGCAGCTCGCGCCGGGTGGCACGGTAACCGAGGTGTTCCTGCCTGTGGAGCGTGTGGGCCTGTATGTGCCGGGTGGGAACGCGGTGTACCCATCCAGCGTGATAATGAACGTGGTGCCAGCGCAGGAAGCTGGTGTGGGCACCCTGGTGGTGGCTTCTCCGCCACAGGCAGACCACGGCGGATGGCCACACCCCACTATTTTGGCTGCGGCGAAACTGTTGGGCGTGGATGAGGTGTGGGCAACCGGCGGCGCGCAGGCCGTGGCGCTGTTGGCCTACGGCGATGACGCCCACGGGCTCGAGCCGGTAGACATGATTACCGGCCCCGGCAACATCTTTGTCACCGCCGCGAAGCGCCAAGTCCGCGGCGTGGTTGGCATTGATTCTGAGGCCGGCCCCACCGAGATCGCGATCATCGCGGACGCTACCGCCAACCCAGTGTGGGTGGCATATGACCTCATTAGCCAGGCAGAACACGATGTGCTTGCAGCCAGCGTGCTCATCACGGACTCCGAGGCCTTTGCGCAGGCCGTGAATAAGGAGATCGAGGCGCGCTTTGGTGTGACCCGCAACGCCGCCCGCGTTGAGGAAGCGCTGCGTGGCAAGCAGTCGGGCATCGTGCTGGTGGACACCCTCGACGAAGCCATCCGGGTGGCCGATGCCTACGGGGCGGAGCATTTGGAGATCCACACCGAGCACGCCCCGGAGGTTGCACGTCGGGTGCGCAACGCGGGCGCGATCTTCGTGGGCGGCTTTTCCCCGGTGCCACTGGGCGACTACTCGGCGGGATCCAACCACGTGCTGCCAACTTCTGGCACCGCCCGGTTCAGCGCCGGGTTGTCCACGCACACTTTCCTGCGTCCGGTGAACCTCATCGAGTACGACGAAGCCGCGTTGAAAGAAATCTCCGAAACCGTGATCACCCTGGCGGATGCAGAAGACCTGCCTGCCCACGGTGAGGCGATTCGCTGCCGCTTTGAACAACTGCAATAACTTCCATCCACAACAAGGAAACCATGAGCAACCTAGATAGCCTCACGCTCAACGACCTCCCTCTGCGCGAGGAACTCCAAGGCAAATCCGCCTACGGTGCCCCGCAGTTGGAAGTTGCCGTGCGGCTCAACACCAACGAAAACCCCTACCCGCCCTCGGACGCACTCATTGAAGAGCTGGCACACGAAATCGCGGTGCAGGCGCGCGAACTGAACCGATACCCGGAGCGTGACTCGGTGGAGCTGCGCGCGGCCCTGGCGGCGTACATTACCCAGCGCACGGGTGTGATGGTCACTGAAGCCAATGTGTGGGCGGCGAACGGTTCCAACGAGGTCCTGCAACAGCTCCTCCAAGCATTCGGTGGCCCCGGCCGTAAGGCCCTAGGTTTCCAGCCGAGCTACTCCATGCACCCCATCCTGTCCACGGGCACACAAACGGAGTTTGTGTCTGTTCCACGCGACCCAGCGCGCGGCTTTGCCATTGACATGCCCAGTGCATTAGCGGCAATTGAAGAGCACCAGCCCTCGGTGATCTTTGTGACCACCCCGAACAACCCCACCGGCGGGATTAGCACCCTGGATGAGATCCGCACCCTCCTTGATGCAGCCCCCGGCGTGGTGATCGTGGATGAGGCCTACGCGGAGTTCTCCGAGGCGCCAAGTGCGGTGACCCTGTTGGAGGAATACCCTGCGAAACTCGTGGTGTCTCGCACCATGAGCAAGGCCTTCGACTTCGCAGGTGGGCGTTTGGGCTACTTCATCGCGGCGCCGGCGTTCGTGGAGGCCGTGCTGCTGGTGCGCCTGCCGTACCACCTGTCCGTCCTTTCCCAGACCGCCGCGATCGTGGCGCTGCGCCACAGCGCAGACACCCTGGCCACCGTGGACATGCTCATCTCCGAACGTAAGCGCGTGCAGGCAGCACTTCAGGGCATGGGCTTTGAAGTGGTGGATTCTGAGTCCAACTTCCTGTTCTTCGCAGTAGGTGAGCAGGTGGATCAGCACCAGGTGTGGCAGGCGTTTTTGGATCAGGGCGTGTTGATCCGAGACGTCGGTGTACCGGGCTACCTCCGCGTCACAATTGGCACAGCCGCGGAAAACGATGCCTTCCTGCACGCAGCGGAACACGTTGTGCAGCAATTCAAGCACTAACCAGGAGAACATCTTGTCTCGAATCGGAACGATCACCCGCACCACCAGCGAGTCAGACATCACCGTCACCATTGACCTGGACGGCACCGGAACTGTGGATATTGACACCGGCGTGCCATTTTTCGACCACATGCTCACCGCCTTCGGCGTCCACGGTGCCTTTGACCTCACCGTGCACGCCAAGGGGGACACGCATATCGACGCGCACCACACCGTAGAGGACACGGCGATCGTGCTCGGCCAGGCGATCGCGCAAGCGGTGGGGGATAAGCGCGGTATTAAGCGCTTCGGCTCCTTCCTGCTGCCCATGGACGAAACGCTGGTGGAGGCCGTGGTGGATTTCTCCGGCCGCCCCTACTTCGTGATGAACGGCGAGCCTGAGCACATGGTGCACTCCATCATTGGCGGGCACTACGCAACGGTGATCAACGAGCACTTCTTTGAAACCTTGGCGTTGAACTCGCGCACCACGTTGCATGTGAACTGCCGCTACGGGCGCGACCCCCACCACATCACCGAGGCAGAGTTCAAGGCGGTTGCCCGCGCGATCCGCGAGGCCGTGTCCGCAGACGACCGCCTCACCGGCATCCCCTCCACCAAGGGCGCCCTCTAGGGCCAAAGAAGATCAGGAAGATTATGGTTTCTGAAGATAACTCCTGGCTTGTCTACCTGTTGTTCATGGCCGCCGGTCTCTTGGTGGGTGCCACTTGGGCGAGCTACCAGTCCGAGTCCGGCAGCAAGGTGCTCACCATCGCCCTTGGTGCCTGCGCAGCGGTGGCCCTCATTGGTGGATTGTTCTGGGCCTTCGGGGCCATGAACCTCTAAATGGGCAACCAATCACTTGCAGCAGTGCTGCGGATACCCGGGTTTCACCCCACTATGGTGGCGGTGCCCGCGGCATTCGCGGCGCTGTCCGTACTTTTTCCCACCGTGCCGCTCGCGGTGATCCAGTCCAGCGGATCTCAGGCCTTGGGCGGGGCAACAACGGGCGTGTTCATGGCGGCGACGGTTGCCACCCAACTGCTCACCAACAAGCTGATCCAGCGGTTCGGCTACCGGGCCGTGATGGTGGCATCCGCGCTGCTGCTTGGCCTTCCTGCGTTGTGGTATTTGGTGGCCATGGACCCTATAAGTGTGCTGGTAGTGGCGGCCCTGCGTGGTGCGGGCTTTGGCGCGCTTTGCGTTGCCCAATACGCCTTGCTGGGCCAGATCGTTGCCCCAAGCATGCTGGGGAAAGCAACAGGAATCCTTGGTGCTGCGGTGGGGATCAGCCAAATGATCTTCCTGCCGCTTGGGCTCGCCATCGCCGAGCGCACCAACAGCTACGCGGGGGTGTTTCTCACCGGTGCAGCGGTGGCGCTGCTCGCCGGGGTGCTCGCGCTGTGGATGCCCAACGCGCCGGCGCCTGAACCACTCGAAACACCTACTGGTCAGATCACGCAAGACTCCACCCTGCGCGTGATGATCGCCCCGGCTCTCGCGCTTTCCAGTCTTTCCATGGGCTTCGGTGCGATTTCTTCCTTCTTGCCCGCGGCACTCGCAGCAAGTGGTGCGGCGGGGGCGGCGTCGGTAATTGCGGCGTCGAGTGGCGTGATTTTCGCGGTCATCGGCGGCGCGCAGATCCTTTCGCGCTTTGCTGCGGGGGCGCTGGCGGACAGGCTCGGGCGGCCGGGAACCACCATGCTGCCGGCGCTGCTGATTGCGGCGAGTGGGCTGGCGGTGATCGTCGGCGTGCTTGGGTGGGCCTGGGATCCTCGGTGCCTATTGCTGGCGGCGGCGCTGTTTGGGGCCGGGTTTGGGCTGGTGCAGACCGAGTCCATGCTGGAGATGTTCCTGCGGGTGCCCCGGCATCGCACTGGGGAGGCCTCAACGGTGTGGAACATCGCTTTTGACGCAGGCACGGGCACCGGCTCCTTCCTGCTTGGATTCGTGGCGGCACAGCAGGGGTACACCGTGGCGTTTGCGGTGGCGGCGTGCCTGGCCTTGGTGGGGGTTACTGCCGTGTGTGCGAATCAGTGCACTAATATGGGCAAGCATGAAAACAGTCGCACTGCTTGATTACGGCTCCGGCAACCTGCGCTCCGCACACCGCGCCCTGGAACGGGTGGGGGCGGACGTCACCGTCACGAGTGATCCGGAGATCGTACTCGGTGCCGACGGCCTCCTCGTCCCCGGCGTAGGCGCGTTCGCTGCATGCATGGAGGGGTTGCGGAAGGTTAAAGGGGATCGCATGATTGGCCAAAGGCTCGCCGGATCGCGGCCCGTGCTGGGTATCTGCGTGGGCATGCAGATCATGTTCGAGCGCGGCACCGAGCACGGCATCACCGCCGACGGCTGTGGTCAGTGGCCCGGAACGGTGGAAAAGCTGCACGCAAAGGTGCTGCCGCACATGGGGTGGAACACCGTGCAAGCAGGCGCGGGCAGCCAAATGTTTGCTGGCATTGACCCAGAGGCGCGGGTGTACTTTGTGCACTCCTACGGTGTGCGTACCTGGGAGTTCGAGCCAGACGGGCTCACCACCCCGCCGCTGGTGACCTGGGCACAGCACGAGGACGAGCGCTTCGTGGCCGCCGTGGAAAATGGCCCGCTGTGGGCAACGCAGTTCCACCCGGAAAAGTCCGGGGACGTGGGCGCGCACCTTCTGGAAAACTGGCTGGCCACTCTGTAGAGCGCTGGAAGCCGCTAAAAGCAGGGTGCGGCGGCTCGGGGGTTCACGCTATGCTTTTGTGCCATGACGTTTACACTCCTGCCCGCAGTGGATGTGGTGGATGGGCAAGCCGTTCGCCTTGACCAAGGTGCCGCTGGCACCGAAAAGTCCTATGGTTCGCCGCTGGAAAGCGCACTGAAGTGGCAGGAGCAGGGGGCAACCTGGCTGCACTTTGTGGACCTGGATGCCGCCTTCAATCGCGGGTCCAACCACGAGCTCATGGCGGAAATCACCGGAAAGCTGGACATCTTTGTGGAGCTCACCGGCGGTATCCGCGACGATGCCTCCCTGGAGCGCGCCCTGGCCACCGGTGCGAAGCGGGTAAACATCGGCACGGCGGCGTTGGAGCAACCTGAGTGGATTGCCAAGGTGCTGGACCGCTACGGGGATAAGGTTGCGGTGGACATCGCCGTGCGCAACATCGATGGTGAGTGGCGCACCCGCGGCAATGGCTGGGTCTCGGACGGCGGTGACCTCTGGGAAGTGCTCGAGCGCCTCGATGCGCAGGGCTGCCAGCGCTTTGTGGTGACGGACGTTTCCAAAGACGGCACCCTGAGCGGCCCTAACGTGGACCTCCTGCGGGACGTCGCTGCAGCCACCGACGCCAAGATCGTGGCCTCCGGGGGTATTTCCACCTTGGAAGATGTGTTGGAACTGGCCAAGTATGAAGAAGAAGGCATTGACTCCGCGATCATCGGCAAAGCCCTCTACGAGGGAAGGTTCACCCTGCGCGAGGCCCTGGATGCTCTATGAGTGATGCGCGCGAGCTCTACCACATAGCCGAGGCAGTCACCGATGATGCCGAACGGCTTTTTATGGCGAGCATCGGCGCAGCCCCCAAGCACTTCAAAGCGGGTGCAGACTTTGCCACCCAGGCAGATCATGAGATCGAGGCCTACCTTCGCACCACCTTAACCACGCTCACCGGCATCCCGGTGTTCGGGGAAGAGTTCGGCGGGGACTCCGGCTCCCCGATGTGGGTGGTGGACCCCATCGACGGCACCGCAAACTACGCCGCCGGCAACCCCATGTCGGCGATCCTCATTTCGCTCCTGGTGGACAGCACCCCAGTCCTGGGCATCACCTCGGTTCCCATGGCGCGGCAGCGCTTCGGCGCATTCGATGGCTCCCCGCTGTTTTTCAACGGCCAGGCACAGCCCCCACTTGAGGACCGTCCGATCATCGCGGCACACGTGGGGTTCAGCTCAATCTCCTCGCCGCGGGAATCGCGCTTTTCCTCCCAGCTGCGCCAAGGATGGCTGGCGGAAATCTCCAAAACCTACCTCCGGCCGCGGATCACCGGGTCCGTAGGAGTGGATTTAGCCTATACCGCGGCAGGAATTTTTGACGGTGCGGTATCCTTAAGCCCGTTTGTATGGGACAACGCGGCGGGCGTGGTGCTGGTGCGCGCCGCCGGCGGAGTGGTCACTGACCTCGCGGGAAACCCCTGGGTGCCCGGCGCGGAAGGGGTGGTGGTGGGCTCCCCACGGGCGCACGAAGCCCTGATGAGTACCATGGAGAAGTTCCGTTTTCCGCACCCGGAGTGACCAATTGAACTGGAAGGAGTCCTTGAAATGGGCGTAGCAGTG
Organism: Corynebacterium kozikiae; assembly: GCF_024580965.1. Lineage (NCBI taxonomy): Bacteria > Bacillati > Actinomycetota > Actinomycetes > Mycobacteriales > Corynebacteriaceae > Corynebacterium > Corynebacterium kozikiae. The sequence continues at coordinate 211,740 of NZ_JANIKJ010000001.1, forward strand.
CGCGTGATTCCATGCTTGGACGTTGATAACGGCCGTGTGGTCAAAGGTGTGAACTTTGAGGGCCTCAAAGACGCAGGCGATCCTGTGGAGTTGGCACGCAAATACGATGCCGAAGGCGCAGACGAGCTCACATTTCTCGACGTCTCCGCCTCTAAAGCGGGCCGTGGCACCATGCTTGAGGTGGTTAAACGAACCGCGGAGCAGGTGTTCATTCCGCTTACGGTAGGCGGCGGCGTGCGCAGCGAGGAGGACGTGGACCAACTCCTTCGTGCTGGTGCGGACAAGGTCAGCGTGAACACCTCTGCAATCGCCCGCCCCGAGCTGCTCAGGGAGCTCTCGCACCGTTTTGGTGCGCAGTGCATCGTGCTTAGCGTGGATGCGCGCCGGGTGCCCGAGGGCGGCAAGCCTCAACCAAGTGGGTTTGAGGTAACCACCCACGGAGGTTCACGCAGCGCGGAAATTGACGCCGTGGAATGGGCGGTACGGGGCGAAGAATTGGGAGTGGGGGAGATCCTGCTCAACTCAATGGATGGCGACGGCACCAAGGAGGGCTTTGACCTTGAACTGTTGGAAAAAGTCCGCGCTGCGGTGTCCATCCCCGTGATTGCCTCCGGCGGCGCCGGGGCAGCGGAGCACTTTCCACCAGCGGTGGCCGCGGGTGCCGACGCTGTGCTCGCGGCGTCCATCTTCCACTTCGGCGAAGTGAGCATCGGGGAAGTCAAGCAGGCGATCGCTCAGGCGGGTTTTGAGGTGCGACTATGAGTTCTGCTGATCCGGGCACATTTCAGCTTGACCCCGCTATTGAGGCACGCGTGCGCTTCAATGCACAGGGCCTGGTTCCGGCGGTGGTGCAAGCCGCGGACACCCAAGAGGTGCTCATGATGGCGTGGATGGATTCCCACGCACTGGCCTACACCCTGGCCACCCGCCAGGGGACGTACTACTCCCGCTCCAGGCAGGAATACTGGATCAAAGGCCAGACTTCCGGCGCTACCCAGCGCGTGACGGAGGTGCGCCTGGACTGTGACGGTGACACCGTCCTGCTCAAAGTGGAGCAGACGGGTGGCGCTTGCCATACCGGGGACCGCACCTGTTTTGACGCAGACCTACTCCTTTCCAGCGCCAACTAGGAGGGCAAGTACCGTGGCAGACGTGGCACACAAACATGGTTCACTGGTGAAACCCGCAGCGGGGCTGATCTTCGTTGGGGCGGCGATGGCGTGGCTTTCCTCCAGAATGACCTGGCTGGAAGTCCAGGCATTTGATGACAAAGCCGGTGAGCAACTGGTCCCGATCGTGGGTGGGACCTGGTCCACCGAACTTTCCGCGGTTGCCCTCATCCTGCTGGCGGGCTGCATTGCCGGCATGGCGTTGCGTGTGTGGGGCCGTAGAATCGTCGGGGTGATCGTGGCGTTGGCCGCTGCCGGTGGCGCGATCTCTGCGGTGCAAGTTCTCGTAGGTACCCCCAGTTTTGACCGCGCCCACCAGATCCTCACCTCTGGCTCCGCCACCGGCCACCTGCGCGATGGCGCTGCCCTGAACTCTTGGGCGGAGATCACCCACATCACCGTGCAACCGCTCGCCGCGGTGCTTGCATTGCTGGGCTGCGGCCTTGCGCTCGTCGGCGGTGTGCTCTTGGCGCTGCGCCCTGGCCACAACCGCCCGGCAGACACCCAGTATGAGCGAGCGGCGGCGCGCAAGGAGCGGGCCAAGGAGAATTTGGCGGAGGATCCCGACTCTGAGCGGATCATGTGGGACGCCATCGACGCCGACCTCGACCCCACTACTGATCCCAGCACCGACGCCAGGGGCTAAATACACCCCCGCGATTTTTCTCACCCGGCTTCTTGGAAGTAATCTTGGGCACATCACACCACCGGCTGGAAGGGGGCGAGAAATGCCCAGTGTCAGGCCCAGCGTCTCTGAGCAGATCGTGGCCCGAGTCCTCCAAGAGGTAGCAAAGCGCGAGGCCAAGGTGCCTTTTCAGGAGATCAAGGCGCGCTCGCGGGCGTGCCCCGAGCCCAGGGACGCCCTTGCAGCTCTCCTGCAGCCCGGATGTACCGTGATCGCGGAGATTAAGCGCACCGCCCCGGGCAGGGAAGTGATTGCGGATATTGCTGCCCCGGAGCGTCTGGCCCGCGAGCTCGAGGCGGGTGGGGCGAAGGTGATTGCGTGTCATACGTCGAAACGCGGCTTCCACGGGTCCCTAGAGGAAATGCTGAGGGTGCGCGGAGCGGTGGAAGTGCCCATCTTGTGCCGCGACTTCATTGTGGACCCCTACCAAGTACATGAAGCGCGCTGCTACGGGGCCGATATGATCCCGCTGCGCGCCGCGGTGCTGGAACAACCCCGCCTTGAAGCGCTCATTGACCGCGTGGAATCCCTCGGCATGGCGGCATTAGTGGAGGTGCGCACCCCGGAGGAAGCAAGCCGGGCGGTGGCAGCGCACGCCAGCATCGTTGGCGTGAACGCCCGAGACTTTGCAACGATGCAGCTCAACCGCAAGGCATTCCAGGAGATTGCGCCGGGGCTGCCCAGCCGGATCATCAGGGTGGCGCTCTCCGGCGTGCGTGACCCCTCTGAGTTACTCTCGTACGCAGCGAGCGGGGCGGACGCGGTGGTGATCGGTGAAACGATCGTCACCTCCTCCAACCCCAGGGAGGCAACTCAAGCGCTTGTTGCCGCCGGCCAACACCCAAGTTGCCCCTCGCGCTAACTACCAACCTGAAAGGAATTCGCACTGTGAATGTGCTGAATCTTGCTGCCATCCCATCCCCGCCACAAGGTGTGTGGATGCTTGGCCCCGTGCCGGTGCGTGCCTATGCACTGTGGATCATCCTCGGCATTGTGGCCGCAATCTGGATTGGCAAGAAGCGCTACGAAGCCCGCGGCGGCAACGGGGAAGTGGTGTACGACGCCGCGATCGTGGCAGTAATCTCAGGCATCATCGGCGGGCGCCTCTACCATGTGATCACGGACTACCAGCTCTATTTCGGGCCCGGCCAAAACCCGATGGACGTTTTCAAAATCACCAACGGCGGTCTGGGCATCTGGGGTGCAGTGGCGCTGGGCACGCTGTGTGTGTGGCTCTACCTGCGTAAAAAGGGCATCCCCTTTGCACCCTTTGCCGACGCCCTCGCGCCAGGCATCATCCTGGCCCAAGGCATCGGGCGGCTGGGCAATTATTTCAACCAGGAGCTGTATGGTGCCACCACAGATGTGCCCTGGGCGCTGGAGATTTATTACCGGGTGAACGAGGCGGGTCAATATGCACCGCTGACCGGCGTGTCCAACGGGCAGGTGATGGACACCGTACACCCGATGTTCCTCTACGAACTGTTGTGGAACGTGTTGGTTTTTGTGCTGTTGCTGTGGGCGGACCGCCGCTTCCAGCTCGGGCACGGCCGGGTGTTCGCACTCTACGTTGCGGGCTATACCTTTGGCCGCATGATTCTGGAGAACTTCCGGATCAGCGAGTCCATGATGATCTTCGGGCTACGCGTAAACACAGTTGTTGCTGCACTGAGCTGCCTCATTGCGCTGGCGATCTTTGTGAAGCTGCCGAAAGGCCGGGACTGTGAGAAAAATCGCTAAACCTTAAAAATCTTTGAATATGCCCGCTCATGCCCGATTTTTCCCAGGGTTTGGGCGGGTTTTGTTGGCTTTGCGTTCCCAAAACACCGTGTTCACCTAGCAGTATGTAGCGCTCAAGGATAGGGTTTATGGCATGGAACGTCGTACCAAGATTGTTTGTACCCTAGGCCCAGCCGTTGCAAGCGAGGAAGGAATCCTCGGCCTTGTTGAGGCTGGCATGAACGTGGCCCGCATGAACATGTCTCACGGTGATCACGAAGATCACGTGAAGAACTACAACTGGGTTCGTGAGGCCACCAACAAGACCGGCAGGGCAGTGGGCATCCTCGCTGACCTCCAGGGCCCGAAGATCCGTTTGGGGCGCTTTATCGACGGCGCAACCGTGTGGAACAACGGCGAAATCGTGCGCATCACCGTGGAAGACGTAGAAGGTACCCACGACCGCGTCTCCACCACCTACAAGAACCTGGCCAAGGACGCTAAGCCAGGCGACCGCCTCCTGGTGGACGACGGCAAGGTTGCCCTCGTCTGCTTGCGCGTGGAAGACAATGACGTGGTGTGCGAGGTCGTCGAAGGCGGCCCCGTGTCCAACAACAAGGGTGTTTCCCTGCCAGGCATGGACATCTCCGTGCCCGCACTTTCGGAAAAGGACATCCGCGACCTGCGCTTCGCCCTGAAGCTCGGCGTGGACATGATCGCGCTCTCCTTTGTCCGCTCCCCAGCAGACGTTGAGCTGGTTCACCAGATCATGGATGAGGAAGGCCGCCGCTGCCCGGTGATCGCAAAGCTGGAAAAGCCAGAGGCCGTGGACGCCCTGGAATCCATCGTGCTCGCCTTCGACGGCATCATGATTGCCCGTGGTGACCTCGGCGTGGAGTGCCCCCTGGAGCAGGTGCCGCTGTTCCAGAAGCGCGCCATCCAGATCGCGCGCGAAAACGCTAAGCCAGTGATCGTGGCAACCCAGATGCTGGACTCCATGATTGAGAACCTGCGCCCAACCCGCGCAGAGGCATCCGACGTGGCAAACGCTGTGCTCGACGGCGCCGACGCTGTGATGCTCTCCGGTGAGACCTCCGTGGGCATCGACCCACAGAACGTGGTACGCACCATGAGCCGCATCGTCCAGTCCGCAGAAGTGGACGGCCGTGTGCCAGACTTGGCCCACATCCCACGCACCAAGCGCGGCATCATCTCTTACTCCGCCCGTGACATCGCAGAGCGCCTCAACGCGAAGGCTCTCGTTGCCTTCACCTCCTCCGGCGACACCGCAAAGCGCGTTGCCCGCCTGCACTCCCACCTGCCACTGCTGGTGTTCACCCCCAACCAAGAGGTGCGTTCCCAACTGGCGCTCACCTGGGGTGCGGAGACCTTCCTCTGCCCACCAGTGGAAGATACCGACGCCATGCTCGCAGAGATCGACAAGGCCCTGCTCTCCATGGATCGCTACTCCAAGGATGACATGATCGTGCTGGTAGCCGGTACTCCTCCAGGAATCCCAGGCAACATCAACATGATCCACGTGCACCTGCTCGGTGAGGACACCCACGTCTAACCCAGCAAACACGCTCACAAAAAAGAGCCGGCGCCCGAAGGCGCCGGCTTTTTCATGTCCGGGGTTTAGATCTTGGTTGGCTCGATCTTCCAGACTTCACGGGCGTAGTCGCCGATCGTGCGGTCGGAGGAGAAGCGGCCGGACTCGCAGATGTTGATCCACGCCATGCGTGCCCAGTGGATTGGGTCAGCAAAGTAGTCGCGGGCCATCTTGTCGCGGGTCTCGCGGTACGCAGCGAAGTCGCCCAGGACGTAGTACACGTCTGGGGTTTCGTAGCCGCCGCCATCCAGCAGGGAGGAGCGGAGGTCGTGGAACAGGCCCGAGTGGCTGTCATCGAGCAGACCCGAGGTGAGGGCGTCGAGAACGCGCTTGAGGCCTGGGACCGTCTCGTAGTGGTGCCATGGATTGTAGTGGGCCTTGAGCTCTGGGAGCTCCTCCACCTTGGCGCCGAAGATGTAGGCGTTGTCATCGCCCACGGAGTCCACGATCTCCACGTTTGCGCCGTCCAGGGTTCCCAGGGTGAGCGCGCCGTTCATCATGAACTTCATGTTGGAGGTACCGGAGGCCTCCTTGCCGGCGGTGGAAATCTGCTCGGAGACATCCGCGGCTGGAATGATGTGCTCGGCGGGGGAGACGTTGTAGTTCTCCACGAACACCACATGCAGGTACTTGGAAACAACTGGGTCGTTGTTCACCAGGTCGCCGATGGCGTTGATGAGCTTGATGATCGCCTTTGCGCGGACGTAGCCTGGGGCAGCCTTCGCACCGAAGATGAAGGTGCGTGGCGGCACGTTGGCCTCGCCGTCTTCCTTGATGCGGAAGTACAGATCCAGGATGTAGAGGGCGTTGAGCAACTGGCGCTTGTACTCGTGCAGGCGCTTGATCTGCACGTCGTAAATGGAATCAGGGTTGATTTCATCGCCCTGGCGCTCCTTGATCCAGTTGGCAAAATCCACCTTGTTGGCGTGCTTGATCTCGTTGAGCTCAGCAAGCACGTCTTCGTTGTTGGCCAACTCGGTGAGCTTCTTCAGCTCATCCAGGTTCGTGACCCAGGCATCAGAGCCGGAGAGGCGGGTGAGAAGGTCAGACAGGCGAGGGTTGCACATCTTCAGCCAGCGGCGTGGGGTCACACCGTTGGTCTTGTTGTTGAACTTCTCCGGCCAGATCTCGTGCCACTCCTTGAGGGTGTCAGCCTTGATGATGTCAGTGTGCAGCGCGGCCACGCCGTTAATGGAAAACGCTGCGTAGCAGGCGATCCACGCCATGTGCACCATTCCGTCGTGTACGGGGGACATGTAGTGAATGCGGCCCTCGTCCAGGCCACGCTCGCGCATGTCCTCGCGGAAGCGGCGGTCGATTTCCACGATGATCTCGAACACACGGCCAAAGAGCTGCTGGAAGATGGAGGTGTTCCACTGCTCCAGGGCCTCTGCGAGCACGGTGTGGTTGGTGTACGCGAAGGTCTCGGTGACAACCTTCCAAGCGTCCTCCCACGTCATGTTGTGCTCGTCGAGCAGCAGGCGCATCAGCTCTGGGATAGCGAGCACCGGGTGGGTGTCATTGAGCTGGATGGAGTTGTACTTGCCAAAGTCACGCAGGTCCTCGCCGTGGTGCTCGATGTAGGAATCGATCATTGCCTGCAGGGATGCGGAGACAAAGAAGTACTGCTGGCGAACACGCAGCACCTTGCCGTTGTACGTGGTGTCGTTCGGGTAGAGCACGCGGCAAAGGTCCATCACGCGCTCGCGTTCCACGATGGCGTCGGTGAAGCGCTGGGAGTTGAAGGCGTCGTAGTCGAACTCCTCCAGTGGCTCGGCCTTCCACAGTCGCAGGGTGCCCACGTTGTTGGTGCCGTAGCCGGTGATCGGCATGTCATAAGGCACGGCGCGCAGGTGCATGTCATCAAAGTGGACGGTGCGGACCTGGTTCTCGCGGCGCACCACAAATGGGTAGCCGTCTTCCTTCCACGCGTCCGGCTCCTCGGTCTGGAAGCCGTTGTCAAAAACCTGCTTGAACAGGCCGTAGCGGTAAAGGATGCCGTAGCCGGTCACCGGGTAGTCCTGGGTTACGGCGGAATCCAGGAAGCAGGCAGCCAGGCGTCCCAGACCACCGTTGCCCAGTGCTGCGTCATTTTCCGCCTCGAGGACGTCGGAAAGCGCGTGCCCATTGGCGGCAGTAGCCTGCTCGGCAACGTCCACCAAGTCAAGGTTGGTGAGGTTGTTCAGCAGGGCGCGGCCCATGAGGAACTCCGCGGAGAAGTAGTGCTGCTGGCGGGTGGCTGCGTAGGCCTTGGTGGTTGCCTCCCAGTTGTCAGCGAGCTGCTCCATCACAGCGTGGGAGAGGCCGAACCAGAACTTGCGGCCCGTGGCTGAAGTTGGGGCCGTGCCGGAAGCGGCACGGACGTGTCCACCTACGGTTGAGGTGAATTCTTGGGAAGTGGTCATCTTCGGAGAAAACTCCTTACACAGAGTGATTGGGGAGAGGGAGCTCGCACGGAGCCCCGCTGTGTTACCCGCATCATCCTACCGGTTATGCCCGAATTTTCCCGATTGAGAGCGATTGAACCCGCAAAGCTGTTGCTTTTTTCACTTTCTCAGGTAGGTGAGCACTGCTGCTACCGCCGCTGAGGTGGTGGCGTGGACCGTCGGCTCATAGTCCGGCACGAAGGTGCCCATGTGGTTCACTGGAATCGTTTCCGCCACGTTGCCCTCCGCCAGGGCTTTGTCCCACTGTTCGCGCGGGGTCACACCAACAGTCCAAAACAGGTATGGGGCGCCGAAGGCCTCCGGGAGGTTTGCAAAGTCCTCGGAAGCTGTCCAGCGGGTGGCGTCGGTAGAGTCTGGGCCGAACACCTGGTCAAAGGTCGCGCGAACCCGCCGGAAGACCTCCGGGGTGTTGTCCGTAAGGGGGCCGTGGGCGAAATAGCGGAAGGTGGGGTCCACGGTGGTGCCGGAAGCTTTGCATTCGCCGCGCACTACTCGCTCGATGGCGGCGTAGAGTTGCGCTTTGATCTCCTCGTTGTAGGTGCGGCAATTCAGCACGATTCGGGCCTGCCCGGGGATGGTGTTGTTGGAATTGCCGGACTCCAAGGTGCCAACGGAAACCACGGCGAACTCGTGGGGCGGGATCTCTCTGCCCACGATGCCTTGGAGGCGGATCACGATCATTGCGGCCAAAAAGGTGGGGTCGATCGCATTGTGCGGCATGGAACCGTGCGCGCTTTGGCCGGTGAGCACAATCTCAATGGAGTCGCAGGAGGCGAGCGCCGCCCCCGGCATACTGCTCACCTGGCCCGCGGGACCTGCGATCACATGCTGGCCAAAGCAGACGTCCGGCTTGGGTATGGCTTCTGCAAGGCCGTCGGCCACCATTCGGGCAGCGCCAGCGCCATTTTCCTCAGAAGGCTGGAACAGGGCAATAAAGGTCCCGCTCCAGTGCTCCCGGGCGGAATCTAGCACCTGGCAGGCTCCCAGAAGCGCGGTGGTGTGCATATCGTGGCCGCATGCGTGCATCACTGGGGTGGGGGTTTGGCCGGAATAGTCGATTTTGTGCGAGGCCCACTCAAGCCCGGATTCCTCCTTTACCGGGAGGCCGTCAAAATCAGCGCGCATCAGCACCGTCGGACCGGGGCCATTGCGGAACACCGCCACCATTCCGTTGCCGCCGATGTTGGTGGTCACCTCTGCGTTAAAACGCCCAAGCTCGCGGGCGATCATCCGCGCCGTCTCAATTTCCTTGCCGGAAAGCTCCGGGTTGGCATGCAGCTTGCGGTAGAGGTCGCGCTGCCAATCCGGGTCTGGAGCGAAGGCGGCAATCAGGGAAGCGATATGAGATTCGCTGGAAGAGTTGGACGTCAGAAGCATGTGATCAACCTACCGCAGATACAAAAATGGGTTGTAGCGCAGTGAATTGCGCTCTACCTTGCATTCAGTAGCAATGAGGATATTGCGCGCAATCTTTTCTTGGTTGCGCAGTGCATACATGGTGTCCACCACCCGGTCGCGCACATCCCACGGCGAAAGGGTGTTCACGTGGATCTTGGTGCCGCCTTCAAAACCAGCCAGGTTGGATACGCGCCATTTGATCATCACGCGCCAGGGCATCGGCATATCCAGGTCCGCCGGCTTATGGTGCCACTCCTCATTGCAGGGAACATCAGGGCCGGCAGCGGCGTGGGCAGCGTGGATGAGGTCACTCATCGCGCGCACCTCCTCCGGTGACTGCAGCCACGGCTCTGAGGTGGCGGACTTGGAATACACCTCCAAGGTGGGGTAGCGGTGCCCAAACCCGGCGAACAAGATGGCGTGCTCGTTTTCCGCGATGATGAGGTTTTGGCTCGCCGCGTAGTCCACCGCCCACTCGTTATACATATTGGGGTTTTGGCGCAGCTTCGCAATCTCATCCTCAAGGCTGCGGCCGCGCTCATCAATGGCCACCAACTGCTTGTGCAAATGGTCAAAGGACGCGCCCGCGGGCTTCAGCCAATTTTGGAACACTGCCACATACGGCGCGTAGCGGTTCTGGGCGTAGAGCGCCTTGGTGCTGGCAACCGTAAATGCAATCAACTCGGCGTGCTCGTCGGGGTGCAGCGTGCCCGACCCGGCGAGCTGACTGTCATCGGTAGCACCATCGATAAAGTGACGCCGGCCGATAATGAGGTCATGGCCGCCGCCGAAGAACGGGGCAGCCTGTGCGAGCAGTTCCGACTGGGGGGCGTCGGCACCGCGACCTGACGCCTGGCGTTTCGTGCGCACCGAGCGCAGCACATGCTCAAGGCCCTGCGAGGTGCCAACATAGCGCGCGAACCAACGCTCCAGCTCCTCGGGCATATGGTAGCCGTAGTTGGCCTGCCAATACTCGTAGGTCACGATCTCAAACAGGTTGGCCACGCGGCGGAAATCCGCCTGGGTAGCGCCAAGATCCTCCGCCATCACCCCAGTGATGATCTGCCCGCCCACCATGCGCGCCTTCTCCGGGGGCGTTTCCAACATGCGATCCTGGCAAAACGCGCAGAACGCAACGTGGTCTTGCGGATCCAGCGGCTTCGGGTCAACCACGGGCAGCCCAAGCGGGCGGTTGCCGCGGCCAGTGACCGTCCAGGCCTGCGTCCCAGAAAAAGGATTCAGTTGTTTCACGGTGCCGTCGGGCATCTTTTGCAGGAAGGACTTGCTCATGCGTTCTAGGCTAGTCTGGCCGCATGGCTTCCATTCACTTCGACTGCTTCATCGACCCCAAAGCCGCAGCACTCACCCCCGCGCGATTCGAACAACTCAGTGCGCTACTCATCCGCGATGCACTCGTCCAGGACGCCACCGTCACGCACACAAGCGATGCGGGTACCGACGCCGCCACGCGCCAGCAACTCATCGAAGTCCTGCGGGAACAGGCGGGGGACAAAGACGAACCCGTAGCAGTCGAGCAGACCTATGAAATGCACCGATTCAGCGTAAAGGTTGAAGGAGCGCGCAGCCTCAACCAAGTAGCCATGCTCTACTCGCGCCTGCTCGCGCCGGCGGCTGCACTGCCCGTGGACACGGTGGCCTACCCCTGGACCATGCAAATCACCGACTAACCTGCAGATACTGCTCTACGGCGTTCCTGCCCGCCCACAGAAGCTGCTCCCGTACCTGCTCATCCTGGGGCAGCTCAATTTTGAGGGTGTTGGTAGTGGGTAGGGGGCTGTGAAAGCTTCCCGCAGCAACCGCCACGGTGGTGTTCGGGCCGGCTAGGTCCAGCACCGTGCCCACCACTTTGCCGTCAAGGGACTGCTCGTTAAAGCCGCCCTCGGCGGTAATGATCAAATCGGCCTTGTTTGCTCGTTCCGGCAGACCCAGCGTTTCCGCCACCACCTGCGCGCCGGGTAGCAGATGCACATGCTCGCCGCTGCCGTGCAAGAGGCTGCTGAGCCAGAAGATGCCAATGGCTACGCCGCCAGCCGCCCCGAGCATGGGCACCTGCGGGTCAATGCCGGAGACCTCACACCACTGGGCTATGCCGCCTTCGAGCAGGGCAACTTGTTCCCGGTTGGCGCCCTTCTGCGGGCCATAGGTGGCAGCGGTGCCCGTGGGGCCGGTGGCGGTGGCGTGGACGTCGGCAAGCAAAACCCATTCCACAGCGGCGGCCGGGATGTTGAGCTGGGCTGTATCCACGCTGGCCACGCGGTGCAGATCACCACCGCCGGGGCGCAGCGGGAGACCGCGCTCGTCGAGCGGTTGGGCGCCCAGGGCCGTGAGAATGCCGGTGCCGCCGTCGGTGCTGGCGCTACCGCCGAGGGCCAGGACGATGCGGGTGGCGCCGCGGGTTTGGGCATCGGCGATGAGCACGCCGGTGCCGAAAGTATCCGCCTGCAGCGGCTGGAGGGAGTCCTGTACTTGGGGCAAACCGCTGGCTGCGGCGATGTCAATGTAGGCGGTGGTGGTGCTGGGGTCGAACACATAGCTGGCCTCGGTGAGCCTACCGATGGCATCCGTGGTGGGCAGCGTGACCACCTGGCCCGCAAAGCAGGCAGCGGTCCCTTCACCCCCGTCAGCCATGGGGACTACCTGGATCTCAGGGGTGATGCCAGCCGCCGCGCAAGCCGCCAACGCGCCTTCGCGCAACCACCTTGCGGCATCGGGGGCGCTCGCGGTGGACTTCAGGGAGTCCGGGGCGATCACGATGTTCAGGTGTGTTTTGGCGGATTCGGTGGCTGTGTTCGATTGCACTATAGGTACCTTTCTGCAGGCTAGAGCGACTCTGGTGGGAGAGCTGGCACACGTTTGGGCGAAGTTGTGCTCTATACTTCAACACGGTCAATAGTATTCTCCTGTGATTCGCCCAGGCTACGCCGCAAGTGGTGAGACGCATGAGCATGAGAAAGGAACCTTGAATTGTCTATTGAAGAGCAGGTCCGGGAATACCATGAGCAGTTGCTCAAGCGAAACGCCGGCGAGCCAGAGTTCCACCAGGCTGTCGGTGAAGTGCTGGAATCCCTGAAGATCGTGTTGGAGAAGGACCCACATTACGCTGACTACGGCCTGATCCAGCGCCTCTGCGAGCCAGAGCGCCAGCTCATCTTCCGCGTGCCCTGGGTTGACGACGAAGGCGTGGTGCAGGTCAACCGCGGCTTCCGCGTGCAGTTCAACTCCGCACTCGGCCCATACAAGGGTGGCCTGCGTTTCCACCCATCCGTGAACCTGGGCATCATCAAGTTCCTGGGCTTCGAGCAGATCTTCAAGAACTCCCTCACCGGCCTGCCGATCGGCGGCGGCAAGGGTGGTTCCGACTTTGACCCCAAGGGCAAGTCCGACGCAGAAATCATGCGCTTCTGCCAGTCCTTCATGACCGAGCTGCACCGCCACATCGGCGAATACCGTGACGTTCCAGCGGGTGACATTGGCGTGGGCGGCCGCGAGATCGGCTTCCTGTTTGGCCAGTACCGCCGCCTGGCAAACCAGCACGAGTCTGGCGTGCTCACCGGCAAGGGCCTCACCTGGGGTGGCTCGCTGGTGCGCACCGAAGCAACCGGCTACGGCTGCGTGTACTTCACCAGCGAAATGATGAAGGCACACGGCACCTCCTTCAACGGCAAGAAGGTCATCGTTTCCGGCTCCGGCAACGTGGCAATCTACGCCATCGAGAAGGCACAGGAACTCGGCGCAACCGTGATCGGCTTCTCCGATTCCTCCGGTTACGTTCACACCCCAGAAGGTGTTGACGTGGCAAAGCTGAAGGACATCAAGGAAGTTCGCCGCGAGCGCGTCTCCGTGTACGTGGACGAGGTAGAGGGCGCAACCTTCCACTCCGAGGGTTCCATTTGGGATCTGGCCTGCGACGTGGCTCTGCCATGTGCCACCCAGAACGAGCTCAACGACGAGCACGCACGCACCCTCGCAGACAACGGCTGCCAGTTTGTGGCCGAGGGCGCAAACATGCCTTCCACCGCAGAGGCAGTTGAGGTCTTCCGCGAGAAGGGCGTGGTCTTTGGCCCAGGTAAGGCAGCCAACGCTGGTGGCGTTGCTACCTCCGCTCTGGAAATGCAGCAGAACGCATCCCGCGACTCCTGGTCCTTTGAGTACACCGACCAGCGCCTGCACGAGATCATGCGCAACATCTTCCGCACCTGTGAGGCAACCGCCCGTGAATACGGTCACGAAGGTGACTACGTGGTTGGCGCAAACATCGCCGGCTTCAAAAAGGTGGCAGACGCGATGCTCGCACAGGGTGTGATCTAAACGGTGTGACCCCACACCCCAATCATCCCGCCGCACTCTATGGCCCTTGGCCGTGGGGTGCGGTTTCTTTTGTGTGCGGTTTCTTTTTGGCTGGTGACGGTGGTGTTGCAGCGCCTCGTCGGATTGCGCCGCTAGACTCGCTAGCATGTACCGTGTCTTCGAAGCTCTTGATGAACTCGTCCAAACCGTGGAGCAGGCCTACGGCGTGCCCATGACCTCCAATTGCATGGTGCCCCGCAATGACATGTTGGCCCTGCTCGATGACCTCCGCAACGCTCTGCCTGTGGAGATCGATGACGCACAGGACGTCTTGGACCAGCGCGATGAAATCATCCGCGGCGCCCAGGACCGCGCCGATGAACTGGTGGGCAACGCTGAGCATGAGGCGCACTCCATGGTGACCCGCGCCCGCGAAGAATCCGAGGCCATGGTGGGTGACGCGGAGAACCGTGCGCACACCACGGTGGCGAAGGCGCAGGACGACGCCGCGCGGATCGTTGACGACGCGCGTCGGCAAGCCGATGACACCCTGGGCCGCGCCCAAGCTGAAGCCGAGCGCCTGGTTGCCTCCGGAAACGACCAGTACCAGCGTTCCGTGGATGAGGGCCTGGCGGAGCAGCACCGCTTAGTGTCTGACTCCGAGGTGGTGCGCCGCGCGAACGAAGAAGCCCACCGCATCGTGGACAAGGCGCACGCCGATTCCAACCACCTGCGCAGCGAGTGCGACGCCTTCGTGGAAAAGAAGCTCAGCGAGTTTGAAGAGTCCCTTTCCGCAACCCTGCGCCAAGTGTCGCGGGATAAGGCAGCGCTGCGCCGCGGAGCCGGGGTCTCTGGAGCGGGAACGGGAGCAGGACGCGAATAACATGAACCCATTTGTTTTTGAGGTGGGGCAGTTGCTGCGCAGCGGCATGCCGGAAACACTCACCCAGGAGGGCCCGGCGCCGCAGCGTATTGGCCCCGCGATGATCGCGATCCCAGAGGGGGCAGAGGTACGTATCGACGCCGCGCTGACCCCACTGGGCGAGGCCGTCATGGCGGACGCAACGCTGCACGCAACCCTGCAGGGGCAGTGCTCGCGCTGCCTCACCGCCCTTTCCCCAGAGGTGGATTTGAGTATTAACGAAGTATTCGCAGCCAGTGAAGACTTCATTCAGGGCGAAGCCGCCGAAGAAGACGAAGACGAACTGCCAGTGGTGGTCAATGACACCATTGACCTGCTGCAATCCTTCCTGGACGAGGCCGGCCTCAACCTGCCCTTCAACCCGGTGTGCGAGGGCGGCTGCGAGCACGGCGACGTGCCGGAGCCGGATGGTGTTTCTGGTGAAACCCAAGGGCAGCCCACCGACCCGCGCTGGGCTGGACTGGAGAAATTCCTGTGAGTAGGAAACATAAACTCAGCCCCGAGCAGGCGTGGGAGGAAGCCTTTGGGGCCAAAGACCACGCGCCGCTGCTCGAGGCCTTTGGGGTGAGCTTGAGCGCGGAAGGCCTCCGCCTGGCGCTCACGCATCGTTCCTTTGGTAACGAACACGGCAATCTGCCCAACAACGAGCGTCTTGAGTTTTTGGGCGACGCGGTGCTGGGCCTGTCCGTGGCCGGACAACTCTTCGCGCAGTACCCCGCGCTCCCTGAATCCCACATCTCCAAGATGCGCGCCGCAGTGGTGAGCCGCTACGGTCTTGCCGCCGTCGCTCGCGAAATCGGGCTCGGAGAGCACATCCTCCTGGGCAAGGGTGAGCTCGCCACCGGCGGCAGCGAGAAGGACTCCATCCTGGCGGACACCACCGAGGCGATGCTCGGCGCGATCTACCTGGAGCATGGCTTCGAGGTGGCCAGAGCAACGGTGCTTCGGCTGTTCCAAACCAAGATCAACGAGGCTTCGGCTGAGGCGATCTACCAGGATTGGAAAACCACCCTGCAGGAGCGCCTCGCAGAGCGCAAACTTCCAGCGCCCACCTACACCGCCGAGGCCTCGGGCCCAGAGCACGAGAAGCACTTCGAGGTTGCGGCCGTGGTGTTCGGTGAGGAAATCGGGCACGGTGCCGGCAAGAACAAAAAGGCCGCCGAGCAGCAAGCCGCAAAACAGGCTGTTGCCCGCGTGCAAAACGAACCCTCGCTGGTAGCGCAGCTCAAACGCCTGGCCGAGCATGCCTGAGCTGCCGGAAGTTGAGGTGGTCCGGCGCGGTTTGGAAGAGCACGTCCGCGGCCGACGTCTCGATGCAGTAGAAGTGCTGCACCCGCGCGCTGTACGCCACAGTGAGGGTGGCCCCGCGCAAGTAGAGGGCATGCTCACCGGAACAACAATTTCCGACGTGCGCCGGCGCGGCAAGTTCCTCTGGCTCGACTGCGCCGCGGCGGCGGAGAGTGGTGCTGGAGATCCGGTGCTGCCGGTGATTGTGCACCTTGGAATGAGCGGGCAGATGCTCGTGAAAGATGGGGGCGCTCATGGGGGAGAGCATCCGCACCTCAGGATTCGCGCGCGGATGGACAACGGCAATGAGCTGTGGTTCGTGGACCAGCGCACCTTTGGGTACTGGCGGCCCAGTGAATATGACCCCCGAGCGGACAGCCGCTTGCCATCGCACATGGCTCACATTGCGCAGGACCTCCTGGACCCCACATTGGACCTGGCTCAGGTGGCGCGAGCGCTCAAGAGCCGCGACGTAGGGATCAAGCGGTTACTGCTGGACCAGGGGATTGTGTCTGGTATTGGCAATATTTACGCCGATGAAATGCTGTGGGCAGCACGCATCCACCCGGAAACCTCTGCTCAGGCAATTGGCCTACCTCGGCTGCGCGAGCTGTTAGAGCATGGCCAGCAGGTGATGCGGCGGGCTTTAGAGCAGGGTGGTACGAGTTTTGATGCGCTGTATGTGAACGTCAATGGGCAGTCTGGTTACTTCGATGTTTCCCTGCACGCCTATGGTCGCGGCGGCACGCCCTGTGACCGCTGCGGCGCTGTGATGCGCAGGATCCAATTCATGAATCGTTCCTCCACGGTTTGCCCAAACTGCCAAAAGAAGAGGTATCGCAGGCACAAGTGACGTGGCAGAAATTGTGTATCAGGTGTGGTGCGCAGCTAACGTGGGAGACATCAGTTCTCTCCGTCACTTGAGAACTCCTGAGAAACCAGTCCCGTAAAGGTGCAATGTATGGATAGCGTCACAGCATTTGTCACAGACGTGATTAATGACAACTACTGGAAAGTCATTCCCTTCCTGCTGATCGCGGCCGGTGTGTACTTCGGTGCTCGGACCCTCGTGGTGCAGCTCCGCATGATCCCGGACATGTTCCGTGCGGTGAAGGAAAAGCCGCATCCAGAAGACTCCCACACCGATGAGCAAGGCATCTCAGCCTTCAAGGCATTCACCATCTCCGCGGCCTCGCGCGTGGGCACCGGTAACGTGGCCGGCGTAGCCGTGGCCATCACCCTGGGTGGCCCAGGTGCGGTGTTCTGGATGTGGATGATCGCCCTTCTGGGTGGTGCAACCTCCTTCGTGGAGGCAACGCTCGCACAGTTGTGGAAGACCAAGAACCCGGACGGGACTTACCGCGGCGGCCCTGCGTACTACATGACGCGCGGGCTGAACATGCGGTGGCTGGCCGTGATCTTCGGTGTGGCAATCACCATCACCTACGGCTTTGTCTACAACTCCATTCAGGCCAACTCCATTGTGGAGGCCACCAGCTCTAGCTTTGCCGGCGTGATCGATTCCAGCTCCACTTCCTTCAAGGGGATTATTGGCCTGATTTTGGTGGTCATCACCGGTGTGATCATCTTCGGTGGCGTGCACCGCATTGCGAACTTCACCCAGATTGTGGTCCCAGTGATGGCGCTCGCGTACCTCGCTGTGGGCATCCTGGTCCTGATCCTGCGGATCGACGCGGTGCCTGGCATGATTGCGGACATTGTGGGCCACGCACTCGGCTTCAAGGAGATCGCAGGTGCTGCGGTCGGTGCGGCATTCATGAACGGTATGCGCCGCGGCTTGTTCTCCAATGAAGCGGGCCAGGGTTCTGCGCCAAACGCAGCGGCAACCGCAACGGTTTCTCACCCAGTGAAGCAAGGCCTGGTGCAGACCTTGGGCGTGTACTTTGACACCCTGCTGGTATGTTCCATCACTGCCTTCATCATTCTGCTGTCCAACCCTGTATATGGCGCGGACGTCCAGGGTGCATCTTTGACTCAGAGCGCGCTGTCAAGTGAGGTCGGAGCGTGGGGCGTGCACTTTGTCACCATCATCCTGTTCTTCCTGGCATTCAGCTCCGTGATCGGCAACTACTACCTTGCAGAGACCAACTTGGAGTACTTCACCACCAACCCACTGGCGGTTAACGGGTTCCGCGTACTGGTTCTGGCCTGCGTGTTCTTGGGTGCGATTTCCCCGCTGCCACTGGTGTGGGCACTGGGTGATACCTTCGCGGCAACCATGGTGGTGATCAACCTGATCGCAATCGTTCCTCTCGGCGGTGTAGCGGTGAAGCTCCTGCGCAACTACTCCCAGCAGAAGGCCAAGGGCCTGGACCCAGTGTTCCACCGTGACATGCTCCCAGAGCTGAAGAACGTTGAGTGCTGGGATGGTTCCGACGCCGTCACCCGCCGCGGTGGCCAGATCGTGCGCGAAGTGTAGGTTCCATGCGTGTTGATGCGGATGTGCGCTTGACAGCCTTCGTGCACGGCCACGTGCAGCAGGTGGGGTTTCGGTGGTGGACCCGCGGCCAGGCCCTGGAGCTTGGTCTTGCGGGTGCTGCCACCAACATGCCCGACGGCCGCGTGTGCGTCACCGCGGAGGGCCCGCGGCAGGCCTGCGAAGAGCTTGCCCGGCGGCTCGCCCCGGAGGCTGAATTGGGGGAGGAATCCAGGGCGTACCGACGCCCAGGGCACGTAGATTTCCTGGCGGTGCAGTGGGGCGCGGCGCGCGGTGTGCAAGGGTTTGTGGAGCGCTAGAATGGTTCCTCGTGTATTTGAAGTCGCTGACGCTCAAGGGGTTTAAGTCCTTTGCGTCTGCAACCACCCTGAAGTTTGAGCCCGGCATCTGCGCTGTGGTGGGGCCCAACGGCTCCGGCAAGTCAAACGTGGTGGACGCGCTCGCCTGGGTGATGGGCGAGCAGGGGGCAAAGACGCTGCGCGGCGGCAAAATGGAGGACGTGATTTTTGCTGGCGCCGGCGAGCGCAAGCCGCTCGGCCGCGCGGAGGTCACGCTTACCATTGATAATTCCGATGGCGCCTTGCCGATCGAGTACCGCGAAGTCTCGGTAACCAGGCGGATGTTCCGCGACGGTGCCAGCGAGTACGAGATCAATGGCTCACGCGCTCGCCTCATGGATATCCAAGAATTGCTCTCGGATTCCGGTATTGGCCGGGAAATGCATGTGATCGTGGGGCAGGGGCGCCTCGCACAAATTTTGGAGTCCCGCCCGGAAGACCGCCGCGCCTTCATTGAGGAAGCCGCGGGTGTGCTGAAGCACCGCAGGCGGAAGGAAAAGGCACAGCGCAAGCTGGTGGGGATGCAGGCCAACCTGGATAGGCTTACGGACCTCACGGAGGAGCTGCGCCGCCAACTCAAGCCGTTGGCCCGCCAAGCAGAAGCAGCAAAGCGAGCCGCCACGGTGCAGGCAACGCTGCGTGACGCCCGCCTGAAGGTGGCGGGATTTGAACTCGATGACTTGGAACAGCAGTTGGCCCAGGCCAACGCCGCCCTGCGCACCGAGCTGGAAAAACTTGAGGAACTCACCGGCGCTACGGAGGAGGCTCTGGAAGTACAGGTCACCCTGGAGGAAGAGCTCGAACAGTGCACCGCTGAGGCCGAGGCAGCGCAGTCCCTGTGGTTTGAGCTCTCCGCATTGGCCGAGCGCGTGGCGGCGACCACCCGCATTGCCCATGACCGGGCCCGCAACTCCACCGCGGTGCCCTACAGCGGGGCGGATCCTGACGAGCTCGATGCCAAAGCCGAGGCGGCACAGGAGCACCTAGAAGAACTTCACGAACATGTAGAAGTGCTCCAGGCCCGCCTGGAGGCGGTGAGTGAGCAGGTTGAGCAGTGCCGTGAACAGGCCCAACTGGCTGATGAGGAACACCTCAAGGCGGTTCGTGCCATCGCGGACCGCCGGGAGGGCGTGGTGCGCCTGCTCGCCGCCCGGGAAACCCACAGTAACGCCGTGGTGCAGGCAGAACAGGAAATTGCCCACCTTCAGGCGGCTTGGGCTGAATCGGAAGAGGCGTACCAGAGGGCGAAGCAGCAACTGGAACGCGCAACAACCGAGCTGAGGCAGGCGCAGCACGCAGCGGCACCGCTGAAGGAGGCGGCGGAACAGGCGCAGTCGGAGGCAGAGGCCGCAGAGGCCCGCTTGGAGCAGCTTCGTGCGAGCCACGTTGGGTTACAGCAGCAGGTCTCCAGGCTGGAATCGCGTATTGAGACACTGGAGGTGCAAGCGCCGAAAGCGGACTTGGGCAACCAACCAGAACTTGAGCTTTCGCCCCTAGCTCAGCTCATCACCGTTGAGCCGGGCTATGAATCCGCCCTCGCCGCAGCACTCGGTGAGCTCGCGAATGCACTCGTCGGGGAGCTGGACGCCGGCGTCGTCGATGAGCTTGCGGAAAACGTCAGCCGCACCGCTGTGGTGGCGCCTACGGCGGGGGAGCCCTGGCGCATGGTGCAGGAGGATGTGCGCTGGCTATTGGACGTCGTGGAAGTAGCGCCGCAGATTCAAGCGGCCGTGAACCGCGTGCTTGTGGACGTTGTGTGCGCAGAGGACACGCAGCAGGCTCGGGCGTTGGTTGAGGCGGACCCCAGGCTGCGCGCGGTGACCAAACAGGGTGTGCTGGTGGGGCAAGGCTGGGTGAGCTTTGGTTCCACCGTTGCTTCCGGCGTAGAGGTTGCCAGCTTGGTCGCCCAGGCGAGCACCGAGCTGGAGGAGGTGCGCGCGCAGTTGCTGGAGATTTCGGGCACGCTCGAGGGAGCAAAACAGGCGGCGGCGGAGGCTCGCGTGGCCGTTGCCCAGACCACAGCCACGCATAGGGAACATACGCAGGCGATCGGGGGCCTTGAGCGGGAACTGCGCCGTTTGGAGCAGCAGGCGCAGCACGGCCAGGCAGGCCAGCGTAAGTCGGCCGAGCGGCTCGAACAAGCGCGCACACGCCTGGCCGCTGCACAAGAGTTGCTGGAGGACACCGCAGATCGGCTCGCGCGAGTTGAGGAACAACCGAGCGCACAAGAGCCATCCACCCTGGCGCGCGACGAAGCCGCGGCGGCCCTCCGGCAGGCAAGCGCTATGGAGATGGAGGCAAAACTCGCGCTGCGCAGCGCACAGGACAAAGCTGAACAGGCAAAAGGCCGCGCTGAGGGGCTGCGGAGGCAGGCACAATCCGAACGCCAAGCGAAAGCACGCCACCTGGCGGCGATGGAGCACCGGATGAAGCAGGCGCGCCTGGCACAGGTGGTTGCCGAGCAGTCCGAAGCGGTGGGACGCAGGGTTGCCAGCGCGCTCGAGCGGGCAACAGCCGCTAAGCAGGAGACCAGCGCCCGGAAACAGCAGGTCACCAGCCAGCTTTCCACGGCCAAGGACCGAGCAAAGACTCTCCAGGCGCACCTTGGCTCAAGCAAGGACACCGCGCATGCCCGCCAACTGCGGCTGGGCGAGGTGCAGACCAGGCGGGAGGAAGTCCACGCCAAAATCACCGAGCAACTTGGCGTGCCGGCGCAAGAGGTACTGCGCGATTACGCCCCGCAGGGTCTTTTCGACGTGGAGCTCGAGCGCGCCCGCCTGCGCCAAGCGGAAAAGGACCTCAACGCCCTGGGCAAGGTCAATCCACTGGCTCTGGAGGAGTTCAAGGCCCTGGAACAACGCTACGAGTTCTTGAGTACCCAACTGGCGGACGTGGAGCAGGCGCGCCGGGACCTTACCGATGTGATTACCGACGTAGACGCTAAGATCCTGCAATTGTTTACGGACGCCTGGCACGATGTGGCGGCTGAGTTCCCGAAGGTGTTTGACACGCTGTTTCCCGGCGGTGAAGGCAAGCTGGTGCTCACCGAACCGGACTCCATGCTCACCACGGGCATTGAGGTGGAGGCGCGCCCACCTGGGAAGAAGGTAAAGAGGCTTTCCCTGCTCTCCGGCGGTGAGAAGTCTTTGACAGCTTTGGCTATGCTGGTGGCGATCTTCCGCGCGCGGCCCTCGCCGTTTTATGTGATGGATGAGGTTGAGGCGGCTTTGGACGACGTCAACCTGCGCCGCCTCATCGCCCTGTTTGAACAGTTGCGCGAAGATTCCCAGCTCATTGTGATCACCCACCAGAAGCCCACTATGGACGTAGCCAATGTGCTCTATGGTGTGACAATGCGTGGCGACGGCGTGACCAGAGTGATCAGCCAACGAATGACCCCCAAGCCGAACTAAGGAAGTGCACGTGCACCACATCGCTGACCCAAGTGACTCCCTCCTGGGATGGGCTTCTCAACATGAGCTCACCCTTGCGCAGCAACTCAAGGGATTGGAGCTTGTCCATGAGCTCGGGTTGCGCAGCGATGAACTTGAGCGGATCGAGCGCTTCTTCGGCATCTTCCTGGACAGGCAGATCACAGCGGGGGCGAGCTTTGCAAACATCGCCACGATCAGCCCGGCGCTCACCCTGATTACCCTGGTGAGCCGCGCGGCCGATGTGGTGGACCCGCGCAACTTCGCCGCGGAGTACGCCGCCGGTCTGCAAATGGAACACCAGGAAGCGTTGGCTGAGGGCCTCAACGCCGAGCTGGTGGTGGAGTTGCTCGGCACCGTAGGGGTTGGTTTTGCGGGCCAAGAGGGCCTGGATTTGGTCACGCTCCTGTGCCTGCACGCGGGGCTCATCAACGCCGAGGTAGCACCACTTCTGGAGTATCTGGATGAGCAGCGCAGCACCCTGCCGAGCATGTTCGCGGAACTCCAGCGCGCGTTGCCGGAGGCCGCGCAAAACGTGTTGGGACAGGTCACGGGTGTTCGTGATCTGAGCTTGGCGCACCCCAAGAGCTGGTTCGACCGCCACCGTGAGCAGTTCCGCGGATCCATCGTGGAGGCAGTTGCCGCGGAGTTGCGTGAACGCCCGGCACACACCCCAGACCGTCTGAGCGCCGTGGGCGTGGCGGCTCGCGAACTGCGTCCCCGCGTGCTGTTGGATCTGCAGAAGCGCAAGCTGTACCTGCGGTTGCCCGAGCAGGAGGTGGCCGGGGCTGCCGGCGAGGTGAGCTGGCGAGTCAATGTGGAGGGCAGCACCAAGGTGTATCGCACGGGTGTTGCCTGGGGCAGTGAGTCCGGTTTTGCCGAGGCGCTGGACCTCAACATCGAGTCCCCGGTGCGTGAGCTCATCGTCCAAGACGTGACCCACCAAATCACTTGGACCGTGCCTGTGATTGATCACCAGGCCCCCCTGTTGCTGTTCACTGAGCGGGGAATGAACATCACGGACAAGGCTTCGCTGCATTACCCAAGCGTGGTGGCGCTCTGCCCGGCAGACACGCAGCTTCACGACCCCGTCCGCGGCATCGCACTACCCATCGAAGAGCTCGGAGACCTGGAGGGATTCCCCGGCTGGACCCTGCGGCGCGTGGATTTGCGGGAGGCTGCGGCCTTGGCTGCGTCGGAAAGCGTGGGTGCGGAGCACGCCGGCGCCGTGGGGATGCGCAGCGTGGATACCCGCGCTCGTGTGACTTTCCATCATCCTGGGCAGCCGGTGCCTTTTGTGCGCACGCTCGCGGGTTTGCGAGTGCATACGGAATCGCTGGTGGCGGAGTTCCCGCCCACGCCATCCGGGGCAGCGGAGACGTGGCAACTGACCATCTCCGCCTACGGTGGGCTCGGCGCCGAGGGCGAGGAAGTGGTCCCCGCCGAACAACTGGAGATTCCCGCCACAGGTGGCGCGTTTCAGGTGTTTGACCCCACGCTTTACGACGCTCCGTGGGTGGGCGAATACCATGTCCGTCTCCGCGGGCCGCGTGGCGAGTCCTTCCGGCATGAGTACGCGATTGTGGAGGGCATGCGCACCCAGGTGGTGATCCAGGGCGCCAACAAGGCCTTCCGCATCCCCACTTCGGGTGGGTTGAGCGAGGTCAGCCTGGAGGTGGCGAGCGGGGACAAGCCTTTCGAAGCGACTGAGGCCAAGGTGGGTCCGCAGGAAGCTGCCACCAACTTTGTGGTGTCCACGCACGAAGGCGACCAACTGCCACTTCGGTTCACCCCGCCACGGCTGGTGTTCGAGCTGCCAGCGCTGCACGAACCAAGGATGTGGCGCGCCAGCAGGCTCGCGCTACGCCCCAGGGACATTGATCTGGAAGGTACGCTGCGGGTGCGTGGCTATGGGGAGCTCAAGGACGCCCTCATCACGATCTGCAACCAGCATGGCTCACCGCTTGCGAGCGCCCGGCTTCAGCAGGCTGACCAGGTACAGGCGGATCAGATGGCCACCTATCACACGCCGATTGCCAAACTGGTGGGTCAAAGCGGGAACCTGCCCACTGGCCGCCTGGACATCCAGTGGACGGATCCCAGCTCTCACAAGAGAGTGTCCGTTGCGCTCGCTGACCTGCAGGTAGGGCCCGAGCCCACGTTGAGCTTGGTGGACGGTGCCATTCGTCTGCCGGGGCAGTACAGCTTGTGGGTGTGGCCGGCCACAGCGCCGTGGGAACCTGCTCGGGCGCTCGCGGCGGCAGAAGGACAGGTGGCGTTGCCCGAAGATCTTCGCGATGCCGGGCCGCTCATCGTGCAGCCGTTCTTGGCGGATCCTTTTGCCACACAGGTCACCCCAGTGGCACCGGCGGCGAATGCCGTCACGCTCGAGCAGCCGGGGTATTTTGCCGGCAGTGACCCAGCACTCGCGGGCCTAGCCGCCTTCCTTGCCGGGGAAAGCGAGCAGGTGCCTGACAATGGCGCGGCAATGCCCCTGCTGTGGGACATGATCGGCGCGGGCACATTGCATGCCGACGCCGTCAAGGCGGTGCGCAAGGTCTTCCTGAACGCCCCGGCGCAGGCGCTTGCAGGGCTTGCGGATTCCCTCGTTCCCTCCACGCGACAGCCCGGCAGGGTAGTGGAATCGGGGTTGGTCCGCGCGAGCTTTGGCAGCAGCGCGGTGCACGGCAGCGGATGGGTTGCGGCCCTGGCGCTGCTGGGGCAGCTCGACGAATTGGTGGCAGACCCCGAACAACTTGATGCTGACCTGCGTAAGCAACGCCAGCCTTTGTTGGAGCACCTGGAACAAGTGGCCGGCGCAAACCTACTCAAGACGTTGCGCACGGGCCGCGACGACACCTTGGACACCGCCTGCATTGACTCCTCCACGGTGGCCATTGCGGCGATGGACTCCGCCCAGCAGGAAGCCTTGTTGGAGATGTTCTTTGCGCAAAGCAACATCGTGCCGGGTGCGCTCATGGATGATGGCTCGCGCTTGCTCGCGGTTTTTGAGGCGTTCACCAAGCGCGAAGATCTGGTGGAGTTGTTCCAGGAAAACGCCCTCATCGCTGCTGCGGTGACCATGCTGCGCACACTGCGTTCCACCGACCGGGTGCTCTACGCGCTGGCAAGGGTCCGCTTTGACAAGCTCGACGGTGTGGACACCGACGCGAAGGAAAACCTCTGGGCCCTGGCTCCTGTGGTCTCGTTAATCTTCGCACTCGTGGCGCGCCTGCACGCCCACGGGCTGATTTCCTCCAACAAGACTTTGGAGGCGGCAACCCCCGGCTGGGCGCGGCTTGCGGACCTCGTGCCCGACCTTGTGACCAGCGACCTCGTAGCCAGCGAGGCCATCGTGTTGGCATTGAAGAAACCCGGCATCGCATAGCGATGAGGAGGTAAAAGGGGCAAGGTGCCAGGGAATTTGGCATGATTATGTGCATGAATTCCACACTCGTGCTGCTCATCGCACTGCTCGTCGTTGTAGGCATCCTCATTGTCCTCCTTTTCTGGGGCCTGAACCGGCGCAAGAAGAACACGGTGAGCTTTGAAAAAACAGAACCCACCAAAGAGCTCACCCAAGCTGAAAAGTCTGGAAATTACCAAGCGCAAGGCGGATTCCAGTTCCAAAAAGCCGAAGCCCCAGAGGCTGTTCCCGTAACTGAGGAGATCAAGCCTGCTGGGGAGCCAAAGGCCGCGGAGGTGCCGCCGGTTGTTGCGCCACCAGTGGTCATCCCGCCACAAGTGGTGGAGCCTGAACCCGAGGCAGAGGTGGCAGACGTGGTGGCGTCGGAACCTGAAACCGCACCAGAGCCAGAACCAGTCGTTGAGGAGATCGCGCCTGCGACGGGGCGGATTGGGAAGCTGCGTGGGCGTCTTTCGCGCTCACAGAATGTGTTCGGTAAGTCCGTGCTGGGAATCCTCAGCGCGGGTGACCTCGATGAGGAAGCTTGGGAGGACATCGAGGCGATGTTGCTGCAGGCCGACCTCGGTGTGCAGATCACGGACAAGGTGGTCACGCAGCTTCGAGAGACGATCGCCGAGCGAGGTGTTGCAAGTGAAGAGCAAGCCCGCCAGATGCTGCGTGAGGTGCTCGTGCAGGCTTGCCACCCCGAGCTGGATCGTGCAGTGAAGGCCATGCCGAACGAGGGCAAGCCCGCGGTGGTGCTGGTTGTGGGTGTGAACGGCACCGGTAAGACCACCACCACCGGCAAGTTGGCACGAGTGCTCGTCTCTTTGGGGCATTCGGTGGTGCTCGGTGCGGCAGACACCTTCCGTGCCGCTGCCGCCGACCAACTGGAAACCTGGGGCCGCAGGGTAGGCGCGCACACCGTGCGTGGCGCTGAGGGGGCCGATCCCGCCTCCGTCGCTTTCGATGCCGTGGCGCAAGGTGTTGAGCGGGGTGCCGACGTGGTCCTGGTGGACACCGCGGGCCGCCTGCACAATTCCACCAACCTAATGGACCAGCTCGGCAAGGTGAAGCGAGTAGTGGAGAAGAAGGCCAAGGTGGATGAGGTGCTGCTGGTGCTCGACGCCACCACTGGCCAAAACGGCATGCTCCAGGCAAAGACCTTCGCTGATGTTGTGGACATTACGGGCGTGGTACTCACGAAGCTCGACGGCACAGCCAAGGGGGGCATCGTGTTCCGTGTCCAAGAGGAGCTCGGTGTGCCCGTGAAGCTCGTGGGTCTGGGCGAGGGTGCAGATGACCTGGCCCCGTTTGAGGTGGAAGGCTTTGTGGATGCGCTGCTTGGCTAGCGCCTCGCGCCGTTGACGGTGCCCCCGCGTGTGTGCGCGGGGGTATTTTTCTGCCCCCATTTTCTATAGCTCTACAGGTGTTTTCTTTCATGGGGGTAATGGCAAATCTAGTGAACTATAGAAACTCTTTCCTATAGGCCTATAGTTATCCGCGTACAGATCTTGTGGAAACGAACTCTAGGAGGATCGCGATGACTGATGAAGCGATGTTGATGTCCTCGGGCAACGCGGCGTGGATGCTGATGTCTGCGTCGTTGGTGCTGCTCATGACGCCGGCGCTGGCATTTTTCTACGGCGGCATGTCACGGCAGAAGTCCGTGCTGAACATGATGATGATGAGCTTCGGCGCATTGGGCGTGGTTTCAGTCATTTACGTTCTGTGGGGATGGTCGATGTCCTACGGCTCGCAAACCGTGGCAGGCCTGTTTGCAAACCCATTCGAGTTCTTCGGGCTGAAGGACTCCATCGTGGATTCCTCCGGCGCGTACATTGAAGGCGCGGCAGGGTACGCCAACATCATTGACATTGGATTCCAGCTCACCTTCGCTGTCATCTCCACTGCGCTGATCTCCGGTGCATTGGCAGAGCGCGTGAAGTTCAGCACCTGGCTGGTGTTCTCCGGCCTTTGGGTAACCTTCGTGTACTTCCCACTGGCACACATGGTTTGGGGCGGCGGCCTGCTCTCCCACAGTGAGATCTCGCTCGCCGGCATGATGTTTGGCCTGGTGGACGGCGAGGCGGCGGTCAGCCCAATCGACTTCGCAGGCGGCACCGTGGTGCACATCTCCGCAGGTACCACCGCCCTGGTGCTAGCACTGCTCGTGGGTAAGCGCCGCAATTTCATGAAAGTTCCACAGCGCCCGCACAACCTGCCATTCGTGATGCTCGGTGCAGCGCTGTTGTGGTTCGGCTGGTTTGGCTTCAACGGTGGTTCCGCTTTCGCCGCAGATGGCCTGGCAGGCCTGGCATGGTTGAACACCACCGCGGCCACCGCGGCAGCAATGCTCGGCTGGTTGGTAGTGGAAAAGATCCGCGACGGCCACGCAACCTCCCTCGGTGCGGCCTCCGGCATCGTCGCCGGACTCGTGGCAATCACCCCAGCGGCGGGTGCGCTCACCCCAGTCACCTCCCTCATCCTCGGAGCCATCGGCGGTGCGCTCGCAGCATTCGGTGTGGGCCTGAAATACCGCTTCGGATTTGATGACTCCCTGGACGTTGTGGGCGTGCACCTGGTTGCTGGTTTGTGGGGCACCGTCGGCGTGGGCCTGCTGGCCACGGATGCCGGCGCGCTTACCGGTGGCGGTGCGGATGGCTTCAAGTTGTTCATCGTCCAGATCGTGATCGCGGTTGTGGCAATGCTGTTCGCGGGCCTCGTCTCCTGGGTGCTGGCGGCAATCTTGAAGGCCACCATGGGCTGGCGCGTGGATGACGAGGCCGAGTTCGGCGGCATCGACGCCGCAGAGCACGGTGAGTCCGCGTATGACGATGCCGCATCAGCGCTATAAGATTTTGAAAATAGGGCCAACAAGCCAACAGGAAGGGATGAGAACATGAAACTGGTAACCGCCATTGTGAAGCCGTTTACCTTGACCGACGTGAAGGATGCACTGGAGCAGGCCGGGGTGCATGGCATGACCGTCTCCGAAATCCAGGGCTTTGGTCAGCAAAAAGGCCACACCGAGGTCTACCGTGGCGCTGAGTACGCCGTGGACTTCGTCCCCAAGGTCAAAGTTGAAGTAGTGGTCTCCGACGCCGCCGTGAACGACGTAGTAGACGCCGTAGTCCGTGCCGCGCAAACCGGCAAAATCGGCGACGGCAAGGTATGGGTTACCCCCGTCGAGGAGCTCGTCCGAGTCCGCACGGGTGAGCGTGGCGAGGCCGCAATCTAGTGACCACCGACCCACAAACGCGGGCGCTTGCAGTGTTGCAGGCGCTCGCTTTGCCTATTGGAACCAGCCTCGTTGCCACCGGATCGCTCGCCCGCGGCGAGATGACCGAACACTCCGACGTAGACCTCATCCTCCTCCACGAACCCGGCACCGAGATCGACCCCAACATCTGGTACCCCGTGTGGGACGCCAAACTCCGCCTGGATTACGCGGTGCGCACCCCCTTGGAATGCGTGGAAATCATGCGCCAAGACTCCACCGCCGCACTCGCACTGCTGGACATGCGCTTCATCGCAGGCAACGAGGAACTTGCGCGCACCACCCGCGAAGAAGTGCTCAAAGCGTGGCGCAGGCAACTCGCCGCCAACTTTGACCAGGTGGTAGACCTCGCGATCGCCCGCTGGCGTCGCAGCGGATCCATGGTGGCCATGACCCACCCCGACCTCAAACATGGGCGCGGGGGACTGCGCGACATCGAACTCATCAGGGCGCTGGCCTTGGGAAACCTCGCGGATCAACCGGATCTCAGCGAACAGAGAAAGCTGCTTCTCGACGTGCGCAGGCAGCTCCACCTCCACGCGGGACGCGCGCGCGACGTCCTCGACCCCGAGTTCGCTGTCGATGTGGCGATAGACCTCGGGTTCAAGGATCGCTACGAGCTATCGCGGGCGCTTGCGCAGGCGGCACGCACTGTAGACCAAGCCCTCAACCAGGCTTTGGAAACCGCACGCGGGGTGCTGCCCAAGCGGACGTTTTTACGCGCAAAGGTGCGCCGTCCAGTGGATGTGGATGTGGTGGAATCCCAAGGCCAGCTTGAGCTGGCGCGCAACCCCAATTTGGAGGACCCAGGGTTGCTGCTGCGCGTGGCCGCAGCAAGCGCACGCACGGGCCTGCCTATCTCCGCGCCAACCTGGGCGCGTCTGAGCCAACTGCCGCCCCTGAGTGCACCGTGGCCGGAAGTGGTGGCCAATGATTTCTTTGCGCTGCTGAGTTCCCCAGAGGTGATTAGCCAGCTCGACGAACACGGCCTGTGGGCGCCGCTCGTGCCTGAGTGGGAGCACATCCGCGGAAGGATGCCGCGCGAACCAATCCACATCCACACAATCGACCAGCACAGTCTGGTGGTGCTCAACCTGTGCGCCCAGGACAGCGTGCATGTGGCCCGCCCAGATTTGCTGATGCTCGCGGCACTATTTCATGACATCGGCAAAGGCCGAGACCGACCCCACGAAGAAGTGGGGGCAGAGATGGTTGCAGGCATGGCAGAGAAACTCAACCTCTCCGTGCAAGATACCGCCGTGGTCCGCACACTGGTTGCCCAGCACACCCTCATCCCGCAACTGGTGAGCACCACGGATTACCAAAGCGAAGCCGTAGCCGAAGTGTTGCTGGACGCCCTCAACTACGACCCACTGACACTCGACCTCCTCGAAGTGCTCGTGCGCGCAGACGCCCAAGGCACAGGCCCCGGAGTGTGGTCGCGAAACCTGCAATACGGCACCGCCACACTCTGTGCAGGTGCCGGCAGCAAGCTCCATCAAGCCCCGCCACAGCCACCCCAGCTCCCCGCGAGCATGCCTTTAGGGGTGCGGCTCTTGGCCGCGTCGAACACCTCCGCCGAGATCACCTTCCATGGCAGCAACCTTGCCGACTTTGACTGCCTGCTTGCCGTGATCGCCGCGATGGAATGGAACATCGAGAAGGTGGAGATGGATTTCTCCGGCAGCGTGCGCGCCCGCCTTGAGGTCTACAACCTGCTGGGCAAAGGCTTTGACGAGCAGCGCTTCCTGCAGATTCTGGCCTCCAAGGTGCACACGACGGTTCCAGCGGGCGCGCCGGGGTTGTTTGCCACGTTCTGGAACGGCCCCATTTTGGAGGTGCGTACCCAAGACCGAATGGGGGCCTTTGGCACGTTGCTGAAGGCCTTGCCGCCGCTGCGCTGGCTGCGCTCAAGTACGCCGGGTGCCACGATGATTATGGTCTGCGAACTTGAAGAGGGCTTCCAACGTGCGGAAGTGGAGCGCGCGGTGGCGCGAGCGCTTTCGCCGAAACAGCGCTGATCGGATAGCATGGAAATGTTTGACCCGCGCCAGCAACGGGTAACCACAGGGAAATTTTTAGGAGCGTGAACGCGTGTTTGAGTCTTTGTCTGATCGCCTGAACAGTGCCCTCGGGGGCCTGCGAGGCAAAGGGAAAGTCACGGAAGCGGACATCAACGCCGTATCACGCGAAATTCGCCTGGCGCTGCTGGAGGCAGACGTCTCCCTTCCCGTTGTGCGCGGATTCATCTCCAGGGTGAAGGAGCGCGCGCTGGGAGCGGACGTTTCCAAGGCGCTCAACCCTGCTGAGCAGGTCATCAAGATTGTGAATGAGGAGCTCACGGGCATCCTCGGCGGCGAAACCCGTCGCATCAACCTTGCCAAGACCCCTCCGACGGTCATCATGCTCGCCGGCCTCCAGGGTGCCGGTAAGACCACGCTCGCCGGTAAGCTCGCCAAGCACTTGGCCGAGCAGGGGCACACCCCAATGCTGGTGGCCTGTGACCTGCAGCGCCCGGGCGCCGTGCAGCAGCTTCAGATCGTCGGTGAGCGCGCAGGTGTGCCCACCTTCGCCCCTGATCCAGGCACCTCTCTTGACTCCAATGATCACGAGATGGGCACCTCCCACGGTGATCCAGTGGCAGTGGCGCAGGCTGGTATTGAAGAGGCGCGGCGCACGCAGCATGACGTGGTGATCGTGGACACCGCCGGCCGCTTGGGTATCGACGAAGAGCTGATGGCTCAAGCCCGCAACATCCGCGACGCCGTGAACCCAGACGAAGTGCTCTTCGTGATCGACGCGATGATCGGCCAGGACGCCGTGAACACCGCGGAGGCATTCCGCGACGGCGTGGACTTCACCGGCGTGGTGCTCACCAAGCTCGACGGCGACGCACGCGGTGGTGCGGCCCTTTCCATCCGCGAAGTCACCGGCAAGCCCATCATGTTCGCTTCCACGGGCGAGAAGTTGGAAGACTTTGACGTTTTCCACCCCGAGCGCATGGCAAGCCGTATTTTGGGCATGGGCGACGTCCTCACCCTCATCGAGCAGGCCGAAAAGACACTCGACCAAGAACAGGCACTGCAAACCGCGGCGAAGCTCCACTCAGGTGAACTCACCCTGGACGACTTCCTCAACCAAATGCTCATGGTTCGCAAGATGGGCCCAATCGGCAACATCCTGAAAATGCTGCCCGGCGGCAAGCAGATGCAGCAGATGGCGGACATGGTGGACGAGAAGCAACTCGACCGCATCCAAGCCATCATCCGCGGCATGACCCCCGCCGAGCGCGAAAACCCCAAAATCCTCAACGCTTCCAGGCGCAAGCGAATCGCAAACGGTTCCGGAGTGAGCGTTGCCGACGTCAACCAGTTGGTAGATCGCTTCTTTGAAGCCAAGAAGATGATGGGGCAGATGACCAGCCAATTCGGCATGGGGCCGATGGGGCGCAGCGCGACCAAAAAGAAGCCCAAGGGCCGCAAGGGCAAGAACGGCAAGCGCAAGCCAGCCAAGAACAGGCCTCAAGCACCGCAGATGCCGGGAATGCCGGGCATGCCGCAGATGCCGGGTATGGGCGGCATGGGAGATTTGGCTGAGCTGCAGAAACAGCTTGGCGGGCAACTTGGCGGGCAGGGCCTGCCGAAGGGCTTTGAGAACATTGACCTCAATAACTTGGACTTCGGCCAAGGGAAAAAGGGATAAGAGTTCGCGGGAAGTTGGTTCCCGCGGCTGTCTCCTGTAAAGTTATTGAGGCTGTCTGGAGTTCCAGGCACCACTGTTCATTCCTGCATTACGCTGAGTCCGTCTACGGTCGGCCGGCAACAACGTCACATGCAGGACAAACAAATGGGATGAACCTCGTAAGGTCACCAACATTGCTGGACCATTTTGGCGTGTTGCTTACGGTATGCACTTCCCAGTGACCACATAGAAAAGAGTTTCACATGGCAGTCAAGATCAAACTGCAGCGCATGGGTAAGATCCGTAACCCTCAGTACCGCGTGGTGATTGCAGACGCACGCACCCGCCGTGACGGCAAGGTAATCGAGAACATCGGCATCTACCAGCCAAAGCAGGAGCCTTCCCTCATCCGCATCGATTCCGAGCGCGCACAGTACTGGCTGGGCGTTGGCGCACAGCCAACCGAGCCTGTGCTCGCACTGCTCAAGGTCACCGGCGACTGGCAGAAGTTCAAGGGCCTCGAGGGCGCAGAGGGCACCCTGAAGGTTGCCGAGGAAAAGACCTCCAAGCTCGAGCTGTTCAACCAGGCACTTGCTGAGGCCAACGAAGGCCCAACCGCCGAGGCAATCACCGAGAAGCGCCGCAAGGCCAAGGAAGAGGCAGAGGTCAAGGCCGCTGCTGAGGCTGAGGCTGCAGCGAAGGCTGAGGCCGCTGAGGCTGCTGCTGAGGAGCCTGCTGCTGAGGCTGAGGCTGAGGCAACCGAAGAGGCTGCTTCTGAGGAGTAAATCTCCCAATCAACAATTCTTCCCGCAGGTCTATCCTGCGGGATTTTTTGTGCCCAGCACCTACTGGTGCCGCTCCCCGGTGAGCATGGTGAGCAGGAGCTTTGCGCCGGAAGAGGATTCCTCGCAGGTCACGGCATGGGGGAGGAGCTCGGTGAGGTGCGCCACCATTCCGGGGCGCAACAAGTGGGTTTCGCCCTGGCACTGCAGGAGCAGTTCGCCCTCGATGCACTGCAGGGTGATGGGGTGCGCGGCTTTGTGCTCAAGCAGGCGTTGGCCTGGGGCGAAGGTGAACAGGATAAGGTTTGCTCCGTCACCCTCCAGGTAGCGGGCTGCGGATGGTGCGGGGCGCTCCGGGCGTGGCTCGGGAGCGGCGCTGGCGGCGTCGAAAAGCGTGAACGTGCCGGCGCTGCGCTGCGGGGCGCCGAAAGTGTCCGGTGAGTTGGTGTCCATGAATCCATGCTAGCGGCGGTTGCTAGAGTGGTGCCTATGGAATTGATGATCGGGCGTGTGGTGAAGTCGCACGGTATTAAAGGTGAAGTTGCCGTGGAGGTCACTACTGATGAGCCGGAGATCCGCTTCGCGCTGGGTGAGGTGCTCAAGGGCGTGCAGGGGAAAAAGGAGCACCGGCTTACCATCCAAACTGCGCGGGTTCACCAGGGGCGTCTGCTGATCAAATTTGAGGAGATCCCGGATCGCACGCAGGCGGATTCGCTGCGCGGCACCAAGTTCATGGCGGAGCCCCTGGAAACGCCCGAGGATGAGGAAGGCTTCTACGATCACGAACTTGAAGGGCTGAAGGTCCTCAAACAGGGCGAGGAGATCGGGGAGGTCACCGGCGTGATGCACGGTCCAGCCGGGGAGATTTTGGAGGTGAGGCTCACCAGCGGCAAGGAGGCGCTGGTGCCCTTCGTCCACGCGATCGTCCCGGAGGTGGACTTGGCGCGAGGCGTCGTGGAGATCACCCCGCCAGAGGGGTTGCTGGAGCTGTGAGGAAGGTGCAACTCGACGTCATCACCATCTTCCCGGAGTACCTCGACCCGCTTCGCCACGCGCTGTTGGGCAAGGCCATTGAAAAGGGCATCCTCCAGGTAGGCGTGCATGACCTGCGCGATTGGGCGAGTGATATCCACAAGTCCGTAGACGACTCACCCTTCGGCGGCGGCCCCGGCATGGTGATGAAGCCGGAGGTCTGGGGGCAGGCACTCGACGCCGTAGCCAGCGGTGAAGCGTCGGGTGCGCAGCTTCACTCCGCGGTGCCACACGTGCACAAGCCGCGTCACGACGAGCTCCAGGGCATCACACAACAGGGGTACATGGCCGCGGAAGTTGGTGAGGACAGCTCGCTGCCCCTGTTGATTGTGCCCACGCCGGCGGGCAAGCCCTTTACCCAGGCGGACGCGCAAGCGTGGAGTAACGAGGACCACATCGTGTTCGCCTGCGGGCGCTACGAAGGCATTGACCAGCGCGTGGTGGAGGACGCCGCCAAACGCTACCGGGTGCGCGAAGTCTCCATTGGCGATTATGTGCTCATCGGTGGGGAGGTGGCGGTACTCGTGATCGCCGAGGCCGTGGTTCGCCTCATCCCCGGTGTGCTGGGCAACAGCCGCAGCCACCTTGAGGACAGCTTCTCCGATGGATTGCTGGAAGGCCCGAGCTACACCAAGCCGCGGGTTTGGCGCGGGCTGGAAGTACCCGAGGTGCTGTTCAGCGGCAACCACGCCCTGGTGGAGCAGTGGCGCAGGCAGCAGTCCTTGCTGCGCACCCTGCAACGGCGCCCTGAGCTTTTGGAGCAGGTGGAACTCAGCAAGGCGGATCGGGCTTTTCTTGAGCAATATGAGGAGGAACAGCAATGACGGCAACGAGCGTGGAGGTATTCGCACTGCTCACACAGAAGGATGCGCAGCGCGCCCAGGAGCTGCTGCCCCAGGCGAAGTTCACTCAAATGGCTATGGCCTGTGAGCCGGACAACATGCTGGTCAACGAATTTCAGCAGCGTGAGGGGCGCCCGCCGATCGCGGAATCACTGTATCGCATTGAGTTAGACGGAGCTGATGCTGCTTTGGGCACTGGTGTGATTGTGGAGGCGCTGCCGCAAGGGGCGTACTGGTACGGGTCTTCGCGCTAGCGGCCCGCCCGCGGCTAAAATGGCCGGAATGAGTGCCAACATTGCAGCAACAATCGCAGAAGAACTCCAGGTAGCACCCCACAAGGTGCATGCCGCACTGGAACTTCTCAAAGAAGGCAACACCGTGCCGTTCATCGCCCGCTACCGCAAGGAAGCAACCGGCGGGCTCGATGACTCCCAACTGCGCCTCATCACCGAGCGCCACGCCTACCTCAGCGAACTCGAGCAGCGAAAGCAGACGATCCTCGCCGCCATCGAAGAGCAGGGAAAACTCACTGAGCAACTGCGCGCGCTCATTGAAGAATGTGACACCAAAGCCCGCCTCGAAGACCTCTACCTCCCGTACAAGGTGCGCCGCAAAACCAAAGCGGACGCAGCCAGGGAAGCAGGTTTGGAGAAGCTTCTCGACGCCATCCTCGCCCAGCCCAGCCAGGATCCCAATGATATTGCGGCCAGCTTCACCAGCAAGGATTACCCGGATACGAAAGCGGCGCTCGAAGGAGCACGGGCTATTTTTGTGGACCGCTTAGCAACGGATGCGGAACTCGTCGGAAATGTTCGCGAGCACATGTTTGCTCACGGCACCCTGCGCTCTGAAGTGGTTGCTGGCAAAGAGGAAGAGGGGGCGAAGTTCCGGGATTACTTTGCGTTTAGCGAGGCATTCCACACGCTGCCCAGCCACCGGGTGCTCGCGCTGCTGCGCGGTGAGCATGAGGGCGTGCTGCAGCTCACCTTTGATGAGGGAGACCAGGCGCTGTATGAGACAATGATTGCCACCCAACACAACCTGGATACCTCCCAGCCGTGGATTGCCAAGGCGATTGGGTGGGCGTGGCGCACGAAACTCGTGGTGTCCGCCAGCCTGGACGTGCGCATGCGCCTCAAAGAGCAGGCGGAAGCAACCGCGTATGAGGTGTTTGCCAACAACTTGCGGGACGTTTTGCTCGCCGCACCTGCCGGGCAACGCGCCACATTGGGGCTGGACCCGGGGTACCGCAACGGCGTGAAGTGCGCGGTGGTGGACTCAACGGGCAAGGTGCTGGATACGCTCATCGTGTATCCGCACCAGCCTCAGAACCGGTGGGCGGAGGCTGTGCAGTCGCTCGCCGGTGCCTGTGCCACACACGGGGTGGAATTGCTGGCGGTTGGCAATGGTACCGCTTCTAGGGAAACGGAAAAGCTTGCCGGTGAGGTGGCGGCCCTCATCAAGCAGGCCGGCGGGAAAGCGCCTCAAGCGGTGGTGGTTTCTGAGTCTGGTGCCTCCGTGTACTCGGCCTCCGAAATCGCGGCGGCTGAATTCCCCGAGATGGATGTTTCCCTGCGTGGGGCGGTTTCCATTGCCCGCCGCCTCCAGGACCCACTGGCCGAACTGGTGAAGATCGACCCGAAGGCGATCGGCGTGGGGCAGTACCAACACGACGTCAATCAGACGAACCTTGCTCGCACCCTCGACGCCGTTGTGGAAGACGCCGTGAACGCGGTGGGCGTGGACCTCAACACTGCCAGCGTGGCACTTCTTGCCCGCGTGGCCGGCGTGAACACCACCATCGCGGAAAACATTGTGCGCTACCGCGATGAACACGGAGCATTTTCCTCCCGCGCCGGCTTGAAGAAGGTCCCTCGGCTGGGCCCCAAAGCTTTCCAGCAATGTGCCGGCTTCTTAAGGATCCGCGGCGGCAATGACCCCCTGGATGCTTCCGCAGTCCACCCCGAGGCCTACCCGGTGGTGCACCGCATTTCCCAGGCCACCGGGCTCGGTGTGGATGAACTCATTGGGAATACGCGTGTGATTTCAGGGTTGAAGGCTGCTGACTTTGCCGACGACACCTTTGGCATCCCCACCGTCACCGACATCCTGAGCGAGCTGGACAAACCCGGCAGAGACCCACGCCCTGAATTCAAAACCGCCACCTTCAAGGAGGGCGTGGAAAAGATCTCTGACCTCAAGGAAGGCATGATCCTGGAAGGCACCGTGACCAACGTTGCGGCCTTCGGAGCCTTCGTGGATGTGGGCGTGCACCAAGACGGATTGGTGCACGTCAGCGCCCTGGCAAACCGCTACGTTGCAAACCCTCATGAAGTGGTTCGATCCGGGCAAGTGGTGAAAGTCAAGGTCCTCGAAGTGGACGTGCCGAGGAAGCGGATTAGCCTCAGCATGCGGCTTGAAGACGAGCCGAAGGAGAAGGGGAGTGCCCGCGATAGAGGCAAGCGACCGGGTGCGGAACGTGGCCGCGCGCGGGGCGGTGCCGGCGGTTCTGGTGGCTCTGCTGCTGGCGGATCGATGGCCGACGCCCTGCGCAACGCCGGGTTCGGGCGCTAGGGGTTCGGGCGCTAGGGGTTCGGGCGCTTGTACCTGTTCGTGTTGATGTTGGCGCTGGCGTGGGGCTTATGCAATAATGTTCAGGTTGTCTGCCTCAACTTTCTTGTTGGGGCTGGCTGCGCTTGAATTTGTAGTGGATATGAACCGGCCGAGCGCCCCAATGGGGAAGTGCCGCTAGGGTCCTCTTTCCTCAAAAAGAAAAAGGATTGTTTCAATGAACATTCTTGACAAGGTTGATGCAGCGTCCCTGCGCAACGATATCCCTGACTTCCGCCCAGGCGACACCCTTGACGTGCACGTCAAGGTGATCGAAGGCCAGAAGTCCCGTGTGCAGGTGTTCAAGGGCGTCGTGATTCGTCGCCAGGGCTCCGGCATCCGCGAGACCTTCACCGTCCGCAAGGTTTCCTTCGGCATCGGTGTGGAGCGCACCTTCCCAGTGCACTCCCCAAACATTGACCACATCGATGTGGTTACCCGCGGTGCAGTTCGCCGTGCAAAGCTGTACTACCTGCGCGAACTTCGCGGCAAGGCAGCCAAGATCAAGGAAAAGCGCTAATACTCGCGATTACGCGCTAGTGCTTCTGTGCACAATGCCCCCAACCAGTGGAAATGCCCACTTGGTTGGGGGCTTTTCCTCATTATGCCCACTTTTCGCACACTTTCCGCAGAGTCCGGCCTTGCCTGCGGCTCCGTCACCTTAAGGGTTTAGGGTGCCTTCAAGAATGTATGCAAGTGCAGCGCAGTGGGAAACAGGTACGCACCCCTTGCGGACATACCCCAGGGGGTATAGACTTCCAGGAAGTGAAACAGAAAGGAAGTGGCAAGATGTGCCGTCCCGTCCCCTGCAAGAGCTGTGGGAAAACAACCTGGGCTGGCTGCGGCCAGCACGTTGAACAAGTGAAGGCAAGTGTTGCGCCTGGGCAATGGTGCACATGCGGCGCAGAAGAGGCCACAGAGCCCACTACAAAACGTCGGGGGCTGCTGGGCTCCCTGTTTGGATAGTGCAGCACATGGCAACCACCGTCATTGTGGGCGGCGTGGCAGGGGGCATGTCTACCGCCACCAGGCTGCGCAGGAATTGTGAAAACCGCGAGATCATCGTTCTGGAAGCCTCGGACTATGTATCCTTTGCCAACTGCGGGCTGCCCTACCATGTGGGCGGGGTGATTGAGGAGCGTAGCGCCCTGCTGCTGCAAACCCCGGAAAGCCTCAAAGCGCGCTTCAACATCGACGTGCGCGTAGGCACCCGGGGCCGGGTAGTGAGCATCGACCGCGCCGCCCGCACAGTCACAACCGAGACCGGCGAAACCATTGCATACGATGAGCTCGTCCTTTCCCCAGGCGCTACCCCTAGGGCGCTCAACATTCCAGGTGAAGAGCGCGCGCTCTCCCTGCGCTTGGTGGAAGACATGGACGCCATCACCAAAGCTGCCGCGAGCGCAAAAAGCGCCGTGATTCTGGGCGGGGGCTTCATCGGCCTCGAACTCGCAGAAAACTTCACCCACCTCGGCGTTCGCACAACGGTAGTCCAGGCCGCGCCGCACATCATGGGTGGCCTCGACCCCGAAATGGCCGAGGTGCTCACCCAACACATCGAAAAGCATGGCGTAAAGGTGCTCGTGGGTGCCAGGGCTCAGGAGATCACCCCGGATGAGGTACTGCTTTCCGACGGCACCCGCCTTGCCGCGGACCTGGTAATTTCCGCAGCCGGCGTGATCCCCAACTCCGAGCTGGCACGCAACGCTGGCCTTGAACTCAGCCCCGAAGGCGCGATTTTGGTGGATGAGCAGCAACGCACCAGCGACCCCACCATTTATGCCCTCGGGGACGCCGCCGCGAAACGCGATGCGATCAGTGGGGAAGATGTCCTTGTGCCGCTTGCACAGACCGCCAACCGCCATGGGCGCCTCGTCGCGGATGAGATCGCTGGCAAGTCCGTGGCCTCGCGCCCTGTGCTGGGCACCGCGATCATCGGACTGTTTGGGATGGCGGCCGCGAGTGTTGGCTGGAATGAACGCCGCGCACGGGCGGCTGGCAAGAACCTGCGCGTGATCCACCTGCATCCCGCCAACCACGCCGGCTACTACCCGGGTGCGAGCCAGCTTCACATCAAGGTAATCGTGGACGTGGACACGGACACCCTGCTTGGTGCGCAGGTGATTGGCAAGGATGGCGTGGACAAGCGTATCGACGTCCTCGCGGTGGCCATGCGCGCAGGTATGAAGGCTAGCGAACTTGCCGATCTGGAACTTGCCTACGCCCCACAGTTCGGCTCCGCGAAAGACCCAATCAATATGGTGGGCTTTATCAACGACAACGCCGTACACGGCGAACGCACGATTCAGTGGCATGAACTCGATCGCACCATCTCAGAGGGTGCAATCTTGGTGGACGTGCGCACCCCAGGTGAGCATGCCGCCGGTTCGATCCCCGGGGCAGTGAACTATTCCCTCGATGACCTGCGCCAACGCTGGCAGGAGCGGAAAGGGAAGGACGTTGTGGTGCACTGCCAGGTGGGTTTGCGCGGCCACATTGCGGCGAGCCTGCTGCGTGGCTATGGCATTGATGCAGCCAACCTTGATGGCGGCTACCTCACATGGCGTTACGGGGTTGCCGCAGACACCCGCACCCCCAAGCAATGAGTGGGCTGCGGCCTGCCTTGGGGGCGTCGGTACGCGCGGTGCAGTAAGCTCGATGCTCGTGAGCGACCAAGAACACGGGCGTGTGCGCCGCACCGCCAAAGAAAAGAAGCCACTGCCGTGGTACTTCGAGATCCCGCTTGTGATCCTCTGCACGATGGCGTTGATCATCGCGATGCAGACGTTCATCGGCAGGGTCTACATGATTCCCTCGCAGTCCATGGAGCCCACGCTGCACGGCTGTACGGGATGCGCCGGCGACCGCATCTTTGTGGAGAAGGTCAGCTACTACTTTGATGAGCCCGCGCAGGGCGACGTTGTGGTGTTCAAAGGCACCGAATCTTGGAACACTGCCTTTGTTTCCCAGCGCAGCCAGAACCCGGTGATCCGAGGCATCCAAAACGTGGGGAGCTTTGTGGGCGTGGTCGCACCCGATGAGAATGACTTGGTCAAGCGCATCGTTGCCACGGGCGGGCAAACAATTCAATGCTTGCCGGGGGATGAGGGGATCACTGTCGACGGCACCGTGATTGACAGTTCCTACACCCTCAACCCGCCCGAATACACCCCTGCGGTGCCAGAGTGCGGCGGTGACTATTTTGGACCGATTACCGTGCCAGAGGGCAATGTGTTCGTGATGGGGGATAACCGCACGAATTCCGCGGACTCCCGCTTCCACATCGGCGACGAGTTCCAGGGAACCATCCCGGTGGAAAACATCAAGGGGAAAGCGTCGTTCATCCTCTTCCCGCTGACCCGGATCGGGACGATTAGCTAGCCGTGCGCCGCCTCCGCCAGTTGCGCACAATGGAAGTTGCGCTGCACAAGCACGGCTTGGGGCCGGTGGCAGGTGTGGACGAAGCCGGGCGAGGCGCCTGCGCGGGGCCCATGACCATTGCAGCCTGCATCTTGCCGGAGCGGATCATTCCTGCACTGGAGGGGCTTACTGATTCCAAGCAGCTCACGGAGGCCACCCGGGCCAAATTATTTCCACTGATTCAGCGGCACAGCCTGGCGTGGTCACTGGTGCATGTGCCTGCGCGGGAGATCGATCGCTTTGGTGTGCAACACGCGAACGTGGAGGGGATGCGCCGCGCCGTGGCCAGGTTGGATGTGCAACCACGGTATGTGCTCACCGACGCACTGAAAGTCCCTGGTATGCCCATGCCGTACCTACCCGTGATCGGTGGGGACGCAACTGCCCGCTGCATCGCCGCTGCGAGCGTGTTGGCTAAACATGCCCGTGATACCCTCATGAGCTCACTGGATGCACAATATCCGGAGTACGGGTTCGCGCTTCACAAGGGATATGGCACAAAGGCACACATGGATGCGGTGCGCCTGAACGGGGCAACGGATGAACATCGTTATAGTTATGCCAACATCGCCCGCGCACTCGAACTCGAGGGTGCACGCTAGACACACACGCTAGACACAAGGGAACAATATGAGCGCTGAAGAACTCGACAACTACGAGGCCGAAGTTGAGCTGAGCCTCTACCGCGAATACCGCGACGTCGTCAGCCAATTTTCCTACGTTGTGGAGACCGAGCGTCGCTTTTACCTGGCCAACGCCGTAGAGGTGATCCCGCACACCCAGGGTCCGGAGGTGTACTACGAAGTCCGCATGTCGGACGCATGGGTATGGGACATGTACCGCTCAGCGCGCTTTGTGCGCTATGTGCGCGTGATTACCTACAAGGATGTGAACATCGAAGAGCTGGACAAGCCAGACTTCATTGTGCCTGAGCAGTAGCGGTTG
This sequence comes from Corynebacterium kozikiae, assembly GCF_024580965.1. Classification (NCBI taxonomy): domain Bacteria; kingdom Bacillati; phylum Actinomycetota; class Actinomycetes; order Mycobacteriales; family Corynebacteriaceae; genus Corynebacterium; species Corynebacterium kozikiae. The sequence goes on from NZ_JANIKJ010000001.1 coordinate 253,512, forward strand.
AGTGGGCTGGGGTGGGATAAAAATGAAGCCAAGCAAGATAGCCGTGGAGCTTGATGATGTTGCCGGTTGCAAAGAAAACACCAGCGAGGGGGAAAAGCTCCGGCGCGGCAAGCAGGTGTGGCAAGGGGGTTGGGGGTGTGAGGGAACCAAAAGGGGGGTGAAAACAGACCAATAGTGTTGAGAGGTTTTCACCTCAACTTTTGTCAACACTCAAGGGGGAAACAATGCAACAAGGAAAGGCCCAACTCGATCAGCACCAGCGGGACGTATTGGGGAAAAAGGGGGAGAACATCGCTGCACGCTGGCTCGCGGCGCGCGGGCACACGCTCCTGGCCCGGAATGTGCGCTACCCGGTGGGCGAGATTGACATCATCACCTCCGACCCTCAGGGCAACACGGTCTTCGTGGAGGTCAAAACACGCTCAACCACAGCATTTGGGTCCGTGGAATCGATCACCCGCGCCAAGATGCACCGGCTGCGCAAAGCCGCGGCACTGTGGCTGAAGGAAAACCCCTGCCAATCAATTCGCTTTGACGCCTTGATCATCCAAATGGGCCGGCATCAGGACCTCAAAGTGGATTACTACCAGGGGGTTGAATGATGGCGATGGCAACCACTTTCAGCGCGGCACTCGTAGGAGTTGAGGCGCAGCTCGTCCAGGTTGAGGCAAACGTGGGGCAGGGGCTTCCCGGAACATACATCGTGGGCCTCGCCGACGCCTCCATCGCCGAAGCCCGAGACCGAATGAAAACAGCCGCCAGCAACTTGGGCTTGCAATGGCCGAAAACCAAGGTCGTGGTGGGGCTTTCGCCCGCCAGCTTGCGCAAGCACGGCTCCCACTTTGACCTCCCAATGATGATGGCAATCCTCACCGCAGGCCAGCCCCGCCAACGCGGCGACGTCCTCATCATGGGTGAAGTGAGCCTGAAAGGTGAGGTACTGGGCGTGCCGGGCGTGCTGCCTGCCCTACTCATGGCGCGGGAACATGGCATCACCCAGGCCGTGGTGCCGCACGCAAACCTCAGCGAGGCCCTGCAAGTAGAGGGTGTTGAGGTGTACCTAGCGCAGCAGGCGGATCATGTGTGGCAGTGGCTGCAGGGTATCCCGCTGCTGAAAACGGCGCAGGAATCTGGTGTGGGGGAGCGTTCCGACGCCCACCCGGAGGCGGCCAACGAATCCGATATGGCGGACATGGCGGACGTTGTGGGCCAGCCCGAAGCCAAGTGGGCAGCCGAGGTGGCAGCCGCAGGTGGCCACAACATGTTCATCGTCGGTCCGCCTGGAAGTGGTAAATCCATGATCGCCATGCGGATGCCCAGCATCATGACGGAGCTGGATAACGCTCAAAGGCTGGAGGTGCAGGCAATCCGGTCCGTGCTTGGGCAGCCGCCAGTGGCTGGAGTGCCGATCGTAGCCCCGCACCACGGGGTAAGCATTGCCGGCCTGCTTGGCGGCGGCTCCGGAAGGCCGCTGCCCGGCGCGGTGAGTTTGGCGCACCACGGTGTGCTGTTCTTGGACGAGGTCAGTGAGATGGCCGCGAGCGTCTTGGATAGCTTGCGGGTGCCGCTGGAGGAGGGGCAGGTCCGGATGGTGCGCAACCACACAGAGTTGCGTTTCCCGGCTCGCTTCCAACTGATTTTGGCGGCGAATCCGTGTAGATGTGGTGCGGAGGAGCCCCAAGATTGCCGGTGTAGTGCTGTGCACCGGGCACGGTATTTGCGCAATGTCTCTGGTCCATTGCGTGATCGTTTGGATTTGTTTGTACGCACGTATTCCAAGGGACAGCAGGTGCGGGAGCGAACCCCGGTGTCCAGCGCGCAGATCGCCAGTAGGGTTGCTGCGGCAAGGGGGCGGATGCTCCGACGATTCGGCGTGCCCAATGCGCACATGGACCCCCATGTGCTGCGCAGACAGTTCCCGGCTGATGAGGCGGGGATGGCACTGCTGCAAAGCTACCTTGAGGAAGACATTGTGACCCAACGTGGCGTGGATCGTGCGTTGAAGGTGGCGTGGACAATCGCCGATCTGGAGTCTGCTAAGCGCCCGGGGCTCGATGAGGTAGCGAGGGCATTGGAGCTGCGTGAACATGTCTGACACTCCCTCAACAAAGGATTCCCGGATGTTGGCCTGGGCGTACCTTGCCCGGGTGTTTGAAGGGCCGAGCAGGCACTTGCAGGCGTTGTTGCAGCAGGGCGAGGACGTGGAAAAGATCGCCCACGGTATCCAGCACCGCGAGCCCTGGCTCGGGGAGATCCTGCACCTCACCCGAAGCCGCTACCAGGACAACCGAGCTAAGGAAGACCTTGCGCTCATGGAGAAGCTCGGCGGAAGACTCGTCACGGTGGAATCCCCAGAGTGGCCCACGTTTCAATTTGCCCAAGGATTCGCATACGCCGAGCTCAACGACTTTCAGCACGTCTCCCGTTACGAGGCCGAGGCGGTGGAGCCCCACTGCTTGTGGGTGCGGGGGATGCAACTGGATGTGATCGCGGCAAAAGCCGTAGCCATCGTGGGGACCCGTGCGGTGAGTAGCTACGGGGCTCGGGCTACCCGCACCCTCGCCACTGGCTTGGCTCAGCAGGGGTATGCGATCATTTCCGGCGGCGCGCTGGGGGTGGACACCCACGCACACCAAGCGGCGCTGGATGCTCAAGGTATCACCGCGGTGCTGCTCGCCCGAGGCGTGGACGCCGCCTATCCGGCTGCAAATGCTGGGTTGTTTAGGAAGGTGGTGGAACAAGGCGCGGTGATCTCCGAGTATCCTCCGGGAGCAACGCCGCACAGGCACCGCTTCTTAGCAAGGAATCGTTTGGTCGCAGCGCTGAGCCAAGGGGTGGTGGTCACCGAGGCGCCGTATCGATCCGGAGCGCTAAACACGCTGAGCTGGGCGGCGGCGCTGGGGCGGCAGGCAATGGGGGTGCCGGGGCCTATCGACGTCCCCAACTCGCTGGGGGTCCACGAAAGAATCCGGGCCGGGGAGGCGCACCTCGTGAGCAATGCTGGGCACGTAGATGAGCTGATTGGACACATGGGAGTGGGGCAACAGGGTGAACGTGTTGGCTCTGAAGCCGCGCAATTGGAGCTGGACCTCGCGCCCACCGCTACCCAAAAGCTCAACTACCGGGAATTGCGGGTGTTTGACTCTGTGGATTACGCCCCAATGCCCACGGATGCGATCGCAAAAGAAGCCGGGTTACCAGTGGGACTGTGTGTGAAAATCCTGCTTGACCTCGAGCGGGAGGGCCTGGTGCGGCGGGACCGAAGTAATTGGCTCAGGAGCCGGAGCTGACAGATTGCGCGCTGGCATTGCGCCATTGCCACCCAGCCACCTAAAGTAGGTGAGGCAAGCCTTAGTAGAGTGGCTTTCGGTGGATAAAGCGGTTCGGGCTGGAGCCGCGCTTCACCACAGGTACTCCACACATACTAGGGTGTGCACTATGGGTGAGTTAGACGCAAAGGCGGGCCGCACAGTGTGTGGCTCGCCTTTGGCGCGCACGGAGGAACTCATCGCAGACTATGCCGAGCACCTGAGGCTCGTGCTTGGCCGCTCCGAGGCAACCATTCGCTCCTACTCATCGGATCTCCAGCTCTTTGCCCAGGAGTATCCCACCCTCGGCGAATTCGAGCTGGGCAATCTTCGCGCATGGCTGGGCGAGCAAGTGCGCGCCGGGGCGGCGCGCACCACGATGGCCCGCAGGATCGCTGCGGCAAAAGGGTTCGGCGCCTGGTTGGTGGCGCAGGGCTACTTGGAGGTCAACCCGGCCGCGCGCCTGGCGGCACCCAAGGTGGGAAGGCCGCTCCCTAAGGTGGTGGCACAAAGCCAGATGGCTGAGGTGATTGATTCCCCAGCCTCACGCACTGAGGAAACCTTTGTCCGGGATCGGGCAATCCTTGAACTCTTGTACGCAACAGGCATCCGAGTGTCTGAGCTTTGTGGCATCAATGTCGCGGACCTGGACCTCAAGCGCAATACCGTGCGGGTGCGTGGTAAGGGCAACAAACAGCGGGTTGTTCCTTTCGGTGAACCTGCTGCGCGCGCCCTTCAAACCCTGCTTCAATCGCGTCCCGCTGCCGCGGGACCGGAGGAGCCTGTGTTCTGCGGGGTGCGCGGTGGCCGCATCGGACCGCGGCAAGTCCGCAAGATTGTTGCGGAAGCAGGGGACCTGCACGGCGTCGAAACGCTCGGGCCGCACGGGCTGCGCCACAGCGCGGCCACCCACATGCTCGACGGGGGAGCGGACCTGCGTGTGGTTCAGGAACTGCTCGGGCACTCCTCGCTGCAGACCACGCAGATCTACACGCATGTGAGCATCGCTGGGCTCACGGAGGCATACAAGCAGGCGCATCCGCGCGCGTAGGCCTGTGGCAGCGTTATGTGTGCAGTGGTTTGAGGCGGATGATCGGGGGTTTCAGCAACCCCAATGGATTGCGGTAGGAATCGGGGCCGTCGCGCACGCCCCAGTGCAGCCCAGGGTAGCCATCGGTGGAGTGCCCCAATGTGCCAATGAGCTGGCCTTGCGTTACTTCCTCGCCGGCGGCCACACGTGCGTGCACCGGTTGGTAGGTGGTGCGAAGCCCATCAGGGTGATCAATAGACACCACTGGCGTGCCAGCCACAACACCAGCAAACGCGACCACGCCCTCCTTTGCGGCAAAAATCGGCGCCCCAACCGCGGCCAGTAAGTCCACGCCCCTGTGCCCCGGAAGCCAGTTCGGCGTGGGGGCGTCGTACGCCCTCAACACCCCATGCACCCGCTCGCTGATGGAGATTGGATGAACGTAGGCCCGTGCGGCGGGGATTGATGTGAGGAGGGTGAGGATGATGCATAGCAACACAAGGAGCAGGCGTGCGGGACGCCGGGGGAGAGAAGAGTTCATACCTGCTTAGACTGCGGTGGCGGTGACGTCGGTTCCCTTTCCGCTTCGTGCCAGCTCGCACCGAGTTTTGGATTCGGTTTCGGGGGCGGCTTTGTGATAGCATTTTTCGCTGGCAGTGGCTCCATGCGTGTGTTGCATGTGAGGTGCTGACTTCGCGCGGTCGCATCGCCTTTGCAAAAACCTCGGTCTAGCTTGGGTTTTTGAAGGCACTTGGTGCAAGACATGGTCCCGCGTCACCTTGCTTGAAAGGTGGCACTATGCGGGTGTTTTGCCAAGATATGCGGCAGCTAGGGCACAGGGAAAACCTGGGCATGAACATCAACCGAAACTACAAGTACAGAAAGGGAGCACCTCATGGCAGTTGTTACCATGCGCGAGCTTCTCGACTCTGGTGTGCACTTTGGCCACCAGACCCGCCGTTGGAACCCAAAGATGCGTCGTTTCATCTTGACCGACCGCAACGGCATCTACATCATCGATCTTCAGCAGACCCTGACCTACATCGATGAGGCATACGAGTTCGTTAAGGAGACCGTTGCTCACGGCGGCTCCATCCTCTACGTTGGCACCAAGAAGCAGGCTCAGGAAGCAGTTGCAACCGAAGCTCAGCGCGTTGGCATGCCTTACGTGAACCACCGTTGGCTCGGCGGCATGCTCACCAACTTCCAGACCGTTTCCAAGCGTCTGCACCGCCTGAAGGAACTCCAGGCAATGGAGGAAGCAGAGAACGGCTACGAAGGCCGCACCAAGAAGGAAATCCTCCTGCTCAACCGCGAGCGCACCAAGCTCGAGCGCGTTCTCGGTGGCATCTCCGAGATGAGCAAGGTTCCTTCCGCTCTGTGGATCGTGGACACCAACAAGGAGCACATCGCTGTTGCTGAGGCGCACAAGCTGAACATCCCAGTGGTTGCCATCCTGGACACCAACTGCGACCCAGACGTTGTGAACTTCCCAGTTCCAGGCAACGATGACGCAATCCGCTCCATCGACGTGCTCACCCGCGTGATCTCCTCCGCAGTCATCGAGGGCAAGAAGGCCCGCGAAGAGCGCGCACTCGCCGCTGCGAAGGAAGCTGCTGGCGACGCCAACAAGGAGACCGCTGAGGTAGCAGCCAAGGTTGAGGCTCCTGCAGAGGAAGCCGCTGAGAATGCTGAGGTTGCCGCAAAGGTTGAGGCACCTGCAGAGCAGGCTTAAACTGCTCTCGAAGCATCACGCAACGAACCAACACTAGATTTTAAGGATCAACATGGCGAACTACACCGCTGCAGACGTCAAGAAGCTGCGCGAAGTCACCGGCTCCGGCATGCTGGACTGCAAGAAGGCTCTCGAGGAGACCGGCGGCGACTTTGACAAGGCCGTTGAGGTACTGCGCATCAAGGGTGCCAAGGACGTGGGCAAGCGCGCAGAGCGCAACGCAACCGAGGGTCTGATTGCCGTTTCCGGCAACACCATGGTGGAGATCAACTCCGAGACCGACTTCGTGGCAAAGAATGCAGAGTTCAAGGACTTCGCACAGAAGGTTGCCGACGCAGCCGCTGCTGTGAAGGCCAACTCCGCTGAAGAGCTCGCCGCTGCTGACGTTGACGGCAAGCCAGCCGCTGAGGCAATCCAGGAGCTCTCCGCCAAGATCGGTGAGAAGCTCGAGCTGCGCCGCGCAGTGACCCTGGAGGGTGAGAACCTCTCCGTGTACCTGCACCAGCGCTCCGCCGACCTGCCACCAGCAGTGGGCGTGCTCGTTGCATACACCGGCACCGGTGAAGCCGCTGAGGCTGCAGCACACGCTGCCGCTATGCAGGTTGCCGCACTCAAGGCTGCATACCTGACCCGCGAGGACGTTCCTGCAGAGATCGTTGCCAAGGAGCGCGAGATCGCAGAGCAGATCACCCGCGAAGAGGGCAAGCCAGAGCAGGCTATCCCCAAGATCGTGGAAGGCCGTCTCCAGGGCTTCTACAAGGACGTTGTGCTCCTCGAGCAGGCATCCGTTGCAGACTCCAAGAAGACCGTCAAGCAGCTCGCTGACGAGGCCGGCATCACCATCACCGGCTTCTCCCGCTTCGAGGTTGGCCAGCACTAATACCGTGCTTGGCTCACAAGGCGCCCAAGGGAAATGTACACCCTGGGCGCCTTTTTGTATGCCTTCTAGCCGGACCCGGCGGGGCACATGCAAAGTGTGTGAGCGCGGTGCGGTAGAATGGCAGGGATTGTGCCGCGCCACAAAAGCGGTACAGGCGGAACCGGCACAGGCACTTGATGAGTACAGAATTGCTAGAGAGTTGCTAGAGAAGTGCCAGGGAGTTACCGCAGCACACCGGATATGTACGGTCTTCATACCGAGGAAGGAACACCATAATGGCACGCACCGCATACAAACGAGTGATGCTCAAGCTCGGAGGTGAAATGTTCGGCGGTGGATCCGTTGGCATTGATCCGGACGTGGTGCAAAACGTGGCTCGCCAAATTGCCTCCGTGGCGCGCACGGGAGCTGAGATCGCAGTGGTGATCGGTGGCGGTAACTTCTTCCGCGGCGCCCAGCTTCAACAGCGTGGCCTGGACCGCAACCGCTCGGACTACATGGGCATGCTCGGCACGGTGATGAACTGCCTGGCACTCCAAGACTTCTTGGAGCAGGAAGGCATTGATTCCCGCGTGCAAACCGCGATCAACATGGCGCAGGTTGCGGAACCATATCTGCCGCTTCGGGCAAAGCGTCACCTGGAAAAGGGCCGCGTTGTTATCTTTGGTGCCGGCATGGGCATGCCTTACTTCTCCACTGACACCACCGCAGCGCAGCGCGCCCTGGAAATTGATTGTGAGGTGCTGCTCATGGCGAAGGCCGTGGACGGTGTGTACTCCGATGATCCACGCACCAACCCAGACGCCGAGCTGTTTGCAGAGATCACCCCGCGGGAGGTTATCGAGCGCGGCCTCAAGGTTGCAGACGCCACCGCGTTCAGCCTCTGCATGGACAACTCCATGCCAATCCTGGTGTTCAATCTGCTCACCGAAGGCAACATTGCCCGCGCGGTTGCCGGTGAGCGTATCGGAACCCTTGTGCAATCCTGATACCCTAATACCACCCCAAAATCACCCTGAAAACACTGAGATCAGAAAGTAGCCTGCTGTGATTGACGAGATCCTGCTCGAGTCCGAAGACCACATGAACACCTCCGTGGAACGCACCCGCGAGGAACTGGTGAACATTCGTACCGGACGAGCCAACCCCGCCATGTTCAACGGCGTGATCGCTGACTACTACGGTGTGCCAACCCCCATCACCCAGATGGCAACCATTTCCGTGCCCGAGGCGCGCATGTTGCTCATCAAGCCCTACGAGCAGTCCATGATGGGTGAAATTGAAAACGCCATTCGCAATTCCGACCTCGGTGTGAACCCCACCAACGACGGCCAGGTGCTGCGCGTCACCATCCCGCAGCTCACCGAGGAGCGCCGCAAGGAACTGGTGAAGGTTGCCAAGGCGAAGGGCGAGGAAGGCAAGATCGCCATCCGCAACGTGCGCCGCAAGGGCATGGAAGGCCTGAAGAAGATCCAAAAGGACGGCGACGCCGGCGAGGACGAGGTGCAGGCAGCCGAAAAGGAACTGGACAAGGTCACCGCGAAATACGTTGCGATGGTCGATGAGGTCGTCTCCAAGAAGGAAGGCGAATTGATGGAGGTGTAACCCACACCTTCCTCACACATCGCTGTATCAGGGCACCCGCGAGCTGGAAGCAGGTGCCCTGCAATTACGTTGTCCACAAGGAGCCCCTCACATGGAGCAGCACCAAAAAAGTCACCACTTACCGAAACCACGCAATAGTGCTGGCCGTGACCTCAAAGCTGCAATCACCACAGGCCTGATCCTCGGCGCACTGGTGTTGCTCGCCGTGTTCACCCTCCCCATCGGCTGGTACCTGATCGTCGCCTGCGCAATCGCGGTAGCCACCTGGGAAGTACACGCCAGGCTCAATGAAAAAGGCTACCTTGTGCAGCGCTGGCTCCTCATCATCGCAGGCCAAGCAATGCTGTGGATGAGCTGGCCCTTCCAGACCAAAGGCCTGGTTTCGGCGTATGTGGTTGCGGTGCTCGTGACCATGTTCGGCAGGCTGTTCCACCACGGGCGGAATACCCCGCCGAAGAACTACCTTCGAGACACCGCGGTGAGCATCTTCGTACTCACTTGGATCCCCCTGTTCGGCAGCTTTGCCGCCATGCTCTCCCGGCTGGAAACGGAATCCGCCTCGCCGGCAATGTTCATCATCACCTTCATGCTGTGCGTGATTGCCTCAGATACGGGCGGCTATATTGCCGGGGTGATGTTTGGCAAGCGCCCTTTGGCACCCGCTGTGAGCCCCAAAAAGAGCTGGGAAGGCTTCGCCGGCAGCGTCTTTTTTGGCATGCTTACCGGCTCGATCGCCGTAACCTTCCTGCTGGGAATCCACTGGTGGATCGGCGCACTGCTCGGGCTGTGCCTCGTGGTGTGCGCAACATTGGGAGACCTCGTGGAATCCCAATTCAAGCGTGAGCTTGGCATCAAGGATATGTCCAACATCCTGCCAGGCCACGGCGGCCTCATGGACCGCCTCGACGGCATGCTGCCCGCCGCGATGGTGACCTGGCTGCTGCTCAGCTCTGTGATGAACCTCTAGTGATGAACCTCTAGCGCTCTAGCGCTTGTTCGCCTTCTTAATCTGGCGGCGCAACTGGTACATGCGCACAATGCCCACCATCGCCATGATGAGCGCGCCCAAAATCGCGGCGAGCAAGAAACCCACACCGGCTGGAACTGTAAAGGCCCACGCAAACAAGGTGAGTTCCACCTGCTGCTGGTTCTGCAAAATGAACACCAGCAAAGCGATGAGCAGCAGTGCGCCCACAATCAGGGCAACCCACGTGCCGCCGGCAAAACTGGACTTCACTTTCGGCTCGGTTGAAGCAGCGGGAACGGCGGGCTCCTGGACTGCCGGAACGGTTGAGGCCTGGAAGTCTGGGTGGGTCTGGTCTGCAAAATCAGCGTTCTGATTGTTTGTCATAGCAACCATTGTGGCCTATTTTGGCAAAAACGTGAAAAGATACAGATATTATGGCTACTCCCGTTACCCTGAACTTTTCCTCCCCGCGCAAGGCGATGCCGCCCACGCACTTCGCGGACCTCGACCAAAACGCGCGCATCGAAGCCCTCGCTGAGCTGGGTCTGCCCAAATTCCGTGCGAACCAAGTTGCCCGCCACTAATACGGCCGTTTGGAAGCCGATCCAAGCACCATGACGGACCTCCCGGCTGACGCGCGCGAAAGTGTGAAGCAGGCGCTGTTTCCAACCCTGATGACCCCGGTGCGCACGGTGGAAACGGACGAAGGCGAAACACAAAAGACACTGTGGCGCCTACACGACGGCACCCTGCTGGAATCCGTCCTCATGCGTTACCCCAACCGCGCAACGCTGTGTATTTCCTCCCAGGCGGGCTGCGGCATGGCCTGCCCATTCTGCGCCACCGGCCAGGGCGGATTGGACCGCAACCTCTCCACCGCGGAAATTGTGGATCAGGTGCGCGAGGCCTCCGCAACCATGGCCGCGGAAGGCGGCAGGCTTTCCAACATCGTGTTCATGGGCATGGGGGAGCCGCTGGCCAACTACAAGCGCGTGGTCAGCGCCGTCCGGCAGATCACCCAGCCGATCCCGGAGGGTTTTGGTATCTCGCAGCGCAACGTCACCGTGTCCACGGTGGGTTTGGCGCCGGCGATCAGGAAGCTTGCCGACGAAGACCTCTCAGTGACCCTCGCGGTTTCCCTCCATACCCCAGATGATGAGTTGCGTGACACGCTGGTGCCCGTCAACAATCGCTGGTCCGTGGCCGAGGTGCTCGATGCCGCCGCGTACTACGCCGACCGCTCCGGGCGCCGAGTGAGCATCGAGTACGCCCTCATCCGGGATGTGAATGACCACGGCTGGCGCGCTGACATGTTGGGCAAGAAGCTGCACAAGGCACTTGGCTCACGCGTCCACGTGAACCTCATTCCGCTCAACCCGACCCCGGGTTCCAAGTGGGATGCATCGCCAAAGCCCCAGCAGGACGAGTTTGTTCGCCGGGTCATCGCCCAGGGCGTTCCCTGCACGGTTCGCGATACCAAGGGCCAGGAGATCGCAGCGGCTTGCGGTCAGCTCGCCGCTGAGGAGCAGTAACCTCGCGGTGCTGAGGTGTTAAGGGGTGGACTTCACACTAGGAAATGCAAAAGCCGCGGCACCGATTTTCTCATCAGGTGCCGCGGCTTTGAGCGTATGTTGAAGCGTTATGCCTCGAGGTTGCGCAGGTGTGCTACGCGCTGGGGCTCGATGTTCAGGGCGCGCAGTTGGGAGTCGGAAAGCTCTGCGTATGGGCCGGTTGCGGTTGCCTGCAGGTAGGTCCAGTCTGGTTCCTTGTGGCCCATTGGCTTGTTGTGGGCGGTCACGGTGCGAACCTGCTTGCCCTGCGGCTTGAACAGTTGCACGAGCAGGCCAAGGGCAATCAGCGCTGCGAAGGTGAACAGGTAGATGGTCTCAACGTGGCCCTGGTGGTTGCCAAAGTTGTAGGCAAGCAGGAACGCAACGGAAATCCAACCAGCAATCTGGATGGCGTGCTGTCCGATGTCGTGCCAGCCCCATGCAGCCGAGGGCTCGTCAAGGGTGGACACGCCATTGTGGACCTCAGGTGCGATTGCGTGGGAACCGGCCACGATGTTCTCCTTCATTCAGGACGTGCGCCACGGGGAGGGCGCAAAACAAGTTCAGAGTCGTCCTATATTTTTGCATAATCAGCAGCGTGAAGCGAGCAGGTCACGCCTGGAGCGCGTGACTTTATTCACCATCTGCCAACCTCAATGGCGTTTCAGGGGTATAAGGGCCAAATGTTCAAACGAAAGTTGGTACACGCTCGGGGGTAGCGTGCGAATGCAAATGGTCCGGTTGCGTGGCGCATAATGGAGCGGTGAACAAGCGCATCCTTCTCCTCGGCAGCACCGGCAGCATTGGCACCCAGGCACTGGAGGTGATCGCCGACAATCCGGAAACGTTTACCGTGGTTGGCATCGCCGCAGGCGGCGCCAACCCGGAGCTGATTGTGCAGCAAGCCCAAGCCCTGGGCCTGCCCGCCGGGGCCGTGGCGGTGGCGAGTGCTGAGGCGGCGGGCTTCGTCGGCAATGCTTTGGGGGGCGCGGTGCTGCGCGATGCCGCGGCGTTGGTGCGTGAAGTTGAGGCAGACGTTGTGCTCAACGCCCTCGTGGGGTCTATGGGGCTTGGTGCCACCATGGCAGCACTGGAGACTGGTGCCACGCTGGCGCTGGCGAACAAGGAGTCCCTGGTTGCAGGTGGTCGGCTGGTCACTCAGGCGGCGCGCTCGGGGCAGCTTGTGCCGGTGGATTCCGAGCACTCGGCGATGGCGCAATGTTTGCTGGCCGGGCAGCGCGGCGAGGTGGCGCGGTTCGTTCTCACGGCCTCCGGCGGGCCGTTCCGAGGCTGGGACCGGCAAAAGATGTGGGATGTCACGCCGGAGCAAGCGGCGGCACACCCGACGTGGTCCATGGGGCAGATGAACACCTTGAACTCGGCGACGCTCGTGAACAAGGGGCTGGAGCTCATCGAGGCGAGCCTGTTGTTCGATGTCCCGGCTGAGGATATTGACGTGGTGGTCCATCCGCAGTCGATCGTGCATTCCATGGTGACCTTCAACGACGGCTGCACCATCGCGCAAGCATCCCCGCCATCCATGAAACTGCCGATTTCCCTGGCGCTGGATTGGCCAAACCGCGTGCCTGGCGCGCAGCCTGCGCTGGACTTTAGTACCGCCTCCACCTGGGAGTTTGAGCCCCTGGACGATGTGGCCTTCCCCGCGGTGCGCCTGGCGCGGCAGGTGGCTCAAGCCGGTGGAACGTTCCCTGCGGTCTACAATGCGGCAAATGAGCAGGCAGCGGAGGCATTCCTCGCGCGCCAGATTCACTTCCCGCGGATCGTGGATGTGGTGGAGCAGACCCTTGAGCAGGCTTCACAGTTTGCTGGTGTAGTGTCCAGCATCGAAGAGGTGCTTGAGCACGAGCAGCGTGCGCGTGCCACCGCGGATGCGTTGCTTGCCGCGCTGCGCCGGTAGTTCGAGAAGTTTGTGTTGTAGCTCCAGTTCGGATGGTTCGTTTTGCTTTCATATTTGTTGGGCGTAGCCCTGTTTGCGTTGGGTATCGCGCTGACCATTGGGCTGCATGAATGGGGCCACTATTCTGCCGCGCGCGCCTGCGGGATGAAGGTGCGCAGGTTCTTCGTAGGCTTTGGCCCCACGGTGTTTTCTTGGCGCAAGAATGGCATTGAGTATGGCCTGAAAGCCGTCCCGCTGGGCGGGTTCTGTGACATTGCGGGCATGACCGCCCAAGACCCGCTCACCCCGGAAGAAGAACCCGTGGCCATGTGGAAGAAGCCCGCCTGGCAGCGGATTGTGGTGCTGCTCGGCGGTGTGGTGATGAACGTGCTGGTAGCGCTCGTGGTGCTGTACGGCTCCGCAATTGCCTGGGGGCTGCCCAATAACAACGTGGACACCACAGCGGTGGTCGGGGAAATGGCCTGCACACCGGCGCGCCAGATCGACGCACAAACCTTGAGCACCTGTGAGGGGCAAGGTCCGGCGCAGCGAGCAGGCATCCAGGTGGGGGACCGGATTCTGGCTGCCGACGCCACCCCGCTTGCCAGCTTCGTGGAACTCCGAGACTACGTGTGGACTAAACCGGGCCAGACGGTGGAACTCACCGTGGAGCGCAATGGCACCCAGATGCAGATCCCCGTTGAGGTGGCCCAAGTGGAGCGCCTCGACGCCACCGGTGCGCCCGTGCAGGTTGGTGCAATTGGTGTGACCCAGGCCCCGCTGCAAGACGTGTACCTGGAATACAACGCGCTCACCGCAGTTGGCGGCACCCTGAACTTTGCCAAAGACATGACCGCGGCAACGGTCCAAGGGCTCGTCCAATTCCCAGCGATGCTTCCTGGCGTAGTGCAGTCCATCATCGGCGGTGAGCGCGATGAACAGGGCCCGATGAGTGTGGTCGGCGCCTCCCGCGTGGGTGGTGAGCTCGTGGAGCGCAGCATGTGGCCGATGTTCTTCCTCATGCTGGCAAGCCTCAACTTGTTCCTGGCGCTGTTCAACCTGATCCCATTGCCGCCGCTGGACGGCGGGCACATCGCGGTGGTGCTCTATGAGAAGCTTCGCGACGCCCTGCGGCGCCTGCGCGGGCTGGGACCTGCTGGGCCTGCGGATTACACCAAACTCACCCCGCTCACCATGGCGGTAGCCGGCGTGTTGCTGGCGGTGGGTGTGCTCGTGATCGTGGCAGACGTGGTCAATCCGATCCGCCTATTTGGGTGATAGACTCTCAGCATTACGCCACCTACTTACGCATGTATGCGAGTTTGAACAGGAGTGCTCCTACAGTGACGCAACAGATCGGTTTGGGAATGCCAGAGGCACCGCTTCCAACCTTGGCCCCGCGGCGCAAGACTCGCCAGCTCATGGTGGGCAATGTGGGCGTGGGATCTGACTTCCCGGTGTCTGTGCAATCCATGACCACCACCAAGACCCACGATGTGAACGCAACGCTTCAGCAGATCGCGCAACTCACCGCCGCTGGCTGTGACATCGTGCGCGTGGCGTGCCCTAAGACCGTGGACGCGGAAGCGCTGCCGATGATCGCGAAGAAGTCGCCCATCCCCGTGATCGCGGACATTCACTTCCAGCCCAAATACATCTTTGCCGCGATTGACGCCGGCTGTGCCGCAGTGCGCGTGAATCCCGGCAATATCAAGGAGTTCGACGGCCGCGTGAAAGAGGTGGCCAAGGCCGCGGGTGATGCCGGTATCCCAATCCGCATCGGCGTGAACGCCGGCTCGCTGGACCGCCGCATCATGGAGAAGTACGGCAAGGCCACCCCGGAGGCCCTGGTGGAGTCCGCGATGTGGGAGGCTTCCCTCTTTGAGGAGCACGGCTTTGGTGACATCAAGATTTCTGTCAAGCACAATGACCCCGTGATCATGGTGGAGGCTTACCGTCAGTTGGCCGCTCAGACGGACTACCCGCTGCACCTGGGCGTTACCGAGGCTGGTCCCGCTTTCCAGGGCACCATTAAGTCCTCCGTGGCCTTCGGAGCGCTGCTTGCAGAAGGTATCGGCGATACCATCCGCGTCTCACTCTCCGCAGACCCCAAAGAGGAAGTCAAGGTAGGTGACCAGATTTTGCAGTCGCTGAATCTGCGTGAGCGCGGCCTGGAAATTGTGAGCTGCCCATCCTGCGGCCGCGCGCAGGTGGATGTGTACACCCTGGCGGAGGAAGTTACCGCCGCGCTGGAGGGCATGGATGTGCCGTTGCGCGTGGCTGTGATGGGTTGTGTGGTCAATGGTCCAGGCGAGGCGCGCGATGCTGACCTCGGTGTGGCCTCCGGCAACGGCAAGGGGCAGATCTTTGTGAAAGGTGAGGTCATCAAGACCGTGCCGGAATCCCAGATCGTGGAAACCCTCATCGAGGAGGCAATGCGCCTGGCTGAGGAGCAGGGCCTCGAGATCAAAGAGGGCGCTGGCCCAACGGTAAAGGTCACCAAATAGGCGCATGGCCCGGCGTTGTGTGCGCAGTTCCCTGTGAGCTAGGTGTTAGCCTGTGGTGCATGAGAGCCTCCCAAGCCGTGATCCTGGCGGCCGCATTCGGCGCTTCCGCCTTGGTTGCCTGCACGCCCAAGCCGGCGTCGGTAGAGCCCGTGGTGGAGGCCTTCCTGCAGCAAGTCGCCGAGCAGGACTTTTCGGGGGCGGCGGAGCTTACGGATCAGGCCTCGAGTGTGGCGTCACTTTTGGAGACCATATGGGGTTCCTTGCAGGCAGAGGGGCTGCGCGCTGAGCTGCGTGAGGTGGAAACGAGGGAGTCGATTGCTACGGCAACCTACGATCTTTCCTGGGATCTTCCGCGTGAACGCAGCTTTGCCTACCAGGCGCAGATGACATTGAACCGGATCAACGGGGAGTGGCTCATCCGTTGGCAGCCCAGCGCCCTGCACCCCAAACTGGGTGCGAATCAACACATGGAATTGCGTTCGGTGCCGGCGGCCAAAGCGTCGGTGGTGAGTTCCGATGGCGCGGAGATCTTGAGCCCCGGCACAGTCACGCGCGTGCTCGTGGATACCGAGAAGATGGGGGATCCCCGGCAGCTTGCCACGCAGCTCGCGGGGGCAATCAATGCGGCTCGGGCTGAGCGAGAGGGCGTCACCGCGATTGATGCGGCCCAGCTTGCGGACAACCTGGAGCAGGCACAGGGCAGGTACTCGGTTGCCACGGTGGACCAGCAGGCGGCCCAGGTGCTGCAGGAGCAGTTCGCCCAGGTAGCGGAGGTGGTGTTCAACGAAGAAGCAGCGATGGTCACCCCGAACCCCGACTTCGCGCCGGACATCACCTCGAGAATCGCCACCCTGGTGGGAGAAGACCTGGAGGGCCAAAACGGTTGGCGCATTTCAGCCGTGACCCCAGACGGGGCCGCGATTGATGACCTGGAATACCACGCGGCACAGGTGGCGCCCGCGGTGCGCGTGAGCTTGGACTACAACGTGCAGCGCGCTGCGGAGGAGGCCGTGAACACCCGCCCAGAGATGGAAGCGGTGCTCGTGGCCATCCGCCCCTCTAACGGGGATATCTTGGCGGTGGCGCAGACAAAGAAGGCCGATGCCCAGGGCGATATTGGCCTGCAGGGCCTGTACCCTCCGGGCTCCACGTTCAAGATCATTACCGCCGCGGCAGGTATCCAAGACCAGGGTCTGGACTCTTCATCCATTGTTCCGTGCCCCGGCACGATGAACATTTTTGGGCGCGTGGTCACCAACGACAACGGATTTTCTTTAGGCAACACCTCCTTGCAGCAGGCCTTCGCGCGTTCCTGCAACACCACGTTTGCGGACATTTCCACCCAACTGGAGTTGGGACAGCTCAAGGAGATTGGCAGCGAGTTCGGGATCGGCGTGGACTACGAGGTCCCGGGGCTGAACACCATCACCGGCCAGATCCCGGAAGGGGAAACGCCGCTGGCAAAGACTGAGGCCGGCTACGGCCAGGGTGAAGTGCTGGTATCTCCTTTTGGCATGGCGCTGGTTTCCGCAACTGCAGCCGCTGGGAAAACACCGCTTCCAACGTTGGTTTCCGGCCACGAGACCAAGGCGAACACCACCCCCAAGACCCCGGACCCACGCACCATCGAGCAGTTGCGCTCCCTCATGGAGGCAGTGACCGGCCCCGGCGGCACCGCGGGAGGCATGCAGGCAGCCGGGGTGATCCGCGGCAAGACGGGTGAGGCCGAAATCAACCAGGGCTCGCACGCCTGGTTCACCGGATACCGCGAGGATGACATCGCCTTTGCCACCCTCGTGGTGCTCGGTGGGGGCTCCGAACACGCCGTAGCCATCACGGACCGCTTCTTCCTACGCTTGGACGAACTGCGGGCCAACCCCAACCCCAACCCAGGCGCTGATCCAGCTTAATTAGCGCCCTTGGCCGTGGGGGCAACTGAAGCGCTACCATAGTGCTCATGCCTGAACACAGCGGAAGCAGCAAGAGCAGCAAGCGCAAGCCTTTGGTTCCTGGAACCCCAACCCCCATTCGTACCGTGCCGGAGAGCATTCCTCGGCCGGAATACGCGTGGAAAAAAGTGGTGCATGAGGCAATGGGGGAGCCGTTCGTGCAGACCCCGGAGACGATCGAGGCGATGCGTGAAGCCAGCAAGATCGCCGCGAATGCCCTGGCTGAGGCCGGCCGCGCTGTGGCCCCCGGTGTGACCACCGATGAGTTGGACCGGATCGCGCACGAGTACATGCTCGACCACGGCGCCTACCCTTCCTGCCTTGGGTATCGCGGTTACCCAAAGTCTGTGTGCACCAGCCTCAACGAAATCGTGTGCCATGGCATCCCGGACACCACGGTGATTCAGGACGGCGACATTGTGAACATCGACGTCACCGCCTACAAAAACGGCGTCCACGGTGACACGAACGCCACCTTCCTCGCGGGCGCGGTCTCCGAAGAACACCGCCTGCTGGTGGAGCGCACCAAGGAAGCTACGATGCGTGGGATTCGCGCCGCCAAGCCGGGGCGTGAAATCAACGTGATTGGGCGCGTGATCGAAAGCTACGCCAAGCGCTTCGGCTACTCCGTGGTCACTGACTTCACCGGCCATGGCATTGGCACCACCTTCCACAACGGACTGGTGGTGCTGCACTACGATTCCAACACCTACACGGATGTCCTGGAACCCGGCATGACCCTGACCGTGGAGCCGATGCTCAACCTCGGCGGCCTGGATTACACTATCTGGGACGACGGCTGGACCGTGCAAAACACCGACTTCAGCTTCTCTGCGCAGTTCGAGCACACCATTGTGATCACCGAGGACGGCAACGAGATCCTCACCATCCCGGACGAGGGCATCTAACATCAAAGGCCAGGCGATGAACGCGTTTCTTGTAGCCGGGTGCACTTCCGACGCCGGCAAGTCCGTAGTCGTGGCAGGTTTGTGCCGGGCGTTCGCGCGCCGCGGGGTCAAGGTGGCGCCGTTCAAGGCGCAAAACATGTCCAACAACTCTGTGGTGACCCCGGATGGTGGGGAAATCGGGCGCGCCCAAGCACTGCAGGCCCTGGCCTGCGGGCTGGAGCCAAGCACCAGGTTCAACCCAATTCTGCTTAAGCCCGGTTCGGACAGAACCTCGCAGCTCGTGGTACATGGCAAGGCCACCGGAAACGTGAGCGCCAGGAACTACATTGAGCACCGAGCGCATTTGCGCGAGGTTGCTGCTGAGGCGTTGGCCGGTTTGCGTCGGGAATTTGACCTTGTGATCTGCGAGGGTGCGGGCTCGCCTGCGGAAATAAACCTGCGGGAGACGGACGTCGCGAATTTTGGGTTGGCGCAGGCTGCTGACCTGCCCGTGTATTTGGTGGGTGACATCGACCGCGGGGGAGTGCTCGCGCATTTCTACGGCACGCATCAGATTGTCAGCGCCGAGGACCGAGCGCGGATCAAGGGATTTGTGGTGAACAAGTTCCGCGGCGATGCCTCCATTTTGCAGCCAGGGCTGGAAGACCTCGCCCGCCGGACCGGTGTGGAAACGCTCGCGGTGCTGCCGTTCATCGAGGGCCTGTGGGTAGATGCTGAAGACTCGCTGCAAAGCAGCGTAGGGGCAACAGTGGGGCCGTCGGGACCGGGTATGGCGCCGGTTGCTCGGCGGGGCTTGAGTGTTGCCGCGGTGCGCCTGCCCAGGGTGTCCAACGCTACCGACGTTGAGGCGTTGGCCTGCGAACCTGGAGTGCATGTGCGTTGGACGGACAATCCCAACGACCTGATGAACGCGGACCTGGTGGTGCTTCCCGGCAGCAAGGCAACGGTGAGCGACCTCGCCTGGCTGCGTTCCCGCGGCCTAGATCAGGTGATTGTCTCCCGGACACTGCCCACGCTGGGCATTTGCGGCGGCTACCAAATGATGTGCCGGGAGATTGTGGACCCGCAAGGTGTGGAAGCGCCCAGTTCGGAGCCAGTTCTGGGGCTAGGGATTTTCGATGCTCGCATTGAGTTCCAGGAGGAGAAAACACTCATCCGCCACAGCAATGGCGCCTATGAAGTACACCACGGGCAGGTGGTAGATCACCGAGAGCAGCCCTGGATCGGTGATGAAGGCAGCCAGCGCGGGGTGTTCTTTGGCACCCACCGTCACGGGCAACTTGAGCACGATGCCTTCCGCAAACAATGGCTCCGCCAGATCGCCCCTGATGGGTTTGAGCCGAGCTCCAGCCCCAATGCCAGCTTCCACGGCGAGCGCCTGCGTCAACTGGACTTGATCGCGGACACCATTGAGCAGCACTGGGACCTAGACGCTCTGCTTGCTAGCCTCGCTTGAGCTGTGGCGGTGGGTTGCTCCCGTCCCAATACCTGCGACCGCGGCGCACACCGCCGCAATGAGGATCGCCCACGCCACCAGCCGCAAACTCAGGGCGCTAATCACCCCAAGCGCCAGCACGAAGTAGCCGGCAACATGCACCCCCACCAGGAACGCGGCGACCGCGGCGAGCCACACCCGAGCGCGTACCGACGCCACCAGCGCCACACTGGCGCCGGCAAGGCTCGTGGCGGCAACGCCGATCATCAGGAGGTTCGGCTGCCGATTGATTGCCAGCCAGGTGGCCGCCAGGGTGGCGGCCACGGTCACGCCCACCACAGCCGCGGCGCTACGGTTGGGCAGCAACAGCAGGCCACCGCAGAAACTGAAGACCACAGCGATAGGCATGGCCTGGGTGATCGCCTGCAATGCCGTCTCCTGCACCACCTGGGCGGAGCTTTGGGTGGCGATGGCAAGGATCATCCCCACCACAAGCACTGTGAGCCCGCCGAGAGCACTCGATGCTTGGCCCACGCGGGCGCGAAGCTGCTGGGTGTCATAAATGCGCCAACGGCGCAGCCACAGCAGGCAACTGCCGGCGCTGCACGCCACTGCCGCGGCGAGGAGGACGGCGTAGGGGGCGTCGCTACGCATCACCTGGTTGCACAGCACCGCTAGGCAGATGAAGGTGGCGGTGGACACCCCGAGGGTGCCCGCCCGCCAAGGGTAGGGGTGGTGCGGCATTAGAATTCGAGGCCCAACAGGGCGTTTTCCGTGACCTCGGGCAGCGCAGGGTGGATCCAATATTGGTTGGTGGCCAACTCCTGGGCGCCAATGTCAAAATTCATTGCCGTGATGATCTGCTGGACCAAGGACGGCGCCTCTGGGCCGATGTAGTGTGCGCCCAGAATCTTGCCGGTGCTGCGATCCGCGATGATCTTGGCAAAGCCGGTGGTGTCTTCCATTGCCCAGCCGTAGGCAACATCGCCGTAGTTTTGGATCTTCACCGTGATGTCCAAGCCCTGGGCTCGTGCCTCGCGCTCGGTGAGTCCCACGAAGCCGATCGGAGGGATGGTGAACACCCCGGCGGGCACAAAGGTGTGGGGGAGTTCTTGGAGGTCCGCGGGGTCGGTGACGTCAAGGTTGTGGCGGATTGCGCGCATCTCGGCGTTTGCCACATGCTTGAGCTTGTAGGGGGAGGAGATGTCGCCGAGCGCCCACACGCCTGGGGCAGTGGTGCGGCCGTACTTGTCCACCACCACGTCTTGCCCCTGCATCTCAATGCCGCCCAATGCAAGGTCCATCTGGTCGCCGTTTGGGATGCGGCCGGTGGCCACAAGCAGCACTTCTGATGTGACCGTGGTGGCGTCATCAAGCGTGACCGTTACCCCGTGCTCGTCCTCGCTGGCGGCGGTGACTACCCGGCCCAGGTGTGTGGTGATCTTTTCGCTGGTGAGCTCGGTGATGCGCGCGGAGATGTCGTCGTCGAGCGTGCGCATGAGGCGATCCGAGCGGTTGATCAGCGTGACCTTGGTGCCAAAGGCCTCGAAGACGTGCGCGAATTCCAGGGCCACGTAGCCGCCGCCCAGGACCGTCATGGATTTCGGCAGGGTATCCAGACGCATGATGGTCTCATTGGTGTGGTACGTCACCTGAGAGTCTGCGATGACCTCCGGGATGTGCGGGCGAGCCCCAGCCGCGAGCACAATCTGTTCCCCACTGATGACCATCGCCTGATCGCCCTGGCCGGTGGCGATGGTGCGTTGCGCAACAAAGCGCGCCGGGGCGTCAAACACCTCAATGTTTGGGGTCTTCGGCCCGCGGCGGTACTCCTCGCCGCCGGAGGCGATGAGGTCAATGCGCTGGTCGAACACCCGCTCCCGGATGGAAGGCCAATCCACACCCTGGAATTGGGCGTGCACCCCGTAGCGACCGGCAGTTTTCACCATGTGCGCAACCTCAGCGGCGTACACGTACATCTTTGTGGGGATGCAGCCCACGTTCAGGCAGGTCCCGCCGAAGCGGCCAGGCTCCACAATCGCAATGGACTTGTGGTGGTTGTGGGGGCCCGGGATCGAGTTGCCGGAGCCCGAGCCGATAATGATGAGGTCAAAGTGCTTGTCTGCATGCGGTGCTGCGCTCATTGGGGGAGTCCTTTTTGGGGGTTGTTGGGTTCTGGGGCGGTAGCTGCTAGCCAGCGGTCAAGGTGCGCGAACGCCTGGCGTAGCGGCTCGGGATCGGAAAGGAATACGTCGTGCCCGGCGTTGCGGATTGCCTCTACGCGGACGCTGTGGCTCAGCATTGGGCTGCGGGACCGGATTTGCAGGGTGTCCAAGACGGCGTCACCGTGGGTGTGCGGGGTGGCGCTGTTGGTGGTTTTGGAGTCAATGGAGCGGTCTGAGCACAACGTGAGTACCGGTACCTCGCAATCCACTGCGCCGCGGTGAATGCCCTCTTGCGCCAAGATCACGCTGCGCAGCCAGCCAAAGTACTTCTTATGCCCACCCAGGGGCTTCAAGGTGAGGTCATACTCCCACTGGCCCTGGTGGTCTTTGTGTAGCGAGCGGCCATAAAACTCTGACCTGCCAATGGGAAGCAGGCGCCCAGGGTTGCGCTTGCCCACGGAGAGCACCACGGGGATGGAGGCACGCACGCCGAGGGTTGGGCCGTGCATGTCCAGCCACGGGCTGTTGAGCACCAAGGAGGGAATGTGTGCATGGAGTTCAGGCCGATGTTCGCGCAGCCACGCCACCCAGCGGGCAGCAATGAGACCGCCGGTGGAGTGTCCGATGGGTACCACGGTGGGATGGGTGGCGAGGATGATTTCCAGCGCCTGGGTGAGCTCCTCAAAGTACACATCGACGTCCGCGGTGTAGTGCCACAATTGCCCCTCGCGGTGGGCTCGGCCGCAGCGGCGCAGGTCAATGCCGTAGGTGGCGTAACCAAGCGCGTGAAGGTGCTCGGCAACGTGAGTGTGGAAGAAGTAATCCGTCATGCCGTGGATCCACAGCACTGCAGGTGCATCCAGGGCCGCGGGACGGTGGCGAACCAATACCGCCCGGGCGGCGCTGGGCTCGGTGAGCGGTCCAAGGTCTTGCGGAGAAGTGCGAAGCTCCAAGGTGGTGCACGCGTAATCTGCACCCAGGATGTCTGGCCTCCAGGTGAGGTTGTGATCAGCGAGGTCCATGAAGGACATGCTAGTCGGCTTCAGGGGAGCAGTCCGACGTCCACCGCACCAGCGCACAGCCTTGTGCGGAATCTCAGCCTGAGAGTTCAGTAAGTGGGGGTGGCGGTAGGGGGTGGGGATGCTCGCGAGAATGCTTGGAATACTGGGTATTTGGGGGAGGGGAGGTGAATTCTGTGTACTGGGAAAATGAAATCGGCGTAAAGTGAACCGTTGTGAATTTTGTTTTCCCGTCACTCCCCATCGGGTGCATGGCAGCCTGTGTTCTGTAGGTGTTGTGTAGGTTCTGCCGAGCTTCCGGCGGTGGGGTTTTGGTGTGAAAGTGGTGCTTGGGCGCGTTTTTACACCAATATGGGGGTCAAAACTCGGAAAAGCGTACCTATCAACAAAATTGTTGTGGGCCGTTGCAATTTTCAGGATGGCACGGCGTAGCATGAATTTCACCATGCTTTCCATGGATTTTCATGTCTCCTGCCGCAGGAACAGCTTCCGCGGATTGACGTAAACAGTTCATAAAGCACATTGGGAAAACCAAAAAACGGAAGATTCAAGGAAGTTTGAACATGTCAGATTCCAAGAAACCGCAGCACGTGATTGATGAGGTCGATGTTGCCCTCATCGGCGCCGGCATTATGAGCGCCACCCTGGGAGCGATGCTTCGTACCCTGGAGCCAAACTGGTCGCAGATCGTCTTCGAGCGCCTGGACGCCCCCGCAGAAGAGTCTTCCTCCCCATGGAACAACGCAGGCACCGGCCACTCGGCTCTTTGCGAGCTCAATTACACCCCAGAGGTCAACGGCAAGATTGATATTGCCAAGGCCGTGGGCGTGAATGAGAAGTTCCAGATGTCGCGCCAGTTCTGGTCCTACCAGGTGAACCAAGGCGTACTTCCCAATCCACGAGAATGGATCAACCCGGTTCCGCACGTTTCCTTTGGCCGCGGTGAGCAGCAGGTTGCCTACATCCAGAAGCGCTTTGAGGCCCTGGAGAACCACCCGCTGTTCCCGAACATGCAGTACACCGATGACCGAGAGGAGTTCACCAAGCTCCTGCCGCTGATGGGGGAAGGGCGTTCCCCACACGAGCCCGTTGCCGCTTCCTGGACTGACGCCGGTACGGACATCAACTACGGTG
Source organism: Corynebacterium kozikiae (assembly GCF_024580965.1). Taxonomy (NCBI): domain Bacteria; kingdom Bacillati; phylum Actinomycetota; class Actinomycetes; order Mycobacteriales; family Corynebacteriaceae; genus Corynebacterium; species Corynebacterium kozikiae. Next base: position 277,601 of record NZ_JANIKJ010000001.1, read on the forward strand.
CACAAACCAAGCAGTTCTTGGCGGCTGCTGAGCGCGAGGGTACCGAGATCCGCTATGGCCATGAGGTGAAGAACCTCCAGCGCGACGGCGCCCGTTGGAAGATCACCGTGAAGAACGTACACACCGGAGATACCCAGGTGGTGCGCGCAAAGTTCGTGTTCGTGGGTGCGGGCGGCATGGCGCTCCCACTGCTGCAGAAATCCGGTATCCCAGAAATTCGTGGCTGGGGTGGCTTCCCGGTTTCCGGCATGTGGCTGCGCTGCACCAATGAGGAGATCATTGAGCGCCACGCGGCAAAGGTGTACGGGCAGGCATCTGTGGATGCTCCACCAATGTCCGTGCCACACCTAGATACCCGCGTGATCGACGGCAAGAAGGGCCTGCTGTTCGGCCCTTACGCTGGGTGGACTCCGAAGTTCCTCAAGACCGGCACCTACTTTGACCTGTTTAAGTCCATCCGCCCATCCAACCTCCTGTCCTACGTCGGCGTGGGTGTACAGGAAATGGGCTTGACCAAGTACCTCATCACTGAGGTGGTCAAGGACCAGGCGGCCCGTATGGAGACCCTGCGCGAGTACATGCCAAACGCCAAGGATGAGGACTGGGAGCTTGTGGTTGCTGGTCAGCGCGTCCAGGCGATCCAGCCAGTGGCCGGCCCAAGCTTCTCCACGTTGGCCTTTGGTACCTCGCTCATCAACTCTGCAGACGGCACCATCGCAGGTCTGCTGGGTGCATCCCCAGGTGCCTCCATTGCACCAGCGGCAATGGTGGAGCTACTGGAGCGTTGCTTCGGCGACCACATGGTGGTGTGGGGCGACAAGATCAAGGAAATGGTCCCCTCCTACGGCATCAAGTTGGCAACCAACAAGAAGCTGTTTGAGGAAATGTGGGAGTACACCCAAAAGACCCTCGAGTTGGAGAAGTAGTACCCTAGGGTGCATTGTTCGGCACTTGTTGCCACTTAAAGGAATCCAATGCACCTAGGAGTTGAGCCGAGTTGAGTACGCCCACAGCCGGAGCCTCACGCACCAAGCCCTCGTTCCCATTTCCGGCGGTGGTTGGTCAGGATCAGCTTCAGTTGGCGCTGATCCTCAACGCCATCACCCCAGGGATCGGGGGCGTGGTGATTCGTGGGGAAAAGGGCACGGCCAAAACCACCACGGTCCGTGCCTTCGCAGCGCTCCTGGACGGCGCACCTCTAGTGAACCTGCCCATCGGTGCAACCGAGGACCGTGTGGTGGGCAGTATCGACATGGAAACGGTGCTCACCACCGGCAAGGCGACCTTTAACCCAGGTCTCCTGTCCCAGGCAGACGGCGGTGTGCTCTACGTTGATGAGGTGAACCTGCTCGCCGACCACCTGGTGGATGCTCTCCTGGACGCAGCGGCCACCGGCCAGGTCACCGTGGAACGCGACGGCATCTCCCACACCACCCCCGCGAGCTTTGTGCTGGTGGGCACCATGAACCCTGAGGAAGGCGAGCTACGCCCGCAGTTGTTGGACCGCTTCGGCTTGGCCGTGGACGTGGCAGGCAGCAAAGACGTGCAGGTCCGGGCAGAGATCATCCGCAGGAGACTCGCCTTTGAAGCAGATCCGAACGCCTTCGCGCACAGCTACGCGGAACAAACGGAGCAGATTGCGCAGCAGATCCGCCAGGCAAAAGCCCAGGTAGAAAATGTTGTGCTGAGTGACACCAGCCTTATGCGCATCGCGCACATCTGCGCCGCTTTTGACGTGGACGGCATGCGTGCAGACCTGGTGATCGCCCGCACCGCCATCGCCCACGCCGCATGGCGCGGTGCTGACGCAGTGGAGGACCAGGACATCAAGGTGGCAGCCGAACTCGCGCTGCCGCACCGTCGCCGCCGCGATCCCTTTGATGAGCCGGGTCTTGACCAACAACAGCTCGAAGACACCCTGGACCAAGCGCAGCGCGAGATCCCCGATTCTGGCCCCGATTCTGACACCGATCCAGAGACGGCACCGGAAACCAACGGGGAAGACCAAGCACCGGAGCCACCCCAGACGCAGTTTGATGGGCAGTCTGATGGGCAGTCTGATGGTCAAGGGGGTCGCGCCGAGCTCGGCGCCCCCTTTCGCACTGCGCCCGCTGCGCCGCGCGGGAATGGGCCAGCAGGGAGTACCAGGTAGGCGCTCCAAGGCCTACTCCTCCCACGGCGCCAACGTTCGCGCCGTCACCCAGGGCCACGGCATACACCTGGTGGGTAGTGTGCTCGCCGCCGCCGAGCGCGGGGCCGCGATTGACCAGGGTATGCTCCAACTCGCACCTCAGGATCTGCGTGGGGCACTGCGCGCAGGGCGGGAATCGAACCTCATCGTGTTCGTGGTGGACTCATCGGGGTCCATGGCGGCGAAAGATCGCCTCGCAACTGTCACCGGAGCGGTGCTGAGTCTCCTGCAGGATGCCTACCAGCGCCGCGACAAAGTGGCGGTGATCAGCGTCCGCGGCGCAGCCCCGGAACTCATTCTCCCGCCCACCGGCTCCGTGGACGTAGCGGTGAAACGCCTGAAAGAAGTAGCCACCGGCGGGCGCACCCCGCTTGCCGAGGGGCTAGTGATGGCACATCAGGTGTTCACCCGCCAAGCGCGCAAAGAACCCGGCCGCAGGGGAATCATGGTGCTGCTTTCCGACGGCCGCGCCACCGCAGGAGCCGGAATGGCAGGGGCGCGCGAGGCCGCGAGGAGACTTGCGGGAGAAGCAGACCTTGGCAGCGTCGTGATTGACTGCGAAGCCCAAGGTAGGGTCCGCCTGGGACTTGCCAGGGAGCTTGCGGTGCAGCTCGGGGCGCCGTGCGTGCGTTTGGAGGAGCTTTCCGCGGACGCGGTGGCCGATGTGGTGCGCGCGCTCTAGTGCCGGCCGCTGGTACCGTATTTGTGCGAGAGCTTCGGTAGAACAGGAAGGTAGTGGCAGCGTGCCTCAAGGTAAGGTTGATCCGGCAAACATCCCAAACGACGGGCTCACCACCAGGCAGCGCCGCCTGCTGCCCATCACCGCAGTGCATACGGGTGAGGGAAAGGGGAAGTCCACCGCCGCGTTCGGGATGGCCATGCGCGCTTGGAACCAGGGCATGAACGTGGGGGTATTCCAGTTTGTGAAGTCCGCCAAGTGGCGCGTGGGGGAGGAAAGCGTGTTCAAGCGCCTCGGTGAGCTGCACGAACAGACCGGCGAGGGCGGCGCCGTTGAGTGGCACAAAATGGGCGAGGGCTGGAGTTGGTCCAAGAAAGCCGGCACCGAGGAAGACCACGCCCGCGATGCCAGTGAAGGCTGGGAGGAAATTAAGCGCCGCCTGGCTGATGAGGCCCATGACTTCTATGTGCTCGACGAATTCACCTACCCGATCAAGTGGGGCTGGGTCGACGTGGATGATGTAGTGGACACCCTGCGCAACCGTCCCGGTACTCAGCATGTGGTAATTACCGGCCGAAACGCAGACCCCAAACTCATTGAGGTGGCGGATCTGGTCACGGAAATGACAAAAATCAAGCACCCAATGGACCAGGGGCGCAAGGGGCAAAAGGGCATCGAGTGGTAGGCGCGCCGGCCCCTGCCGCCGGTGTAGTGATCGCAGCAACCAGCTCCGGGTCAGGGAAAACCACAATTGCAACGGGCTTAATCCGGGCGCTTTCCGCCACCATGAAGGTGGCGCCGTTTAAGGTGGGCCCGGACTACATCGACCCTGGTTACCACGGCCTCGCCGCCGGTGGTGTGGGCCGCAACCTGGACTCCGTGATGTGCGGCGCGCAACGCATGGCGCCGATGTATGCACACGGTGCGCAGGGCGCGGACATTGCGGTTGTGGAGGGTGTGATGGGGCTTTTCGACGGCCGCATCCCCGCCCAAGGCCAGCACCAGGTGGGCTTAGCTCAAGGCTCCACCGCAGAAATTGCAGCGCTGTTGGGGCTGCCGGTGGTGCTGGTGGTGGATGTTCGAGGCATGAGCCAGTCTGTGGGTGCCGTGGTGCATGGCTTTGCCAGCCACAGCGACCAAGTGCAGGTGGCCGGCGTGATTTTGAACAAGGTGGGCACACCTCGGCACGCCGAGGTGTGCACGCAAGCAGTGGAGGCTTACGGGATTCCCGTGCTCGGCGCGATCCCCAGGGTGGATGACGCCGAGGTGCCCTCCCGCCACCTTGGGTTGGTAACCACGGGGGAGCTCGGCGGGGTAACCGACACCGTGGACTCCATGGCGCAGATGGTTTCCCAGCACGTGGACCTGGATGCGCTGGTGGCACTCGCACGCAGTGATGTGCAGGTGCCCGCCTGGGACCCCAAGGCGGAGGTGGGCGATGCGCTGCCGCAGGGGAGTGTGCGCATTGCCATGGCCGGCGGTCCGGCATTTTCCTTTACCTATGCAGAACACGTGGAACTGCTGCGCGCGGCGGGCGCCGAGGTGATCGACTTTGACCCCCTAAGCGAACCGCTGCCCGAATGTTCCGGGCTAATCATCCCCGGTGGATTCCCCGAGGAACACTGCGCACAATTGGCCGCCAACACCCTACTGCGGGAACAGGTGCGCGCACGCATCGCAGAAGGCATGCCGGTCCACGCGGAATGCGCGGGCCTGCTGTGGCTGCTCGAGGCGCTCGACGGCCACGAAATGCTGGGCGTCATCCCCACCAGCGCAGCCATGGGACGCAGGCTCACCCTCGGTTACCGCGAGGCCGTGGCACTGCACGATTCCCTGCTCTACCAACAAGGCGAGCGCATCCTGGGCCACGAATTCCACCACACCGCACTTGAAGCGCAACAGTTGGAAGGCTTTGCCCCGGCCTGGGGCTGGCGCGCCTTCGACGGCAGTAACAAGCAAGAAGGGTTCATCCAGGGCAACGTGCACGCCAGCTACCTGCACGTCCACCCGGCCTCCACGCCGCAGGCGGTCCGGCGCTTTGTCCAGGCCTGCCACGCAGCTGGTGAAGGGCCAGTGGGGCGCTAGGTGCCGCAGTAGGTGATGATCTCTGGGGCATCCGGCCCCGGCCCCACTGCCAGCGGGTCCAACGCCGCAGCCTCGGTGATCGCCTCAAAGGGGTTGGTCACTTTGGCAAACACCTGCTCAAAGGGGGCAAAGTCGCCGCGCTCGGCATCCTTGAGCACCTCTTCCACCACGTGGTTGCGGGGGATATACACCGGGTTGGAGCGGCGCATCGCCGCGAAGTCCGGTTCCAGGCAACGCCAACGCTGCTCCCACTGCTCAACCCCAGAGGGCACGATGCCTTCAGCAAGCCCGCGCACCGTGGCCGTGTAATCCAACGCGCCGGCCTGCATGAAGTCCAAAAACTCTTGGGCCAGGGCGCCGTCGGAGACGCCGAACGTGGAGGCGGTGGCGCGTCGGTACGCCTGATCGAAGTGCTGCTGGAACGTGCCAAGCTGCTCCACCAGCACCTGCTCGCCGGCGAAGGGCAACAAGCATTCGGCAAAGCGCGCCAGGTTGAAAGCCATCACCTCGGGCTGTGCGGAGAAGCGGTAGCGCCGCGTGGTGTCGATGGAGCTGAACTTCGCATCGGGATCGTAGGAATCAAGGAAGGCACAGGGGCCATAATCGATGGTCTGACCGAACAGTTGCACGTTATCCGTGTTCATCACCCCATGCACAAAGCCCACCTTCATCCACTGGGCAACCAACGCCGCCTGACGCCGAACCACCTGATCAAACACAAAACCTGCCTGCTCGGCTGGGGAAACATCATGCGGAGCCTCACCCGGAGCACCACTCAGGAGGGAATACGTGTGGCCCAGCAGCCGCTGGAGCACCTCATGCGAGCGCATAGCCACAAACTCAAAGGTGCCCACTCGGACCTGAGATGCCGCCACCCGCACCAACACCGCGCCGGGCTCCACCTTCCTGCGCTGCACCTTCTGGCCGGTGGTGAGTACCGCAAGGGAACGGGTGGTGGGGATACCAAGGGCGTGCATGGCTTCTGAGACCAGGTACTCGCGCAGCATGGGGCCAAGTGTTGCCAGGCCGTCGCCGCCGCGAGAAAACGGGGTGCGGCCGCTGCCTTTCAGGCCCACTTCCGCGGGCTGGCCGTTGAGACCTTGCGGGATTTGACCCAGGGTGAGCGCTCGGCCATCGCCTAGGGAAGGGACAAGCTGGCCAAACTGGTGGCCTGCGTATGCCGCCGCGACGCCCTGGGCACCTTCCACGGCCTCCAGGAGCTCGGTGGCACTGATCCCGAGCTGTGCCCCGAGATCTTCATTGAAGGCGGCCACCTCAAGCTTGGGGAAGGGTGCTACCCGGACCTCGGCGCACAACTCGGGGAGGTCACGCTGGAACGTTGTGGGCTCAAACTGGGGCTCAAACCTGCGCTCAACCATGGCCCCACCTTACCTGCTTGCCCCAAGGTGCTTATCCGCGAGCAGCAGGGCTAAGCTATGCAACTATGAGTTCGCACGAGCCAAGCAACCAACACCACCTCCAGTCCCACGCGCACCCCGTTGCACTCATCGGCGGTGGCCCCGGCGCCTGGGACCTCATCACGGTGCGCGGCATGCACCGCCTGCAAGAGGCGGAGGTTATTCTGTGCGACCACCTCGGACCCACCGTGGAACTGGACAAGCTGTGCGACACCAGCAACAAAGAACTCATTGACGTGTCCAAGCTGCCCTACGGCAAGCAGGTGGCTCAGGAGAAAATCAACGAGCTGCTCATCGAGCACGCGCTCGCCGGCAAGAAAGTGGCACGGCTCAAAGGCGGCGATCCCTATGTATTCGGGCGAGGGTTCGAAGAGCTGCAGGCACTCGCGAAACGCGGCATTGCCTGCGAGGTGATTCCCGGCGTGACAAGCGCAATTTCTGTCCCAGCGTTGGCTGGCATCCCCATCACCCAACGTGGGGTGGTGCACAGCTTCACCGTGATTTCCGGGCACGTTCCCCCGGGGCACCCAAGCTCCCTCAACGACTTCCGCGCACTCGCCCACACCGGCGGCACGCTCGCGGTCATCATGGGCGTGAAAAACGCCCCGCACATCACCCAAGCCCTCATGGATGCCGGCATGGACCCCAACACCCCGGCCGTGGTTATCCAGGAAGGCAGCACCGAACAACAGCGCTCCTACCACTGCACGCTGGGAACACTCGCGCACAGCATGAGCGAGCACGACGTCCACCCGCCGGCCGTGTACGTAATCGGTGAGGTAGCCGGACTGGGCACCTAGCTCACCACCATCGTGAGCTGCGAACTTCCCTCATCGAGCTCAATCCGGTGGCCGGCTGCGCGGGCGATTTCCGCCACATCTTCGGCTGTGGCTGGTGTGGCTGCTCCTGCTCCTCCGGCGAGCGCGAGGTCGCGTGCGAGTAAACCTTTGTAGTGCTTGTTGAAGTGGCTCACTACCTTGCGGGTGCCGTCGGGAGCCTCGGTTTCCACACGCACCGTCACCGCACCTTTTCGTTTTCCGAGCTGCTGGTAGGTGCCCGAACGCAAGTCCACCACGAGCCCGTCTACCGCTTCGAGTGCCCGGCTGATCTGCGTGCCCCAACGCGCCTTCATGGTGGGGGTGTTTCCCTTGGCGTCTGGCAGCTTGGTCCCGCCGGAGAGGCGGTACTTGGGGATCAAATCCTGCGCCATCACCACCCCGAACAACGCATCCCCCACAGCCAGGTGCCCCCATGCCTCCTGCGGGAGGGAAGTGGCGTTGAGGGCGTCGAAAAGCACCCCCGTGAACCTGTGCAGCGCCGGCATGGTGGGGGAACTCAGCACCTCCAGATTCGCCTCCGCCTCGCCGCGCAGCGACTCCGAAATTCCAAGCACACCGAGCGCCGTTCCGACGTCCAACGCGCGCAGGTCCTCTAAGATTTCCCGGCGCGTTTCGGTGAGCTGGGGGAAGGAGAGGGAGCCAAGATCCAACGCGGGGCCGTTGCCGCCTGCTGCCTTGGTTTCACTCGGGGGCAGGATGATCAACATGGTGGTTCACCTTACCGTTTCCCACGGCTCCCATGTGGAGCCGGTGCACCCACGGTGTGTAAACTGCGCAGTTATGATTACTCGCCTTTCCACCCTCTTTTTGCGCACACTGCGCGAGGACCCCGCAGACGCAGAAGTACCAAGCCACAAGCTGCTCGTGCGAGCAGGCTACATCCGACGCACCGCCCCCGGTGTGTACACCTGGCTACCACTGGGCCTGAGGACCCTGCGCAAAATTGAGGCCGTAGTCCGTGAGGAAATGGACGGCATCGGCGCCCAGGAACTGCTGTTCCCGGCCCTGCTGCCACGCGAGCCATACGAGGCCACCAACCGCTGGACTGAGTACGGTGACGCGCTGTTCCGCCTTAAGGACCGCAAAGGCGCGGACTACCTGCTGGGCCCCACTCATGAGGAAATGTTCACCAATGCGGTGAAGGATCTCTACTCCTCATACAAGGACTTCCCGGTGACGCTGTACCAGATTCAAACCAAGTACCGCGATGAAGAGCGCCCACGCGCCGGCATCTTGCGCGGCCGCGAGTTCGTGATGAAGGACTCCTACTCCTTTGATATGACCGATGAGGGGCTGGGTGAGTCCTACCTACGCCACCGGGAGGCGTACCAGCGGATTCTGGATCGCCTTGGCGTGGAGTACGTGATCTGTGCCGCCACCTCCGGTGCGATGGGCGGCTCGGCTTCCGAAGAGTTTTTGGCAGTGAGCGAGAACGGTGAGGACACCTTTGTTCGCGCCACCGAAGGGGACTACGCGGCCAACGTGGAGGCTGTGGTTACCCAGCCGGGCACCGAACTGCCTTTGGAGGGCCAGCCGGAAGCCAAGGAGTACGACACCCCTGCTTCAGAGACCATCGCCACCCTGGTGGAATGGGCTCGAAATGAGGGCATCCAGATTGACGGGCGCGAAGTGGAGGCTTCTGACACCCTGAAATGCATCGTGGTGAAGGTTCAGGAACCAGGCGCTGAGGAGCCGGAGCTCACCGGCATCTTGGTGCCAGGTGACCGCGAGGTAGATATGAAGCGCCTGGAGGCTTCACTGGAACCAGCCAGCGTGGAGCTGGCTAGCGACGAGGATTTCAAGAACTCCTCCTTCCTGGTCAAAGGCTACGTGGGACCCCGCGGCCTCATTGCCAACGGCGTGAAGGTGCTCGCGGATCCACGCGTTGCCAAGGGCACCGCGTGGATCACCGGTGCAGACGCCAAGCAACGCCACGTGGTGGGTCTGGTGGCCGGGCGCGACTTCGAGGTGGACGGCTTCATCGAGGCAGCCGAAATCAAAGAAGGCGACCCCGCACCGCAGGGTCAAGGCGTGCTCACCCTTGCCCGTGGCATTGAGGTTGGCCACATCTTCCAACTCGGCCGCAAATACACCGAGGCCATGGACGTGCAAATTTTGGATGAAAACGGCAAGCGTGCCGTGCCCACAATGGGTTCCTACGGCATCGGCGTCTCCCGCCTCATGGCAGTGCTCGCCGAGCAGCGCCACGACGAAAAGGGCCTGAACTGGCCACTCAGCGTGGCGCCGTACCAGGTGCACGTCGTAGTGGCCAACAAGGACCAAGAGGCCCTCGACGCCGGCGACGCAATCGTGGCCGAACTCGACGCCGCGGGCGTTGAAGTGCTCTTTGACGATCGCCCAAAGGTATCCCCAGGCGTGAAGTTCAAAGACGCCGAGCTGCTGGGCATGCCAATCACCGTGGTGCTTGGCCGCTCCTTCAAAGACGGCATCATTGAGGTGCGCCGCCGCGATGGCGAAACTCTCGAAGTAGCCGCTCAAGACGCAAAGGACGAGGTCTTGCGGTTGATCCGCGGCTAAGAATTCTAGGCTCCGGCTCCGGCGGAGGCGGGGGCGCTGAGCCGTAGAGCGTAGGAGGCAAAGGCTTCGGTCTTTGCCTCCGCTGCTATGTTGGCCCATGTGCTGCTGGTGCTGCGTAGTAGCTCATCTACGGCAATTGCAGCGGTGGCTTGGTCTACGGGGACCGTGGCCGAGGGGGCAAAAGCATACGCCGGGAGGGCTGCGGGAACATCGCCGGTTGGGGCCAATAGTGCTTGGAGGTGCGCCACACGCTCGGTGTGTACTTGGTGCGCCCGGTCGATGCGTGCGGTTGTTGCTGGGTCCGCGAATGCCCGAGCCACATCCAGGCCATAGAGCAGCTTGTATTCCTCCTCCAGGCCGGTGCGTAGGGCAGTGGCCCAGTCCGATTCCGATTCCTGTTCTGGTTCTTGAGCCTTGTCCTGTGGTGGCTGGTCGGAGCCCTCCAATGCCGGTGGCTCCTGCGTTACCTCACCGTCCGAAGACGCAGGCAAGGTGGTGTACATCTGCGCTACCAGGAGCCTGGACTGCTCGGGGAGCGCAAAGAAGAGGTCTTCCACCTGACCTGCAGCCTCGGCTGGCTCTACTGCCTGGGAGGAGGAGATGGTGGCGTCGATAGCCTGCTCGCTGCAACTTTCGGGGACGCTGCCGTCTTCGCGGTGCCCGCACACCCGGATCATCTCAGCGCGCAACGCCGCCGCATCATCGGGGCGGTCTGCTTGCGCGGTGGCTGCGAGTGCCGCGAGGTGGGCATCGGGCAGCGGCTGAGGGTCAAGCACGCTGCAACCGGCGAGGCCGAGAGGCAGGAGGATCAGGCTGACCGCGGCGATGGGGGAACGGGGATGCACAGCCATTCACCATACACGCTGGGTAAGCGTACCGACGTGAACGTGTCTGCGTTGCGATAGGGTGGAACGCATGGCCTTCCCAACCAATGAACAGCTCTTAGCCCACCTTGAACCCCTCGCGCTGCGCCACAACGTAGACATTGAAAGGGTGAAAACCAATAAGGCAGGCAAGAAGTCCCTAGTTTCGGTGGCCGTGGACGCAGACACCCCACCAGATCTGGACCTGCTGGAGGTCATCTCCAACGAGGCCTCCGCGCTGTTCGACTCCCTGGAGGAGGCCGGCACGCTGAACTTCGGTGCGGGCTACACCCTGGAGCTCACTACCTTCGGTGTGGGCAACCCGCTGACCCTTCCGCGGCATTGGCGGCGCAACCGCGGCCGACTCGTGGCGCTCAACCAGGACGGCAAGAAGCGCACCGCCCGCATCGGCGCGTTGTCTGAAGACGAAACCCAGGTGATCCTGATTTCGCGGGACAAGAAGCGCGTGGTGGTAGACGTTGCGGAAGTAGCGCAGCACACCGGGGCAGTGGTAGAAATTGAGTTTGCTGCGCCAGCGGCTGAAGAAGTTGAGGTGGCGCAGATGGGCTTTGCTGAGGCGGCAGCGGTGGCTACTACGGCTACTGCTTGAACCCGGCGGTGAGCTGAAATAATTGAACAACAAGCTACAGCGCTTGAGCGCTAGACCGCTATTGCAACGTGAAAGCATGCATGCACACGAGTAAGGAACACAAGTGAATATTGATACCGGCGCCCTGTATGACATTGAGCGCGAGCGCGGCATCGCCGTGGATGAAATGCTGCGCACCATCGCCGCAGCCCTCCTGCACGCCTACTACGAGTACAAGGAAACCGAGGCAACGCCAACCCGCAAGGCACGCGTGGAGATCGACCGCGCGAGCGGCCAGGTGAGTGTGATCGTTTCTGAGTACGACGAAGAGGGCGTGCTGCAAAGCGAATACGACGACCTCCCCGTCAATTTTGCCCGCCAGTCTGCCTCTGCGGTGCGTGACGCCATTGTGCGCCGCTTGCGCGAGGCGGAGTCGGAAATCGCCTACGGCGCCTACTCGGAGTACGAAGGTCGCGTGATCTCCGGCCTGGTGCAGGCGGATGATTTTGCCGCGAAGAAGGGCATTGTGGTGGTGCACCTTGGCACCGAGGCCGATGGTCAGGACGGCCTGCTTCTTCCTGCAGAGCAGTTGCCGGGCGAAAAGCTGCGCCACGGTGACCGTGTGAAGTCTTACGTGGTGAGCGTGAACCGAAACGGCGCAAATTTGCAGATCAACCTTTCGCGCACTCACCCCGAGCTGGTCCGCGGGCTGTTTGAGTTGGAGGTGCCAGAAGTTGCAGACGGCTCCGTGGAAATCGTCTCCATTGCCCGCGAAGCTGGCCACCGTTCCAAAGTTGCCGTGCGCGCAACCGTGAAAGGCCTCAACGCCAAGGGCGCCTGCATTGGCCCGCGTGGCCAGCGCGTGAGCAACATCATGAAGGAGCTTGGCGGGGAAAAGATTGACATCATTGACTTCTCCGAGGACCCAGCGACTTACGTTGGCAACTCACTGGCCCCCTCTAAGGTCATCAGCGTGGAAGTGTTGAACCTGGAGGAACAAACTGCTCGCGTTGTAGTGCCGGAATACCAACTTTCGCTCGCGATCGGCAAGGAGGGGCAAAATGTGCGCCTCGCTGCACGCTTGACAGGCTGGAAGATCGACATCCGTTCCGACGCCGCCCCGACGGACTAGCGGGGCAGGGCTGCCAAGGCTACTAGGGCTGCTAGGGCTGCTAGGGCGCGGCAATTCCCACATTCCGGGGCATTTGCCGTACACTAGTGGGCGGCCCCGAGTGCTGGCTGAGTACCAGCCGAAGATGGGCGCTTATTGTTTGTGCGGTTTGTGAGGAGAACTGGGTGAGACGAAGGGCTGAGAACGCTAGCCAGCGCGCTAGTGAACTTGCCTCTACCCACACAGCACCTACCCGCACCTGCATAGCCACCCGCGCAAAAGCACCTGATCACCAGTTGCTTCGCGTCACGCTGGAACTAAAGGACGGACAATGCGTTGCTGTTCCTGATCCACGCAGGCGCGCGCCTGGCCGCGGAGCCTGGCTCACCCCATCGGTAGAAGCACTCGAAATGGCCTTGCAACGCCGCGCGTTTCAACGCGCGTTCAAGGTGTCTACCACGGTAGACGCAGGTCCTGTACGAAAGTACTTGAGCGAAAGCGCAACCTACCCCTGTAAGGAAGACCGAACACTGATGAGCACAACATGAAGCATCAGCGATGAACGTCATGGCAATCAGGTAGGAAATCGAGCACTGTTAGCCCCTCCGGGTCACTCGATTTCCTCCACAACACAAGGAGAATAGTGCCCGGAAAGCTACGCGTACACGAGCTCGCAAAACAGCTCGGCGTTACCAGCAAGGAACTGCTCGCCACACTGAAAGAACAAGGCGAGTTTGTGAAAACCGCTTCTTCCACCATTGAACCGCCAGTGGTGAAGAAGATGAAAGAATTCTACGGCGCAAATGAAGCTGCCGCAGAGGCAAAGCCAGCAGCGGCTCAGCCAGCAAAGGCAGCCGAAAAGGCCCCTGCTGCACAGGATTCAGCGCCAGCCGCACCAAAGCCAGCCGCGCCTAAGCCCGTTGCGCCAAAGCCGGCGGCGCCCAAGCCTGCGGCAGGGGAGAAAGCCCAGCCGTCTGATCCCGCTCAGACCGCTCAGACCGCTGCGCCACAGGCAACCCCTGCTTCACCAAAGCCAGCGGCACCAAAGCCCGGTTTCAGCAACGCGCCATCTGCTAATGCCACTGCCAATTCCAATTCCAGTGGCGGTGCTGCGGCAATGCCACGCCCGCAGGCGAAGCCAGGCCCCAAGCCTGGTGCCCGCGCGCCGCGTGTGGCAAACAACCCATTCTCTACGGGTAGCTCCGAGCGCCCAGCGCCACGCCCAGGTGGGCGCGCCGGTGGGCAACCTCGCCCCGGTGGTGGCAATGCTGGTGAGCGCGGCCCACGTCCGGGCGGCAATGGTCGCCCAGGCGGCAACCGCCAGCAGGGTGCTGCAGCCGGCGCCGGTGGCTCCGCGGAGCGCCAGGGCGGTGGGCGTCGCCCATCTCCAGCGATGATGCCAACCCACCCGAACCCAGGCCAGATGCCCACCCGCGCCAGCGGTGGCAACCGTGGCCGTGGCGGTCAGGGTGGTCCAGGTGGCCAGTCCGGCCCAGGTGGCTTCGGTGGCCGCGGTGGTGGCGGTGCAGGTGGTCGCGGCGGACGTCGTGGCGGCACCGCGGGTGCATTCGGCCGCCCAGGTGGTGCTCCACGCAAGGGCCGCAAGTCCAAGCGTCAGAAGCGCAACGAGTACGAGGCAATGCAGGCACCAAACGTCATCGGTGGCGTGCGTTTGCCTGACGGCGGCGGCGCAACCGTGCGTTTGGCGCGCGGCGCATCGCTCAGCGACTTCGCCGAGAAGATCGGCGCAGAGCCAGCAGCACTCGTGCAGGCACTGTTCAACCTCGGCGAAATGGTCACCGCAACCGCCTCCGTGAGCGAAGAAACGCTCATGCTGCTCGGTGAAGAAATGAACTACGAGGTTCAGGTTGTCTCCCCAGAGGACGAGGACCGTGAACTCCTGGAGTCCTTCGATCTGCAGTTCGGCGAGGACGAAGGTACCGAGGAAGACCTGGCACAGCGCCCACCAGTGGTCACCGTGATGGGTCACGTTGACCACGGTAAGACCCGCCTTCTGGATACCATCCGTAAGGCCAACGTCGGCTCCGGCGAGGCCGGCGGCATCACCCAGGGCATCGGTGCGTACCAGGTGTCTGTGGATGTTGAGGGCAATCAACGCAAGATCACCTTCTTGGATACCCCAGGTCACGAGGCCTTCACCGCCATGCGTGCCCGCGGCGCAAAGTCCACGGACATCGCCGTGCTGGTGGTCGCTGCCGACGACGGCGTGATGCCACAGACCGTGGAAGCGATTAATCACGCGAAGGCAGCGGAAGTGCCAATCGTGGTTGCTGTGAACAAGATCGATAAGCCAGGCGCCTCCCCAGAAAAGATCCGTGGCCAGCTCACCGAGTACGGCCTGGTTCCTGAAGAGTACGGCGGCGACACAATGTTCGTTGACATCTCCGCAAAGCAGAACATCAACATTGATGGCCTGCTGGAAGCGGTGCTGCTCACCGCCGACGCCGAGCTAGATCTGCGCGCGAACCCAGACATGGATGCCCAGGGTGTGGCAATCGAAGCACACCTGGACCGTGGCCGCGGCCCAGTGGCAACTGTTATCGTCCAGCGCGGTACCCTCCGCGTGGGTGACTCCGTGGTTGCCGGTGACGCCTTCGGCCGCGTGCGCCGCATGGTGGACGAACACGGTAACGACGTTGCCGAGGCCGGCCCATCTCGCCCAGTGCAGATGCAGGGCCTCAACGGTGTACCGGGAGCAGGTGACAACCTGCTCGTGGTGGAAGACGACCGCGTGGCACGTCAGATCGCAAACCAGCGCAACGCCCGCAAGCGCAACGCCCTGGCCGCCAAGGCACGCAAGCGTGTGTCCCTGGAGGATCTGGATTCCGTGCTCAAGGAAACCTCCACCCTCAACCTCATTCTCAAGGGCGACAACGCCGGTTCCGTGGAAGCACTGGAAGAGGCGCTGCTCAAGATCGAGGTGGACGACGAGGTACAGCTCAACATCATCGACCGCGGTGTTGGTGCCGTCACGCAGACCAACGTGACCCTGGCCGCCGCTTCCGACGCCGTGATCATTGCCTTCAATGTTCGCGCAGAGGGCAAGGCCACCGAGGAAGCAAATGCCGAGGGTGTGGACATCCGCTACTACACGGTTATCTACCGCGCACTGGAAGAGGTGGAGCAGGCACTCAAGGGCATGCTCAAGCCAATCTACGAGGAGCGGGAGATCGGCCGCGCAGAAATCCGCGCGATCTTCAAGGCATCCGCAGTGGGTCTCATTGCAGGTTGTATGGTGGAGTCCGGCAAGGTGCGCCGCAACGCAACGATCCGTTTGTTGCGCGACGGCAACGTGGTCACCGACAGCGCAAAGATCGAATCCCTGCGCCGTGAAAAGGACGACGTCACCGAGGTTTCCGCAGGCTACGAGTGCGGTATGGTGCTCAGCTACCCAGATATTCAGGTAGGCGACATCATCGAGGTATTCGAGCAGGTGGAGGTCCCACGCGACTAACCAACGCTCGCACACATGCCCTCCCGCAACGGTTCGCAGTTCCGCACCTGGTGGGAGGGTTTGTTTGTGCCCCCAAGGGTCCTGCAGACTGCTGAACACCGAACGCAGAACACAAACAGTACAATTGTGTGCTGTTGAGGCGGCGGCCTAGGCCGTGGTCCGTGAAATCTTCCCAACACCTCCAAAGGAGCAACTCATGGCTGATCATGCACGCGCTGCACGAATGGCAAAACGCATCCAAACAATCGTCGCCTCGGCCATCGAGCGGGAAGTCAAGGACCGTCGCCTGGAACTTGTGACGATCACGGACACCCGCGTGACCGGGGATCTTCACGACGCCACCGTGTTCTACACCGTCCGCGGCAAGAGCATTGACGCCGAGCCGGACCTCCAAGCCGCCGAGGAGGCACTGAACCGGGCGAAAGGCCAACTGCGAAAGATCGTCGGTGACCAATTGAGCGTCCGCTTCACCCCAACCCTGCGGTTTGAGCTGGACACTGTGCCCGAGGCCTCCGCCGCGATGGAGGACTTGCTCGCCCGCGCCCGCGCCCGCGATGCAGAGCTCGCCGAACTCAAGAAGCACGCAACCCCAGCGGGCGAGGCGAACCCGTACAAGAGCAGCGCAGAAGGCAGTGATGAATGACCAAAGTTAGTGCCTCCCACCTCGACTGGGGTGCTGCCAGCGCCGCGGTGCAGGCGGCAGGCAGCGTTGCGGTGGTGGGGCATTTCAATCCCGACGCCGACGCCATCGGCTCCGTAGCAGCCACCGTCGCGGCCTTGCGGCAGATCGGGCACCAGGCAATCGGCCTGGTGGGGCAGCCGGAACCCTTTTCAGAATCCCTGCTGCACATCCCCGGTTCCCAGGAGATCCTGTGCACCACCGCGCTGCCCAAGGCAGATCTGGTGATCGTGGTGGATTGCGGCTCGCCCTCTCGCACCGGTGGCCTGCAGCAGGCAATCGAAGCCTTCCAAGGCGAGGTGATCGTGGTGGATCACCACTCCACAAACCCCCTGTTCGGCTCAATCAACTTGGTGGACACCGCCGCGGAGTCCACCACCGCCGTGCTGGCACAGTGGTTTGAGTACCTCGGGGTGCGCCTCGACCATGACATCGCTTATGCGCTCTACGCCGGCTTGGCCAGTGACACCGCGGGGTTTCGCTGGGGCAGGCCCGAGATGCACCAGCTCGCTCAGCGCCTCCTAGAGTTTGACCTGGACATTGCCGCCATCAGCGCAGCACTGTTCGACGGCTCCACCGTGGATGAGATCCGCATGATCGGCCACGTCGTCTCCCAGCTCGAGCTCGGCCACGCAGCGGGGATCCCGGTTGCGGTGGCAACCGCGCACTACGAGATCATCAAGGACTCCTCCTACGCCGCAGTGGAAAAGATTGTCGACGCCATCCGGGGCACCTCCTCCGCCGAGGTAGCAGTGGTATTCAAGGAGTTGCACCGAGGCTTCTGGACGGTATCCCTGCGCTCATCCAGCCTCAACGTGGCGCAGGTAGCCAAGAGCCTTGGCGGCGGAGGCCATGTGCGCGCCGCCGGATACACCACCCACGGCAACCCAGCGGAAATTACTCGAGAGGTGTTTGAAGCCATTGCGGCAACCAAAGGTTAGCCACCCGAACAACCAGCCCGAATCAGCCAGCAAGGTTTCTGCGTGGACCATTCTCGCTTTAAGCCTGCCCACCCTCGGCGTGCTGGCGGCAACGCCGCTGTTTCTGCTGCTGGACACCGCCATGGTGGGCAGGGTAGGCGGAGGAGCGCTCGCCGCGCTCGGCGCCGGCAGCGTGATTTACGCTCAGGTGACCACGCAACTCACGTTCCTTTCCTACGGCACCACGGCTCGCGCCTCAAGGCTTTTTGGCGCCGGGAAACCGGAGGCCGCTGTGGCCGAGGGACTCCAGGCAACCTGGCTCGCTGGGCTCGTCGGCAGTGCACTGACTCTGCTGCTGTGGGTGGGTGCGCCTTGGTTTGCCGGACTCCTTGCGGGAGCGGGGGCCTCTGAGGTTGCTGCACAGGCCACAAGCTGGCTGCGCGTGGTGGCCTTCGGTATTCCGTTTGTGCTGGCGGCGATGGCGGGCAATGGTTGGCTGCGCGGAATCCAGGAGACCACCCTGCCGCTGGTATTTACGCTCGCCGGCGTGTTACCGGGTGCAGTGGCAGTGGTGCTGCTGGTGAACCGCTACGGGCTCATCGGGTCTGCGTGGGCCACGCTGCTCGGGGAGGTTATCACCGGCGGCCTGTTTGCGGCGGCGCTGGCGCGCTTTCACAAGGGGAGCTGGCGCCCGCAGCCAAAGGTGTGGAAACAGCAGTTGATCCTTGGGCGTGACCTGGTGCTACGTTCGCTGAGTTTTCAGGTTTCCTTCCTTTCCGCCGCAGCCGTCGCCGGCCGGATCGGTCCGGAGGCGCTCGGTGGGCACCAAGTGCTCATGCAACTGTGGAACTTCTTGGCGCTCGTGCTGGATTCTTTGGCGATTGCCGCCCAAACGCTGGTGGGTGCCGCGCTGGGCTCGGGCAGCGTGGCCTTGGCACGCGCACTCGGTGTGAAAGTGACGCGCTATTCCGTGGTGTTTTCACTGGTACTCGCTGGTGCGCTGGCCGCCGGGGCGCAGGTCGTGCCGCGGTGGTTTACCTCGGACCCGCAGGTGCTTGGCGCGATCGGGGAGACCTGGTGGCTGCTCGTGGGGCTCATCGTGATCGGCGGCGTGGTGTTCGCACTGGACGGTGTGCTGCTCGGCGCGGGCGACGCGGTGTTCCTCCGTAACGCAACCATGCTCAGCGCGGTGTGCGGCATCGTACCGGGCGTCTGGCTCGCGTACTTCCTCGGCACCGGCCTGGCAGGAGTGTGGTGGGGAATCGTCGCCTTCCTTCTGCTGCGCCTGGCGGCCGTGGTGTGGCGTTTTCAATCGATGCGCTGGGCTCGCGTTGGGGATTAGGTAAGCTATACAGAGCTGTTTGGCTGTGCGAAGAAGGAGGCGAGACCATGGGGCAAACCCTTTGGGCAGTGTCCGACCTCCACGCCGCCGTCAAGCGCAACCTCGCAGTGGTCGACGAAATCACCCCGAACGACCCCTCCGACTGGCTCATCGTTGCAGGTGACGTTGCGGAGCGTACCGACGTCATCCTCAAGGTGCTCAACCGTCTGCGGAAACGCTTCGCCAAAGTGATCTGGGTGCCCGGCAACCATGAACTTTTTGCTAGCTCGGATGAGCCCCACAAGGGCCGCGAGAAGTACGAATTGCTCGTGGACGGCTGCCGCAGAATAGACGTCCTCACCCCGGAAGACCCATACCCGGTTTTCGGTGACGTCACCGTGGTACCCCTGTTCACGTTGTACGACTACTCCTTCCGCCCGCCGGGATCCACCGTTGAACAGGCCATCAGCGCGGCGCACGAACGCGGCGTCGTGCTCACCGATGAGTTCAGCATCGCCCCGTTCGTGGACATCCGCGCGTGGTGCTGGGACCGCTTGGCCTACTCCGTGAATCGCCTCAGCCGCGTGAGCGGCCCTACCATTTTGGTGAACCACTGGCCGTTGGTGGTGGAACCAACTCAGCAGATGTACTACCCGGAGATCGCGCTGTGGTGCGGCACCAGGCACACCCGCACCTGGCCGCAGCGCTACAACGCGCAGCAGGTGATTTTTGGCCACCTCCACATCCCTGGCACCACCGTGGTTGACGGTGTGGCTCATCATGAAGTGTCCCTGGGCTACCCGCGGGAGTGGCGCAACAACCTCCCAGGGCGCGAGTGGCCGGTGCCCATCCTGGAGGTGGGCAATGCTTGACGCCTCACTGTTCCCGCCGGCAGCACAGTTCGCGCAGCTCGAAGTGCCGCCCGCCGAACACAACTTGGAGAACTTCGCCAGGCTGCATCCACTGGAGCGAGCGCTCGTCTCCCATGCCGTCGACGCACGCAAGGCCGAATTCGGCGACGCCCGCTGGTGCGCTCACCAAGCTCTTGCAAAACTTGGGCGAGACGCCGGTGGCCCGATCCTGCGCGGTGAGCGCGGCATGCCCCTGTGGCCCGCCGCAGTGAGTGGATCACTCACCCATACCGACGGCTTCCGCGCCGCCGTCTGCGCCCCGAGTCTGCTCGTGCGCTCCATGGGACTCGATGCCGAACGCGCTGAACCGCTCCCGGAAGGGGTAGTGGGCTCGATTGCGCGCGTCTCCGAGTTGGCCCAGTTGGAGCGCCTGCGTGAAAACAAAGGGATTACCTGCGCGGATCGCCTGCTGTTTTGTGCCAAGGAAGCCACATACAAGGCGTGGTTCCCGCTCACACACCGCTGGCTTGGCTTCGAGCAGGCGGAAATCGACCTGCGTGACGACGGCACCTTTGTGTCCTACCTCCTCGTGAGGCCCACCCCGGTGCCGTTCATCGAGGGAAAGTGGAAAGTGGCCGATGGCTACATCGTGGCCACCACCGCAGTGCTCTAACTCGGAGCGGTGCTCTAACTCGGAACTTGGGCGCTAGAGCGTGCTGGGCCGGGCCACGAAAGTGGTGGACAAACGCTTGCCCTTCTCCTTTACCAGCGCCACTGCCAGGCCTTCCTCGGTGACCGCGGCGTGCACCCCGCGCAGCCCCCTGGGCTCCATCCATTTGCCCATGGCCAGCGCCTCCGCCTCGGCTTGCGTTACCTTCAACACGGGGAAGCTCGCGGCGAGGGCTTCATCGAGGGTCATGGAAAGCTCAGGGGCCTCCTGCAGCTCTTCGAGCGTCTTGGCGCGGTCCAGCCCAAATGCGCCCACGCTGGTGCGGCGCAGCGCGGTGAGGTGTCCGCCAGTGCCCAACATTGCACCCAAGTCCCTGGCAAGCGAGCGAATGTAAGTTCCAGAGGAGCAGTCCACCTCCACGTCCAGATCCACCCACGGCTGCGCGGTGCGCCGCGCCAGGATGTCAAAGCGGTGCACGGTTACGGGGCGCGCGGGAATCGCCACTTCCTTGCCCTCCCGGACCAGCTCGTGGGCGCGTTTGCCGCCCAGTTTGATCGCGGAAACACTCGCTGGGACCTGCATGATGTCGCCGGTGAGCTGGGCTACGGCTCCCGCTATTGCTGCATCGGTGAGTCCGGAGGCATCCGCCGTGGAAAGAAGCTCGCCTTCGGCGTCGTCAGTGCTCGTTGCGGCCCCGAGCCGGATGGTCGCGGCGTAGGACTTCTCCGTGGTCACCAGGTGCGCCAGGAATTTGGTGCCGCGCTCGATGCCCAGCACCAGCACCCCGGTAGCCATGGGATCGAGCGTGCCCGCGTGCCCCACTTTTTTGGTGCCAAAGATGCGGCGCAGTTTGCCTACTACGTCGTGGCTGGTCAGCCCGGCGGGTTTGTCCACAATAACGAGGCCAGGGCGTGAAAGCGGGGAGGAGTTCATAAGTAGATAGTGTATGTCGTAGGGTGGTGGACGTGGACATTTGGCATGGTATTGATGAAATTACGGAGGACCTGAGCGCCTCGGTAGTCACCATTGGAGTGTTTGACGGCGTACACCGCGGGCACCGCACACTCATTCACGCAGCCACAACCAGGGCAAAGGAACTTGGGGTGCCAAGCGTGCTGCTCACCTTCAACCCGCACCCACTGGCGGTGCTGCGCCCACAACACATGCCGCCGATGCTCGGCACGGTGGGCCAGCGCGCAGATTTCGCCGTAGGCCTGGGCATTGACCACATGCTCGCCCTGAACTTCACCGCGGACCTTGCGCGGCTGAGCCCCGAGGAGTTTTTCACCACGGTGCTCATGGACACCCTGCACGCCCAAACCGTGGTGGTGGGGGAGAACTTCACCTTTGGACACAAGGCCGCCGGCACCACCGAGACCCTGCAGGAACTCGGCCAACGCTATGGCGTGGAGGTGCAGGTGTTGGAGCTACTCGCGGAAGATGGCACCGTGCTGAGCTCCTCGATGATCCGCGCGGCCCTGCAGGAAGGCAACGTGGAGCGCGCCAACTGGGCGCTCGGGCGCAACTTCTCCATCTGCGGCCAGGTGGTGCGCGGCGCCGGCCGCGGCGGCCGTGAGCTGGGCTACCCAACCGCAAACCTGTATTTCCCTGATACCCAGGCGCTGCCAGAGGACGGCGTGTACGCGGGGTGGTTCCGGGTGATTTCCCAGGCCCCGATCGACGGCGACATGCTCCACGGGCAGAACTATCCCGCCGCCATTTCGGTTGGGCACAACCCAACCTTCGGTGATGAACGCCGCAGCGTGGAAAGCTACGTCATCGGCCAGCACGCAGACCTCTACGGGCACACTGTGGAGGTGGAGTTTGTCCACCGCGTGCGCGGGATGGAGAAATTCGACTCCCTGGACGAGCTTTTGCAGGCAATCAGCAAAGACATCGACGTCACCTGCGAAGTCCTCGGCGTCAGCCCAGCACACCGCGGCGGCGCCGCCCACCACCAATAGGAGCAACACACCGTGCAAGCCACCACCAAAATCATCCTCGACCTGGACACAGGCATCGACGACGCCCTCGCCCTCGCCTACGCCCTGGGCTCCCCAGAGCTGGAACTCATCGGTGTGACCGCCACCTACGGCAACGTGCTCGTGGACACCGGAGTGCGCAATGACCTCGCCCTCTTGGAGCTCTTCGGTGCCAGCGAAGTCCCCGTGTTCGCCGGCGAACCCCATGCGCTGGCAAAGGACAACTTTGAGGTGCTGGAAATCTCCGAGTTCATCCACGGCCGCAATGGCATCGGGGAGGTCGAGGTACCAGACGCGCAGCGCGCGGTGGAAGCGCAATCCGCGGTGGATTTCCTCATCGAATCTGTGCGCACTTACGGCGACGAACTGATCATCGTGCCCACCGGCGCTATGACCAACATCGCCGCCGCCATGCAGCGCAGCCCGGAGTTCGCGCAACATGCGCGGATCGTGTTCATGGGCGGCGCGCTCACTGTCCCCGGCAACGTGTCCCCTTGGGCAGAGGCGAACATCAACCAAGACCCCGAGGCCGCGGACTTCATGGTGCGAAACGGAGCCGACGTCACCATGATTGGCCTCGACGTCACCCTGCAAACACTGCTCACCACCGCGGAGACCCAACAGTGGCGCGCCTTGGGAACCAAAGCGGGCGAATTTCTTGCGGATGCCACCGACTACTACATTCGCGCATATGAGACCACCGCGCCGCACCTCGGCGGATGCGGTTTGCATGATCCACTGGCCGTCGGCGTGGCAGTGGACCCCACCCTGGTGAGCCTGCTGCCGATGCACCTCAAGGTGGACACCGAGGGCGCAACTCGCGGGCGCACCATTGGTAACGAGGAAAAGATCGGCGCGCCCAACCCCAACGCCCGCGTGGCGGTGGCAGTGGATACGCAGCGCTTCCTTACAGAGTTTATGGATCGCGTGGGCCGAGTGGCCCGTGGGTTTGATGCGCAAGCATAAGGCGTGCTAGGGTTCTTGAGGTTTCTTGTTCACTGTGGTTCGCAGCAGTGTGAAACCGCTGGCTCACGCCGGCCCCAAAATACCATGCGGACTGAAATACTATAAGGGAGAATCCCCAATGGCATTGAACGCCGAGCAGAAGAAGGCCATCCTCGCTGAGTACGGCCTGCACGAGACGGACACCGGCTCCCCAGAGGCACAGGTTGCGCTTCTCACGAACCGCATCAACAGCCTCACCGAGCACCTGAAGTTCCACAAGCACGATCACCACTCTCGTCGTGGTCTGCTGCTGCTGGTTGGTCGCCGTCGTGGCCTGCTGAAGTACCTGGCGGATAACAATGTGGATCGCTACCGTGACCTCATTGCACGCCTTGGTCTGCGCCGCTAATCGCCGCAGATCCGCGTCAAAACAACCTCCCAAAGCTTTGTTTTCTCAGCTACGGGAGGTTTTTTCATGCTAGGATCACCCCTTGGAGCCAAATGGCGCCGATTTTGCACATGAGCGAACGCAAAAGCAACACCGATGATTGCTTGATCGCCGCCCCGTACAGCAAGCTCACGTTTCTCAAGGCTGCAGGAGTAGTTTTTGTGAGCTGTTTGCTCCCAAGGTGGGAGACGCTGGGGCAAGAGGAATTAGAGGAGAACACCAGCCTTGAGTAATGAACACCGCAGGTCCAGCCGGAGTAGCCGATCTGCGAAGAAGAACACGCCAGCAGGATTCCGCCCAAAGAACTCCTTTGAGGCTTTCGTGGATGAAGAATTTGGGATCACCGAGGCCACCGCAACCATTGACAACGGTGACTTTGGTACCCGCACCATTCGTTTTGAAACCGGCCAGTTGGCCCGCCAAGCCGGCGGTAGCGTGACCACCTACCTGGATGATGACACCATGCTGCTGGCCACCACCACCGCCTCCAACCAACCACGCGAGGGCTTTGACTTCTTCCCGCTGACCGTGGACGTGGAAGAACGCATGTACGCAGCGGGCCGTATCCCAGGCTCTTTCTTCCGCCGTGAGGGCCGCCCCTCCACCGAGGCCATCCTGGCCTGCCGCCTCATCGACCGCCCGCTGCGCCCTACCTTTGTGAAGGGCCTGCGCAACGAGGTGCAGGTGGTAGTGACCGTACTGTCCATGGACCCAAAGGATATGTACGACGTTGTTGCCATCAACGGTGCGTCGGCAGCGACCCAGCTTTCTGGTTTGCCCGTGTCCGGCCCCGTCGGCGGCGTGCGCGTTGCCCTCATCGCCGATGACGCCCACCCAGAAGGCCAGTGGGTTGCATTCCCCACCCACGAACAGCATGAGCAAGCCCTGTTCGAGCTGGTTGTTGCCGGGCGGATCGTGAGCAAGCAGGTTGGCAACAAAACCGTGGAAGACGTTGCCATCATGATGGTTGAAGCCGGCGCAACCGAGTCCGTAGTGGAGCGCATCGCTTCCGGCGCGCCCGCACCAACCGAGTCCGTGGTCGCCGCAGGCCTCGAAGCTGCGAAGCCATACATCGAGGTGCTCTGCCGCGCCCAGCTCGAGCTGGCCAAGCTCGCGGCAAAGGAAACCCAGGAGTTCCCCCTGTTCCCGCCATACACCGACAAGGTGTACGCAGCCGTGGAAAAGAAGGCCTCCAAGAAGCTCGGCGAGCTGCTCACCATCCCCGCCAAACAGGAGCGTGACGACGCCACCAACTCCTACATGGAACAAGTGGAAGCCGATCTCCTGGAAAAGGTGGGCCACGACGACGAGGCCACAGCCGCCAAGGAAATCCGTGCCGCATACAACGCGGTGATGAAAAAGCTCGTGCGCCACATGATCCTCACCGAGGGATTCCGTATTGATGGTCGCACCACCACCGCAGTCCGCGACCTCTCGGTAGAGGTGGAGCTTATCCCACGTGCGCACGGCTCATCGCTGTTCGAGCGCGGCGAGACTCAAATCCTTGGCGTGACCACACTGGACATGCTGAAGATGGAGCAGCAGATTGACTCGCTCACCCCTGCGACCTCCAAGCGCTACATCCACCACTACAACTTCCCTCCGTACTCCACTGGTGAGACCGGTCGAGTGGGTTCCCCGAAGCGCCGCGAAATCGGCCACGGCGCCCTCGCTGAGCGCGCCCTGATCCCGGTGATCCCCCCGCGCGAGGAGTTCCCGTACACCATCCGCCAGGTGAGCGAGGCCCTGGGCTCCAATGGTTCCACCTCCATGGGTTCCGTGTGCGCCTCCACGCTTTCGCTCTACAACGCCGGCGTGCCTCTGAAGGCGCCGGTGGCTGGCATCGCCATGGGCTTGGTCTCTGACGATGTTGATGGCGAAACCCGCTACGTAGCACTCACCGACATCTTGGGCGCCGAGGATGCCTTCGGCGACATGGACTTTAAGGTCGCCGGCACCGCGGACTTCATCACCGCTTTGCAGTTGGACACCAAGCTGGACGGCATTCCCTCCGAGGTGCTCGCCCAGGCGTTGGAGCAGGCGCGTGACGCCCGCCTGTACATCCTGGACACGATGGCGGACGTGATTGACGGCCCTGACGAGATGAGCGATCACGCACCGCGCATCACCTCGATCACCGTTCCTGTTTCCAAGATCGGCGAGGTCATTGGCCCCAAGGGCAAGACCATCAACCAGATCACCGAGGAAACCGGCGCGGACATCTCCATTGAGGAAGACGGCACCGTCTACGTCTCCGCCATGGGCGGCAGCGCAGCCGAGGCCGCGATTGAGAAGATCAACGCAATCGCGAACCCGCAGCTTCCTAAGGTAGGCGAGCGCTTCCTGGGCACCGTGGTGAAGACCACCGCCTTTGGCGCCTTCGTCTCCCTGGTGCCAGGCCGCGACGGCCTGATTCACATCTCCAAGCTCGGCGGCGGCAAGCGCGTGGAGAAGGTTGAAGATGTGATCAACGTTGGCGACAAGGTTGAGGTGGAAATCCAGGACATCGACAACCGCGGCAAGATCTCTCTTGCTCCCGTGGAGGAGTAAGAGAGACTGCTTAGGCTAGCACCGCCAGGGCTGCAGTGATTTGCGCCCTGGTTGCGGTGAGGCATGTTGGTTCAATGGCGGGCGCGTATTTGGGTGAGTGATTACCTGGAAACGGCCCGCCTTGAGCGAATTCCTCGGGGTCAACTGACCCCACGAACGCGTACACATACGGCGCACCTAAGGCATCCGGGATAATGGAGAAGTCCTCGCTTGCTTGCCCCGCCGGCGCCTCAATAAAGTGCTGCCCAAACTCTTTTTCAAAGTGCGGGCTGATCGCATCCACCAGCTCTGCATTGTTGCTGGTGAGGGGGAATTGGTCGTAAAACTCAAAGGTTGGGGGCTTCGGGCTCTGAGAAATCTCGCATTCGTGGCGCACCACGCTCTGCACCGCCTCCATCACTTTTTCGCGAACGGCGTTGTCATAGTGGCGCAGGTTTACCAACAGCTCGGCGTGATCCGGGATGACGTTGGACTTGGTGCCGGCGTTCAACGCTCCAACAGTAACCACGGAAAAGTCCTGTGGGGCCACGGTGCGCGAGACAATGGTTTGCAGGCGCATCACGATCGACGCCGCCAACACCACCGGGTCCACCGCCAGTTGCGGGGTGGAAGCGTGCGAGCCTGAGCCGAACACCTTAATGCGGATCGAGTCCGCGGCAGACATCGTCGGGCCCTTCTTTATTGCCACGGTGTCAGCCGGGCCCGGCCCAATGTGCAGCGCAAACGCCGCATCGGGCGTCGGGATCACGCCTTCCAGACCGGCGTCGACGAGCGCCTGCGCACCTTGCGCAGTCTCTTCACCCGGCTGGAACAAGGCAATGTATGTGCCGTGCCAGGCGTCGCGGTGTTCGTTGAGGGCGCGCAGGGCGCCGAGCAGGGCGGTGGTGTGCATGTCATGGCCGCAGGCGTGCATTACGCCCTCGGTCAGGGAGGAGTATTCCAGCCCCGTGTCTTCGGTGACCGGCAGAGCATCAAAGTCTGCCCGGGCGAGCATGGTGCGGCCTTCGCCGTTTTCCAGGACGGCCGCCACTCCAACACTGCCGATCATGGTTGCTTCAAGGCCCATGGCCTCTATTTCCTGCCGGATTTTCCCCAGTGTTCGCTGTTCTTGCATGGACAGCTCGGGGTGGCGGTGCAGGTCCTTATAGAGTTCGTGCTGCCAGTCGCTGAGCTCACGCAGTGTTTCCGCAAAGATCATTGTTGATTCCTCCTGTGGTGAATTTCTAGGTACGCATTCGATCATGCACCCAATACGTGTAGGTTAGGGGTGTTGCAATCAAGTTCACAGGAAGGTGACAGCAAATTGGCTATCAAGGTTGGCGTGCTCGGCGCTTCAGGCAAGGTGGGAACTGAGATCGTGGCTGCCGTCAAGGCGGCTGAGGACCTGGAGTTCGTAGCGGGTGTGTCTGAAGGGGAGTCCCTGGAGAAGCTCACCGAGGCCGGTGTGGAAGTGGTGGTGGACTTCACCACCCCGAACGCCGTGATGGACAACCTTGAGTTCGTGCTCTCCCACGGCATCCACGCCGTTGTTGGCACCACCGGCTTCACCCAGGAGCGCCTCGAGCAGGTCAAACAGTGGGCTACTCAGGGCAACGCCAACGTGCTCATCGCCCCGAACTTTGCCATCTCCGCGGTGCTCACCATGCACTTTGCCAAGCTCGCGGCGCGTTTCTTCGATTCCGCTGAGGTAGTGGAGTACCACCACCCCAACAAGCTGGACGCACCTTCCGGAACCGCCGTGCACACCGCGGAAGGGATCGCCGCGGCGCGTCGGCAAGCGGGCTTGGGGCAGGTTCCCGACGCCACCGAGCAGTCCCTTGAGGGCGCGCGGGGAGCGGACGTGGATGGCGTGCGGGTGCATGCAGTGCGCATGACCGGCATGGTTGCCCATGAGGAAGTGATTTTCGGTGCCCAGGGGCAGTCGCTCACCATCCGCCAAGACTCCTACGACCGCACCTCCTTCGTCCCTGGCGTCCTCCTCGGCGTCCGCGAAATCGCAGCTCACAAGGGCCTCACCGTGGGCCTCGAGCACTTCCTGGATATCTAAGATGGCAACGCAAGCGCAGCTCGACGTCCAGCTCATTGCGATCAGCCAATTCCACCCACCGCAGGATTTGGGCTGGACAACCGACGGCCAACCCACCGAACAACTCATCGAGTTCGCCGGCCGCGCCTGCTACGAAACCTTTGACAAACCCAACCCCAGGACCGCCACCAACGCCGCCTACCTGCGCCACATCCTCGAGGTCGGCCACGTTGCCCTGTTTGAGCACGCCACAGCATCCCTCTATATCCGCGGCCTGTCCAGGTCCGCCACCCACGAACTCATCCGCCACCGCCACTTTTCCTTCTCCCAACTCTCCCAGCGCTACGTGCCGGAGGTGGAGTCGCAAGTGGTGGTGCCGGCGCTGATCGCCCAAGACCCCGAGCTCACCCGCCTGTTCCTCCAAGCCGCCGACGACGCCCGCTTTGCCTACAACGAGCTGCTCGAGGCGCTCGAGGAAAAGCTTGCCGACGAGCCCAACGCCCTGTTGCGCAAAAAGCAGGCCCGGCAGGCGGCGCGCGCAATCCTGCCGAACGCAACGGAATCCCGGATCGTGGTCACCGGCAACTTCCGCACCTGGCGTCACTTCATTGGCATGCGTGCCTCCGAGCACGCCGACGTGGAAATCCGCGCCCTTGCCGTGCGCTGCCTTGAGCTCCTCGCGCAGCACGCCCCGGTGGCCTTTGCCGACTTTGAAGTGTCGACGCTCGGCGATGGCACCACCATGGCAACTTCTCCTTATGTTGCAGGAAACTAGCCCAACATCTAGCCCCGATAACTACGTTTGCCGTTTGATTGGGTAACGTGGTGTGGCATGAGCACAGGTTTGGCATCAACTGTAGGCAAGGAACTCTTCGGTTCCGTTGCCGTGGCAATGGTTACCCCGTTTGACGCCTCCGGCAACTTCGACCCCAAGGCAGCCCAACGGCTCGCCACCCACCTCGTGGACAATGGGATCGACAGCCTGATCGTCTCCGGAACCACCGGCGAATCCCCAACCACCACGGTTGAGGAGAAACTGGAGCTCATCAAGGTAGTCAAGGAAGCAGTGGGGGAGCGTGCCAAAATCATCGCTGGCGCCGGCTCCAACAACACCGTCGCCTCCGTGGCGCTTGCCACCCAATCCGAGCAAGCCGGCGCGGACGGCCTTCTGGTTGTCACGCCGTACTACTCCAAGCCAAGCCAAGAGGGCGTGTTCCGGCATTTCGAGGCAATCGATGCCGCAGTAAACATCCCAATCTGTGCTTACGACATCCCTGGGCGCTCCGGGATTCCCATTGAGGAACCCACCCTGCGTCGGATCGCTGCACTTGCGAATGTGCACGCGGTCAAGGATGCTAAAGGAGATATCGCCGCAGCAACCTGCCTCATCCAAGAAACAGGCCTTGGTTGGTACTCCGGCGATGACCCTCTCAACATCCCATGGCTCGCCGTGGGCGCAACCGGCTTCATCTCAGTGATCGGCCACCTTGCGCCTCGGCAGTTGCGGGAGATGTACGAAAGCTTTGATAGCGGCAACCTAAGCCGCGCTCAAGAAATTAATGCACAACTCGCCCCACTCGTGCGCGCCCAAGCGCGCCTCGGCGCAGTAGTTCTGGCCAAGGCCGGGCTCCGTCTGCAAGGCATCGAGGTTGGCGCACCCCGCCTGCCCGTGTTCGGCCCAAATGACACCGAGCTCGCCCAGCTAGAACAAGATATGAAGAACGCTGGAGTTTTAACATAATATGACCGAATCCCGAAGCCGATCCCGCAGGGCAACCCGTAAGTCAGGCTCCCCAGAAACCGCAGAGAGCCCAACCTTCCAGGCGCCTGAGCAGAAGCAGGAAAACGGCGGACGCAACAACCGCAACCGTGGCCGCGGCCGCCGAAACAACTCCAACAACGGCGCCCGACGCAACGTGGTGAAGTCCATGCAAGGTGCAGACCTCACCGAGCGCCTTCCACTGCCACCGAAGGCACCGAAGAACGGACTGCGCATCACGGCACTCGGCGGCATTTCCGAAATCGGCCGCAACATGACCGTGTTCGAGTACAACAACCGCCTGCTCATCGTGGACTGCGGCGTGCTCTTCCCCTCATCCGGCGAACCCGGCGTGGACCTGATCCTGCCGGACTTCGGCCCAATCGAAGACCGCATCAACCAAGTTGAAGCGCTGGTGGTCACCCACGGCCACGAGGACCACATCGGCGCCATCCCATGGCTGCTCAAACTGCGCCCCGACCTGCCCATCCTGGCCTCCAAGTTCACCCTGGCGCTCATTGCTGCCAAGTGTCGTGAGCACCGTCAGCGCCCCAAGCTGATCGAGGTTAACGAGAAGTCCAACGAAAATCGCGGTCCGTTCAACATCCGCTTCTGGGCCGTGAACCACTCCATCCCAGATTGCCTCGGCGTGGCCATCAAGACCGGCGCCGGCCTGGTTGTGCACACGGGCGACATCAAGCTGGACCAAACGCCAACCGACGGCCGCCCAACCGACCTGCCCGCACTGTCCCGCTTCGGTGACGAAGGCGTGGACCTGTTGCTCTGCGACTCCACCAACGCCACCACCCCCGGCGTTTCTGGTTCGGAAGCTGAAATCGCTCCAACACTCAAGCGGATCGTGGCCGAAGCGAAACAACGCGTCATCCTGGCCTCCTTCGCCTCCAACGTGTACCGCGTACAGGCTGCCGTCGATGCCGCCGTTGCCGCCGGCCGCAAGGTTGCCTTCAACGGCCGCTCCATGATCCGAAACATGGAGATCGCGGAGAAAATGGGCTACTTGAAGGCGCCGCGCGGCACGATCATCAGCATGGACGACGCCGCCAAGCTCGCACCACACAAGGTCCTGCTCATCACCACCGGCACCCAGGGCGAACCCATGGCAGCGCTTTCCCGCATGGCGCGTCGTGAGCACCGCCAAATCACCGTCCGTGCTGGCGACGTCATCATCCTTTCCTCCTCCCTGGTCCCAGGCAACGAGGAAGCGGTGTTCGGCGTCATCAACATGCTCTCCCAGATCGGCGCCACAGTCATCACTGGCCGCGACGCCAAGGTGCACACCTCCGGCCACGGCTACTCCGGCGAGCTGCTGTTCCTCTACAACGCCGCCCGCCCAGTGAACGCCATGCCCGTGCACGGCGAATGGCGTCACCTGCGCGCGAACAAGGAACTCGCCATCTCCACCGGCGTGGACCCAGACCGCGTGGTGCTTGCCCAAAACGGCGTGGTAGTGGACCTCGTGGACGGCCGCGCCCGCGTAGTTGGCCAAATCCCAGTGGGTAACCTCTACGTGGACGGCGTCACCATGGGCGACATCGACACCGAGGTCCTCGAAGAACGCACCTCCCTCGGCGAAGGTGGCCTGATCGCCATCACTGCAGTGATCGACAACCGCACCGGCCGCCTGGTGGAGCGCCCTCGCGTAGAAGCCAAGGGCTTCTCCGAAGACGCCGTAGCCATGATGCCCGAGGTTGCCGAACTCGTGGAAAACACCATGAACGACCTCGCAGCCGAAGGCGAAAACGACCCCTACCGCATGGTCCAACAACTGCGCAGGAAAGTTTCCCGCTACGTCGAACAAACCTGGCGCCGCAAGCCAATGATCATGCCAACCGTATTCCCCGTCACCTCCAACGCCGTAGCCGCCGACGACTCCGAAGTCAACGCACACCGGCCGAGCCTCTAAGGGAATAGACTCGGGGCATGTCATTTGCAAGTTACGAACGCAAGGAGCTTGCCAAGCTCCTGCGTGACGTCGGCCCCGAATACCCAACCCTGTGCGAAGGCTGGACAACCCACGACCTCATCGCACACCTCGTAGTCCGCGAGCAGCGGCCCCTCGCTGCCGCGGGCTTAGTGCTACCGCCACTGCAGCACTACCTCCAACGCACCCAAATCAACACACGAAAACGCGAATACCACCAACTCATTGACTCGTGGGCAAACTTCAAAGGCCGCAGGGTTGCAGACGCTTTGATCAATGGGGCGGAAAACTTTGTTCATCATGAGGACGTCCGGCGGGGGAGGGGAGTCATTGCGCCGCGAACGTTCTCCACCAAGAGGACGTCTGACCTGTTGCAGATTTTGCGGCAGACGGCGCCGATGCAGTTGCGGCGTTCCACCGGCCCGGTGGTGCTTCAACCAATCGGTGGTGGGCAGCGTTTCACCGCCCACTCCACCCCGCGTGTAGCGGCGAAGGGTGCTGAGGTGGCTACCGTGACCGGGGCACCTGGCGAGTTGCTGTTGTGGGTGTTTGGGCGTGATGCTGTGCAGGTTGAGGTGGAGGATCCACAAGGGTTTGTGGTTCGTTCAAGTATCTAGACTTGATCGGTGTTGCGAATGTGATGAATGTGATTTGAGTGGTTAAACTCTTTCACATGGCTTCCCCCACCACCAGACGCAAGACCGAAACAGTCGAACGCACCGGCAGCGCCTACAAAGCTGTTGGAGGCGGTTTGGCGAGCATTTTTGGCGCAACCGCAAAGGGCCTGGGATCCCTGACCCGGAAGGCTGGCGGCCAAGATCAAGATCAGGAAGAACCCAAGGAACACAGCGACACCCTCGCGCTGAGCCTCGTCGCGCTCGCCGTAGTTCTTGGAGCGTCGGTTTGGTTTAACATCGCCGGCCCCGTCGGCGCGTTCATCTCCGATCTTACACACATGGCTATCGGCGCGGGAGCCCTCATCGCACCCATTGCGTTGGTTGCTATTGCCGTTGCCCTCATGCTCGGCCACGTCCCCGCCGTCGACGCTCGCATCCGCGTCTTCGGCGGCACGTTCCTCATTATCGTGTCCATGCTCGGCCTCCTCGACGTCTTCGCCGGGAACCCTACCGCCTGGCCGGAACGAATGACCGCGGGTGGGATCGTCGGCAGTGTTCTTGGTGGATTGCTTGCCAAGGGTTTCAGCGCGTACATTGCGGTGCCCCTGCTGGTGCTGCTCATCATTCTTGGAGCGCAAAAGGTGACTGGAGTGACGGCGCGCGAGTTTGTGGACGCCGTGAAAGCGCTGCGGCCAGAGAGGGAGCTGGAGGAAGAGGACCAGGCAGAGGCAGAAAACGCGGCAGCGGTCGAGTTCGCGGAGGCGGAAAAGCCACGGGAGCGCTCCCGCGCGTTCGAGCGCCGGCCAGTGCCAACGCCACGCGCGCCTCGAAAGGTTGCGCCGCCGTTGCTGGAGGAAGAAGACCTACCAACCACGCTGTTCCAGGAACCAGAACCCGCTCCAACGAAGAAGGCTAAACCGTTGGTGGAAGACACCAACGAATTCCCGGCAATCACAACCCCTCCACCAACAAAGGACGCAGTGGTTGCAGCCACCCAAAGCCTCCAGGCTGCGGTGGAAGAGCGCAAACCAGCGCCTGCGCCCCAACCAACTCAACAGCCACCCGCGGTGGAGGATAAGCTGTTGGAGTCGGGGGATTATGAAGTCCCGAGCACCAACCTGCTGATCCCCGGCCAGGAGTCCAAGAAGCACTCCGCGGCTAATGATCGGATGATCGAGGCCATCACCGCGGTGTTTGAGGAGTTCAAGGTCGATGCCCAGGTGACGGGCTTTTCCCGTGGACCAACGGTGACTCGCTACGAGGTCGAGCTTGGTCCGGGTGTGAAGGTTTCAAAGATTACGAACTTGCAGTCCAACCTTGCCTACGCTGTAGCGACGGATAACGTGCGCCTACTCACGCCGATTCCGGGCAAGTCGGCTGTTGGTATCGAGGTACCCAACGCGGATCGCGAAATGGTGCGCCTGGGTGATGTCCTCAACGCTCCTGAGACCCTGGCTGACCAGGACCCCATGCTTATTGGCCTTGGGAAGGACATTGAGGGCGACTACGTCAGTCACTCCATCCAGAAAATGCCACACCTGTTGGTGGCTGGTTCAACCGGTTCCGGTAAGTCTGCGTTCGTCAACTCGCTGCTGGTTTCTTTGCTCACGCGCGCGACCCCCGAAGACGTGCGACTGATCCTGGTGGACCCCAAGATGGTGGAGCTCACCCCCTACGAGGGAATCCCGCACCTCATCACGCCGATCATTACCCAACCAAAGAAGGCCGCGGCCGCGCTCCAATGGCTCGTTGAGGAGATGGAGCAGCGCTACATGGACATGCAGCAAGCCAGGGTGCGCCACATCAAGGACTTCAACCGGAAAGTGTCCGCTGGAGAAATCCAGGCGCCAGCAGGGTCGCAAAGGGAGTACCGACGCTACCCGTACATCGTGTGCGTTGTGGACGAGCTCGCCGACCTGATGATGACAGCCCCCAAGGAGATTGAGGATTCGATCGTCCGCATCACGCAAAAGGCCCGCGCCGCAGGCATCCACCTAGTGCTCGCTACCCAGCGCCCATCCGTGGACGTGGTCACCGGTTTGATCAAAACCAACGTTCCATCACGCCTCGCGTTTGCCACTTCTTCGCTCACTGACTCTCGCGTCATCCTCGACCAAGCCGGCGCAGAAAAGCTCATTGGTATGGGTGATGGCTTGTTCATTCCGCAGGGCGGCCGCCCGCAGCGCATCCAAGGTGCGTTTGTAACGGATGAAGAAGTGCAAGCGGTGGTGGAGGCCGCCAAGCTCCAAGGAGAGCCCGACTACACCGAGGGCGTGACGGAGGAGAAGGCCTCCGAGTCCAAGCGCGAAATCGATGACGACATTGGATCAGACATGGAGGATCTCCTCCAGGCCGTGGAGTTGGTGGTGAACAGCCAACTCGGCTCCACCTCTATGCTCCAACGAAAGCTGCGCATTGGTTTCGCAAAGGCTGGCCGCCTCATGGACCTCATGGAAACCAGGGGCGTGGTTGGTCCATCTGAGGGCTCGAAGCCACGCGAAGTGTTGGTGAAACCAGAAGAGTTGGACACCACCATCTGGATGATCAAGGGCGCCAACCCAGCGGATGCCCCAAAGGAAGAGGTGTATAACCCAACGAATGCTCCGTTTTAGTGTTGGAGCAGCACTGGTAGCCGTAGAACCCTTTCGGTTCTACGGCTGTCGCGTTTCAGGTGCCCTGGAGGCTAGACCCTAAAGCCCCAGGAAGGCTTTGGATTCCTCCCTCCAACCTTTGCGCCGAGCGGGATGAGGGTTGGTGGCGGGTTCGGCGTCTGGGCTGGCTTTGTAGTGGGGGTCGCCTGTGTTGGAGTCGCGTTCTACGCGGCCGTTTTTGTGTCTGCGGGGGTTGTCGTCGTTCTTGGCATTGTGTGTTCGGCAGAGGATAACCAGGTTGTCGGTTGTTGTGGCGCCGCCTTGGGAGAATGCCTCGATGTGGTGGTATTGGCAGTCGCCGGCAGGCACTTGGCAGTGCGGGTAGGGGCACACCAGTAGTTCGGTGGCAAGGAGGATTCGTTGGAGGTCGGTGGCGAAGCGTCGGATTGGTATGGCCTCTGCCCCGAGTTTGCCATCGGCGTCGAGGGCCGTGGCTATCAAGAATCCGGTGTCTGCGATCTGCAGGCCATCGAGTTCGGAAAGTGGTACCCCGGCTCCGTCGAAGGTGTAAACCTTGCCGTCCTTGAAGTAGCCTTCGCTGGGCCGCAGCGGTAGGAGCAGGCCTGGCTGGTAGCGCAACGGGGTGCCGTCGGAAGTGTCCCCGAGGATGGCTTCGCTGAACGCGTGCGCGAGGGCCTCATTTTTTGCCATGCCGGCTTTGGTGAAGGTGCTGACGCGCCCTTGAAGTTTTTTGAGCATGGCGGTGAGAGTGTGGTCGTTGAATACACCAACGATTCGTCGTTGTCCGTTGGAGTCGGGTTCCTCCTGCACATTGACGGTTTCGGTGCGCTTCGGTTCGTATTCGTGCCGCTTCTTGAACTCCTCAACCAGGTGCTTGGCGCGCGCGATGATAGCGTCCACGCTCAACGTCTCGGTTCCTGCAAGACACTCCAGCAGCACAGGGTTGCGATGTTCCCTGCGAAGCTGCTTGATATGCCTAGCGACGCCGTCCAGGGCGTCAAGAGGGACGTTGACTGCGGCCTTGCGGACCTTGGCGTCCAAGTAGTACTTGCGGACCCAAAGCATGCGGTGGACGGTTTGGGTGGAGATGCGTAGGTCGGCGGCAACGTCTTCGCGTGAGTTTTCGCGAAGGGCGCGGGCGATGGCGTCGAGTACTTGTAGCCCGTCTTGGTGGTATGACCGGATGAAGTCCATGGCGCTGACTGTAGGGCGCGTCTGCAAGGGGGCGGAAGGGTGAATGTGTTGGAGGGGCGATTTCTGTGGAATTCGTGTTGGAGGGGGTCGTGCCTGTGGAATTTCGGTTGGTGGAGGCTTGACGGAGCGGCGAATATGACATACGCCCGCCCCATGGGTAGAGTTGCGGGCATGCATGGAGGGGAGTACCCCGCCCGCGGTATTGATCGTCAACACGGAGCGTGTTCGTTCCCGGTCGTGCCGGCTTCGCTTTTTGGGTGGAGTGGGGGAGACCTCCGGCTCATGTCAGTTGTTGTATGAGACCGGAGGTGTCTTTTTTATGGAAGTGAATCTTGTGACGTGGCTGATCACGATTGCGGTGATCGCTGGTTTTTTTGTGTTCGACTTCTATTCGCATGTGCGGACGCCGCATGAGCCTTCGTTGAAGGAGTCTGCGTTTTGGTCGCTGTTTTATGTGGCGTTGGCGGCCGTATTCGGTGTGTTCTTGTGGTTCACGTGGGGTGAGCCGGGGAATCCGCATCAGCATGGTATTGAGTTCTTTACGGGCTATATCACTGAGAAGGCGCTGAGCGTCGATAATCTGTTTGTGTTTGCGCTGATTATGGGCGCGTTTAAGATTCCGCGGAAGTATCAGCAGAAGGTGCTGCTGATTGGTATTGCGTTGGCGCTTGTGTTCCGTTTGGTGTTCATTTTGTTGGGTGCCGCGGCGATTGAGCGCTGGTCTGCGGTGTTCTACATTTTCGGTTTGTTCTTGATTTACACCGCGGTGAAGTTGATTTGGGATGAGTTTTCGGAGAAGCCGGAGACTGATCCGAATGATATGGCTGTCATCAAGTTGCTGCGCAAGGTGATGCATGTGACGCCGACCTATAACGGTGACCGTTTGTTTGGCCGGGTGAACGGCAAGCGTGCGGTGACGCCGATGCTGGTGGCGTTGATGGCCGTAGGCATGATCGACTTGATGTTCGCATTCGACTCCATTCCGGCGATCTATGGCATTACTTCCGAGCCGTACATTGTGTTCACTACGAACGCTTTTGCGCTGTTAGGTCTGCGTCAGATGTACTTCCTGTTGGATGGCCTGTTGGATCGTCTGGTGTACCTGCCGTACGGTTTGGGCTTGATCCTGGGCTTCATCGGTGTGAAGCTGCTGCTGCACGCGCTGCATGAGAACAACTTGCCGTGGATTAACGGTGGTGAGCCGCTGCACGTGTTTGAGATTCCAACGCACTGGTCGTTGATTGTGATTGTTGGCATCTTGACGGTGACGGTGTTGGCTTCGGTGTGGAAGTCCAAGCGTGACGAGGCCCAAGGTGGCGTGCAGGCACATTGGAACCCCGCCAAGAAGACTGGTGAGGACTGGCCAGCTTAGTCCTGGAACACGTTCAGTACGGGATCCCACACCTGGAAGGTACGCGCGTCAAGGGCGCCTTCTTGGTGGAAGGGGTCCTTTTCCATTTCGGCTTCGGCGTCGGCGATGGTGGCGCCTTCGGCGAGGCGGATGATGATGAGTGAGCTGCCTGCGGGTTCGGTGATGGGGCCGGAGGCGAGCAGTTTGCCCTCTTTGAGGAGGTTTGCCAAGAATTCGCGGTGCTTGGGCCGGTGTTCGAGGATCTTTTCGCTGGTGGGATTGTATTGGTACTCGATAGCAAATGTTGTCATGACTTCCATGCTACTGCGTGGGAAAGCAGGTAGTGTTGGTGGTTGTGAATGATCAAAAGCCCACGAACTGGAATCTGCCAAATGTGCTCACGAGTTTGCGCATTATTGCCATTCCACCGTTTGCCTGGTTGGTGCTTTCGGAGCGCATGTGGTGGGCGTTGGGTGTGTTCGTGGTGTTGATGATCACGGACAAGCTCGACGGCGATATTGCGCGCTCGCGTGGGTTGGTCACGGATTTCGGTAAGATCGCGGACCCAATTGCGGATAAGGCGCTGATGATTACCGCGTTGGTGTGCCTGAATCTGGTGGGGTTGATGCCGTGGTGGATCACCGTGGTGATTGTGTTCCGTGAACTTGGAATCACGATTTGGCGCATGTTTGAGCTGCGCAAGGGCAATGTAGTGCCGGCGAGCCGGGGCGGCAAGTTGAAGACGGTGCTGCAGGCTGTTGCAGTTGCGTTGTACCTGATTCCGGGGGCGAAGCTTGTGGCGTTGCCGGTGATGTTGGCGGCAGTGGCGATTACGGTGGTGACGGGCGTGCAATACGTGGTTGAGGCGCGGAAGCTCAACGCGAAATGACATTGGTGCAGGATCTGGCGGCACGTGGGGAAACGATTGCTACCTGCGAGTCGCTCACGGCTGGCCTGTGCGCGGCGCGCATCGCCGACACCCCAGGAGCTTCAGAAGTGCTGCGCGGGGGTTTGATTACGTACGCAACCGAGGTCAAGGTCTCACTGGCTGGGGTAGATCAAGAAATTATCGACGCTCACGGCGTCGTCTCTGCCCAGACCGCCCGTGCCATGGCGGCGGCAGCGGCACGGGCCTTGGGGGCGTCGTGGGGCGTGTCTTTGACAGGCTACGCGGGGCCGGAAGGGGATCTGGTGGGGCAGGTGTTTGTGGGTGTTGTCGGGCCTGAGGGGGACAGTTGGTGTAGGGAGTTTCGCTTCGCGGGTGGGCGGCAAGAAATTCGCGGGCAGGCAGCGGAAGCTGCGCTTTTGTGGGTGGGGGAACTAATTGCGGCTAGTGGGCGTTGAAGAAGCTGATGATGAATTACACTGCTGTTTTGGAAAAGCCGATTGCGCCGGAGATGCTGCTGCGCGAGGCGCTCGGTTCCGCCTTGCGTGCTTTCCGCGCGGATAAGGGCATTACCTTGCGTGAGTTGGCTGAGGCCTCGCGGGTGTCTCCGGGGTATCTTTCGGAGTTGGAGCGCGGACGTAAGGAAGTGTCTTCGGAGCTGTTGGCGTCTGTGTGCCATGCCCTTGGGACTTCTGTGGCAGATGTACTCATTGAAGCGGCGAGCACCATGGCAATGAGCCGTGCAGAAGCTAGACTGTTCCGCGAGATAAACAATTAACGTTGAGAAAGGCACCTTTTCATGGCGAACCCATTTTCCAAGGCTTGGAAATACTTCATGGCTTTGTTCGACTCCAAGATCGAGGAGCACGCTGACCCCAAGGTGCAGATCCAGCAGGCCATTGAGGATGCGCAGCGCCAGCACCAGGAGCTTTCGCAGCAGGCTGCGGCAGTGATTGGTAACCAGCGCCAACTGGAGATGCAGCTCAACCGCCGCCTGGCGGACATTGAGAAGCTGCACGCGAACACCCGCCAGGCGCTGCAGCTAGCGGATAAGGCCCGCGCTGAGGGCAACACCCAAAAGGCCACCGAGTATGAAAATGCTGCGGAGGCCTTCGCGGCGCAGCTCGTGACTGCAGAGCAGGGCGTGGAAGACACCAAGAAGCTGCACGACCAAGCCCTCCAACAGGCCGAGGCCGCGAAGCAGGCCGTGGAGCGCAACTCCATGGCTCTGCAGCAGAAGGTTGCCGAGCGCACCAAGCTGCTGTCCCAGCTTGAGCAGGCAAAAATGCAGGAGAAGGTGGCGGAGTCCATCCAGTCCATGAACTCAATCACTAACCGTGACACCCCAAGTCTTGAGGCAGTGCGCGAGAAGATTGAACGCCGCTACGCGAACGCTCTCGGCACGGCGGAGTTGGCACAGAACTCCGTGCAGGGTCGCATGGCGGAAATCGAGCAGGCTGGTGTGCAGCTCGCCGGCCACTCCCGCTTGGAGCAAATCCGCGCGGAGCTGAACGCGCCAAAGGCGGAGGCTCAGGCTATCGAAGCCCCGCAGCAGCAGGCACAAGGCGATGATGCCGTGGCGCAGAAGCTGCGTGAGCTGCGCGGCGAAAGCTAGTCATCTAAGCCACGGGCAACCAGGGCATCGCCGATTGCCTGGGCACGGCGCATGGAGCGGATCACCACTGGCGTACCAAAAGCCAACAGGGAAGTGTTCGCTCCACGCGCCTTTCTTGCGTCTAGCACCTCACCAACGGTCGCGAGCATTAGTGGCAGCAGCCGCAGAGTAAGGGAAAACGCCAGCACAATGGTGTCCACCGGCACGCCGATTTTCTTTGTTGGTGCGAGGAAGCGCTCTAATGCCTCCATCATCGCCTCGAGCTTGGTGGTGAGGGTAATCAACGTGGCCAGCATGAGGGCGGCGAGGATGCCGGCGGTGATTTCAGCGGCGCGCATGAGGCTGATTTGCCACCACTGGTAGGCGAACAGAACAGCCAGCACGGGGAGAACAGGCCAGACTTGGCTCCATGCGGTTTTTAGGGGGATTCTCGCGATCGCCATGAGGACGATAGGCACCAAGGGTGTGTAGATTCCGCGCGCGAAGATAATGAAAGCGATAAGCAGCCCTATCTTGAGCATCGGTGGGGTGCGGTGGATCAGGCTGTTGCCGGGAACATACACGCCCATTGGGACCTGGCGGATCATGGCCGGGTTTCCTCCATGTAGTAGCGGATGACGTCTGTTGGAGCGCCGTCAGCCGCGATGCGGTGATTATCCACGCAGAGGGCGCGGTCGAAGTCGGTGATGAAGTCGAGGTCATGGGTCACCACGATGAGCTGTTGGCTCAGGCTGGCGAACACCTCGCGGATGAGTTCGCGGTTGCGGAAGTCCAGCAAGGTGGTGGGTTCGTCGGCGATCACTACGTCTGGATCGATCACGAGCACGGAGGCGAGGGCGAGGAGCTGCTTTTGGCCGCCGGAGAGCGTGTGCGGGGAGTTGTCAGCGAGCTTGCTGAGTCCAAAGCGCTCCATCGTTTGCTCCACCTTGTGCTGTTTTTCTTCCTTGCTCAGCTTGAAGCGGCGCAGGGAAAAGGCGATGTCTTCGCGCACGGTGGGCATGACGATTTGGTTTTCGGCATCGGAGAACACAAAGCCCACCTTTTTGCGCACTGCTTTCGCTTCACGTGCCACGTTGCGCCCGTCGACAAGCACTTCCCCCGAAGTTGCCTCGCTCAGGCCGTTGATGAGGCGGACAAGGGTGGACTTGCCGCCTCCGTTCGCACCGATCACTGCGACGCGTTGCTCGGTGATTTCGGTGGTGATGTGGGAAAGCACGCCGACGTCACCGTATGTCACGCTGACGTCGTTGAATATAATGCGAGCCATTTATGCCTTGAGGTTGTTTGGGAATGCCTTATGCACGGCGAGCGCGATGATGATTGCTACGGCGACCTTGATGGAGTCAAAGAGTACGAAGGGGCCTTGGGCTGCCACTGCTGCCGCGAGGTCCATGTCAGCGCGCAGCATGAAGCCGATTGCGCCGCAGGTGTACTGCATGAGCAGTGCCACGGCGCCGGCAAGGATGAACATTCCGACGCGTCCAGCGCCGCGCAGACGCAGGCCCTGGTAGGCGATGGCGCCGGCGACAGTTGCGGAGACGAGGTAGCCCACCAGGTAGCCGACAGAAACGCCGGAAAGTGCGGCGAGGGTGGAACGGCCACCTGCGAGGACTGGCAGACCCAGCAGGCCGAGGCCGAGGAAGAGCGCCGCGGTGAGGAAGCCGCGCTTGCCGCCCAAGACGAGGCCGGCCAGGATGACGGCTGCGTTCTGGAGAACGATTGGCACACCTGCGGCACCAACTGGGATAGCAACGAAAGCAAGAACAATGATGAGGGCTGCGAACACTGCGATGTAGGCGAGGTCGCGCGCTGAAGATTTATTGGTCACTGTTCAAATTATAGTCCTAGCGGCTAAAATCTAGGAATTCCAAGGTAATCCGTACACTGTGGGCTATGCGTTATACCCTGTTTGCGAAGCTGGTCCACGATGAGTTTGGCCAAGCGCAAGGGGAGTGGATCTTGCACTCCCATGTGCTTGCTGCGCATGGGAAAACCGCAAACGAGCTCGTTGAGGATGGGGAGGACCTCAAACAGGTGTGGGAGACACTGTGCGATGATTTTCGAATTCCCGCAGAACGCCGCCTGGGTCAGGACACGGATAAATAGCGTGTATCCAGCTCACACGCCGTAGCGTTCGAAAACTCGAGCTTCGAACAACTGTGCGTTATACTCGGGGGTAATGTTTGGCTCAACCGCTACCGTAAGGGAACCAAATAGTCCCCTTGGGGCCGTCTAAGAAGGTATGACTACCTCGCTTTCACAAACCACAGAAGGAACATCAACAAACATGGCACCGAAGAAGACCGCCGCCGCAAACGCCGGAGACAACCGCCAAAAGGCGTTGGACGCCGCATTGGCAATGATTGAAAAGGACTTTGGCAAGGGCGCAGTGATGCGCTTGGGTGATGATAATCGCCCGCCAATCCAGGTGATCTCTTCCGGCAACACTGCGATTGACGTCGCATTGGGCATCGGTGGTTTCCCCCGTGGGCGCATCGTGGAGATTTACGGCCCTGAATCCTCGGGTAAGACCACCGTGGCCCTGCACGCCATCGCGCAGGCTCAGCGAGCTGGCGGCATCGCGGCGTTCATCGACGCCGAACACGCGCTTGACCCAGACTATGCCCGCAAGCTCGGCGTGGACACCGATGCGCTTCTCGTCTCCCAACCAGACACCGGCGAGCAGGCCCTCGAAATTGCAGACATGTTGGTGCGCTCCGGTGCTATTGACATCATCGTGATTGACTCCGTTGCAGCCCTTACCCCAAAGGCGGAAATTGAAGGCGAAATGGGCGATTCCCACGTTGGCCTCCAAGCCCGCCTGATGTCCCAAGCGCTGCGCAAGATGACGGGCGCCCTCTACAACTCTGGTACCACCGCGATCTTCATCAACCAGTTGCGTGAAAAGATTGGCGTGATGTTCGGTTCCCCGGAGACCACCACCGGTGGTAAGGCACTGAAGTTCTACGCCTCTGTGCGCTGCGATGTCCGCCGCATCCAAACCCTCAAAGACGGCCAAGATGCAATTGGTAACCGCACTAAGTTGAAGGTCGTGAAGAACAAGGTGTCCCCACCGTTCAAGATCGCGGAGTTTGACATCATCTACGGCGAGGGCATCTCCCGCGAATCCTCCATTATCGACCTCGGCGTGGATAACGGCATCATCAAAAAGTCCGGCTCCTGGTTTACCTATGACGGTGAGCAACTCGGCCAGGGCAAAGAAAAAGTGCGCCTCTTTCTCAAGGATTCCCCTGAGCTTTCTGATGAGATCGAGAAGAAGATCTTTGAAAAGCTTGGCATCGGTGAGTTCGCCGGCAAAGGCGATGAACTGAGCGACGAGCCTGTAGACATGGTGCCAAACGTCGATTTCGATGACGCCGAAGAATAACAAAATCGAACAACTTCGAGCTGCGCTGGAGTCCTACACCCCAGCGCAGATTGATGTTGAAGCAGAGCAGCAAAAAACGAAGATCCGCAACAGGGCCCTGCTCCTCCTTGATCAACGCGCCAGGTCCCGCAAAGAGCTTGAACAACGCCTGGGCACACTCGAGTTCCCAGAGTCGCAGATCGCGGAAGTCCTGGATGACCTAGAGCGCGTGGGGCTCATCAATGACGCCGCATTTGCCCATGCGTGGGTCACGCAGCGCAGGGAACGCCGCGGAAAATTCAAACGTGCCCTGCGCCAAGAGCTGCGCCAAAAAGGTGTGCACTCCAACACCGCTGAGGAGGCTCTCGCGGCAGTGAGCGACGCAGACGAACGCGAGCTCGCCAGAACCTTTGCGCAAAAGAAGGCGCGTACGTTCAAAGAAACACCCACCACCTGGCAAGAGCAGCAGAAGCAACTGCAGAAGGTGGTGGGCTACCTTGCCCGCCGCGGCTTCCCCGAGTACCTCGCAATGGAGGTGGCCAGAGAGGCTATTGGGCTGGATTCTTGATCTCAACGTGCTCGGCTGCGTGCCAGTCCACGTTCACATTGTCCTTGGTGTCCAAACCCTGAGTAGGCATTTGTGGCACCTTGGCAAAAATGTTGCGGCGTGCGCGGCCGGCGCGCAGTTGGCGTTCGATGCGCTCCGCGAGCAAAGTGAGCGCGTAATTAATGATGATCATCACGACCGCCACCACGATGAGGGATGCCAAATAGTTGCGGTTCACCGCGCTGGATTGGATGCCCTGGCGCACGATCTCCACATAACCAATCTGGTAACCCAGTGCCGAGTCCTTCAAGGCAATCACGGCCTGGGCGATAAGCGCCGGGAGCATCGCGGCAACCGCCTGGGGGAGGAGGACCTTCCACATGGTTTGGTTGTGGCTCAACCCCAACGCTGCCGCGGCTTCCTTTTGGCCCTTCGGCAAACTCTTGATGCCGGAACGGAGGATCTCCGCGATCACTGAGCCGTTATACATGGTCAAGGCGAACACCACTGCGGTAAACGCGAGCTGGCGTGGGGGTACCAGGCCATACACGGCCAGCACTTGG
The DNA here is from genome assembly GCF_024580965.1 of Corynebacterium kozikiae. NCBI lineage: Bacteria > Bacillati > Actinomycetota > Actinomycetes > Mycobacteriales > Corynebacteriaceae > Corynebacterium > Corynebacterium kozikiae. Next base: position 322,234 of record NZ_JANIKJ010000001.1, read on the forward strand.
TAGGAGAAGATGATCAGCAGGAGCACGGGAATGGCGCGGAAAAACTCCACGATCACCGCGCATACGCCCCGGATGAAGACATTCGGTGAGAGCCTCCCTAGCCCCAACAGGGCGCCCACCACGATGGCGAGCAAAATGGAGGCGAACGCCGCCTTCAAGGTGCCAACCAAACCTGGGAGCAGGTAGGTGCGCCAGGTATTGGCCTCTAGGAAGGGGGTCCATTTAGCGGCCTCGAGTTGGCCTTTCTCCCCAAGGGTGCTCACAACCCACCACAGCAGCAGGAGGGAAAGGGCCACCACGAGGGCAGAGTAGATGCGATTACGCATGCGGGCTTTGGGCCCTGGTGCGTCGTAGAGGACTGTTGCGCGTACGCTCATCGTTTCACCGCCATCTTGTTTGCCAGCGCGCCGATCGCCAGGCCCGTGGGCAGGGTGAGCAGCATGAAGCCAATCGCAAAGGCGCCGAAGATAATGAAGAGCTGGCTTGCGTGATTTTCAATGACTTCCTTCATCAGCAAGGACGCCTCAGCAACACCGATCACGGAAGCGATGGTGGTGTTCTTGGTGAGTGCAATCAAGGTGTTCCCCAAGGGCACCACCGCGCCGCGGATGGCTTGGGGGAACACAATGGTTTGGAAGGTTTGGCCAAAACTCAAACCCAGTGAGCGCGCCGCCTCGGCCTGCCCAAAGTCCACGGTGTTGATGCCGGAACGCAAGCATTCAGCCACGAACGCGGAGGTGTAGAGGATGAAGCCCAGCACCGCCAGGCGGAAGTTGTTATCCGCCAGGAACGTGGCGGATTCTCTATCAGCCATCTGCAGCCCTAGCGTTTGGTAGAGGCCGAAGGAGCAGAACAGCACCACCAAGGTCAGCGGCGTATTGCGGACCGCATTGATGTAAAAGGTGGCAATGCTTCGCAGAATGCGCACGGGGGAAACCCGCATGGCGGTGAGGATGGTGCCAAACACCATCGAGCCGAGTGCGGAGAGCACGGTCAGTTTGATGGTCACCCAAAACGCCGGCAAGATCGCTGGGCCAAGTTGTGCCCACATCGCTTCCATGAGGCCTCCTGTTATTCGATGAAGGAGAGGTCACCTGGGGTGCCCACGGTGATGCCGTCTGTGGAGCCCAAGTTGCTGTTAATGGCGGACTCCAATTCACCGGAGGCGATCATCGCTTCCAGGGCTTTGTTTACGGCGTCGGTTGCGGCGGTGTCGTCCTTCTTCACGCCAACGCCGTAGTACTCGTTGGTGTAGGCGGAGCCATCCGGCTGGAACATTTCTACCAGGCGGAAGTTGCCGGCATTTTGCTGGGCGTAGCCGTTCAAGATGGTGGCGTCGGTGGTGAGCGCGTCCACGTTGCCCTGCAGGAGAGCTTCAACGCAGGAAGAGTAGGTGTCGTACTCCTGGAGTTGTACGCCTGGCAGGGCATCCTTGACCTTTTGGGCTGGGGTGGAGCCGGAGACGGAGCAGAGGATGCGTCCGTTGTCGAGGTCCTCGACGGTGTTGATGGAGGAGTCGTCGGCGCGGACCAGGAGGGCCTGGTGGGTGAGCAGGTATGGGCCGCCGAAGTTCACGGACTCGGAGCGGGACTTGTTGATGGAGTACGTGGCGGCGATCAGGTCTACCTCGCCGTTTTGGATGAGGGTTTCGCGCTGTGCGGAAGGGGTTTCACGCCAGGTGATGGTGGGGGCGGCCCAGCCGTTTTCCTCGGCGATGTGGTTCACGATGTAGGTGGCTACGTCTACGTCGAGGCCACTCATGGAGCCGTCAGCGTTGCGCAGGCCCAAACCTGGCTGGTCGTACTTGGTGCCCAGGGTGACGTTGCCGGATTCAATGTTGGCTAGGAGGCCAGCGTCTCCACCGGCGGAGGAGTCGGAGCCGCAAGCGACGAGGGCGGTAGCAGCAATCAGGGCGGTAGAGATGGTGGCGAAGGTACGGTTTAGGGACATGGTTGCTCCTTACTTGTTGCGCGAAAGCGCTGTGGGCTAGTGGGCTAGTGGTCTAGTGGGCGAGGATCTTGCCGAGGAAGTCTTTAGCGCGCTCGGTTTTGGGGTTGGCAAAGAATTCCTCTGGGGTGGAATCCTCTACGATTGCGCCGTCCGCCATAAAGAGCACGCGGTCTGCGGCCTTGCGGGCAAAACCCATCTCGTGTGTGACGCAGAGCATGGTCATGCCTTCCTTGGCGAGGTCTGCCATGACATCCAAGACCTCGTTGACCATTTCAGGGTCCAGGGCCGAGGTGGGTTCGTCGAAAAGCATGACCTTGGGACGCATGGCGAGTGCACGGGCGATTGCCACGCGCTGCTGCTGACCACCGGAGAGCTGGGCGGGGTACTTGTCTGCCTGATTGGCAATGCCCACTCGCTCCAGAAGCTCCATGGCCAGCTCGTTGGCCTCCTGCTTTTTCATCTTCCGCACCTTGATTGGGCCGAGGGTTACGTTGTCTCGGATGCTCAAGTGGGGGAAGAGGTTGAATTGCTGGAACACCATGCCGACATCAGCACGCAAGCTTGCAAGGGCTTTGCCTTCTTCGGGGAGAAGTTTGCCGTCAATGCGGATTTCGCCGTTGTTGATGGTTTCCAGGCGGTTGATGGTGCGGCACAGAGTTGATTTGCCGGAGCCGGATGGCCCCAACACCACTACAACCTGGCCTTTGGGTACCTCGAGGTTGATGTCTTTGAGCGCGTGGAAGCTCTCAAAATACTTATCCACCCCAGTGATTTGGATCATCGGCGTGCTTGTATGCTGTGTCATGGGTCTCACCTTAGTGCAATCTGGATCACATTTTGCAAAGTTTGCTAAAGATTTTCATTACCTATCGGCCAATAGAAATTGATCCTGTGTGCCATCTAAGCCCACATTTCCGCAAAAGTCCAACGGCCTGCTCAACTACATCCCAAGTGAGCAAACACCGCAGGTTGGGGAAATAGGCCACAAGAACTAGACTTGCAACCCGTGCAACAACCAAGCTCAGATTCCCGCACCTACGAGGTGCGCACTTTCGGCTGCCAGATGAACGTCCACGATTCCGAGCGCCTCTCCGGCCTGCTGGAGGACGCAGGCTACACCCCTGCGCCCGCGGACCAACAAGCGGACCTCATTGTGTTCAACACCTGCGCGGTGCGCGAAAACGCAGACTTGCGCCTCTACGGCACCCTGGGCCAATTGCGCTCCAACAAGGAGAACAACCCCAACCTGCAGATCGCGGTGGGCGGCTGTTTGGCGCAAAAGGACAAGGAAACCGTGGTGCAGAAGGCCCCGTGGGTGGATGTGGTCTTTGGTACCCACAACATCGGCTCGCTGCCGGTGCTGTTGGAGCGAGCGCGCCACAACAAGCAGGCCCAGGTGGAAATCGTGGACGCCTTGGAGCAGTTCCCATCGGTGCTTCCCGCCAAGCGTGAGTCGGCCTACGCCGGCTGGGTGAGCGTGTCCGTGGGCTGCAACAACACCTGCACCTTCTGCATCGTGCCCTCACTGCGGGGCAAGGAGGTGGACCGCCGCCCTGGTGAAATCCTTGCTGAGGTGAAGGCACTGGTGGAGCAAGGCGTGAGCGAGGTGACCCTGCTGGGCCAAAATGTGAACGCATACGGCGTGAACTTTGCCGACCCCACCCTGGAGCGCGACCGCTCCGCTTTTTCCAAGCTCCTGCGTGCCTGCGGAGAAATCGAGGGCCTGGAGCGCGTGCGCTTCACCAGCCCACACCCGGCGGAGTTCACCTCTGACGTGATTGATGCCATGGCGGAAACACCCAACGTCTGCCCGCAGCTCCACATGCCGCTGCAGTCCGGTTCAGACACAGTGCTCAAGAACATGCGCCGCAGCTACCGCTCCGCCCGCTTCCTGGCCATCTTGGACGAGGTTCGCGAGAAGCTACCGAACGCCTGTATCACCACGGACATCATCGTGGGGTTCCCCGGTGAAACCGAACAGGACTTCCAAGACACCCTCGACGTGGTGGAAAAGGCGCGGTTCAGCAGCGCCTACACCTTCCAATACAGCCCACGCCCAGGCACCCCGGCGGCGGAATACGCAGAGCAGGTGCCCAAGGAAGTGGTGCAGGAGCGCTACGAACGCCTGATTGCACTGCAAGAGCGCATCAGTTGGGAAGAAAACCAGAAGCTCGTTGGCACTGAGGTGGAGCTGCTGGTGCAGGCCACGGGCGGGCGCAAAAACGACGCCACCAAGCGGATGACTGGCCGCGCCAGGGACGGGCGCCTTGTCCACTTCATGCCTGAAGGCAACATTGAGGAGCAGGTCCGACCAGGTGACGTCGTGACCGCTTCCGTCACCGAGGCCAAGCCGCACTTCCTCATCGCTGACTCTGGCGTGCTCACGCACCGCCGCACCAAGGCGGGCGACATGTCTGCCGCCGGCAAGGTACCCACCACCGCACCAGTGGGGGTTGGGCTGGGCTTGCCGGCGGTTGGGAAGCCTGCAGCAAAGACTCCACAAGCAGGCGCAGACGCCTGCGGCTGCTAATCGCTCAGAGGAGGCAAGAGATGGACAACATGGATAGCTCAGACGCCTTGCGCCGCGCAGAACAGCGCGCCGGCGCCACCCTCGCCCTCGGCGGGGTACGGATCGCCCTGGCGGTGATTTGGCTGGTCTTCGTGCTTAGTTTGCTGCTGCCGCACTCCGGAAGCGTGGCCTCCTGGCAGGTGCTGGGCTTCCAACCGGCCGCCCAAGAAGTGCTCATTAAAATCCCCGAGATCGTGTTTTTGCTGCTCGCCACCGCGGCGGTGGGCGTGTTCGGCGGCCTCGTTGCGCTTACGCAGCGAACGGTCCTGGCCAACGTGGCGTTTCTGCTCACTGGCATGGCGCTGTTTAGTTCCCTGCTTGGGCTGTGGATGCGCCTGCAATCCGCGGAAGTACAAGGCACCCCGGGGATCGGCGCGGCGCTTTACGTCCAGGTGGCAATGGTGATCGCGCAGCTCGTCTGCCTTTCACTGGTGGTGTTCGCGCGTTCCCCGGAGCAGCTCAACGCCCAGCGCATCCGCCTCGAGGCTGCCCGGAAACTCGACACTGTGGGCTTGGCGCAGCAGGAGGCGTCCAGCGAGGCGATCGCGATGCAAGAGGAAAATCCTTTGCTGATCGACGATCGCAGGGCCCGCGCCAAGCTGCGTCATCAGGATGGCACTGCCTAGCTCAGACGGCCTTTTCAAATACAACGGTGCGGCTTTGGGGAACAAAACCCAAGGCCGCATTTGCATGCGCAATGGGCTGGTTGCTTACCTCAAACCCGGTGGCCACGCGGCTGACGGCGGGCCAGCGGCGGCTGGCGGCAGTAAGCGCCTGTGCCTTGAGGAAGCTGGCTAAACCCTTGCCGCGCCACGAACGCTCGATGATCGTGGAGCCCGCTGCTGCAACGCTGCGCTCATGAGTGTGCTTGTGCATCACCACGCTCATGCCCACAATCTCCCCGCCTGGTTCGCGCAGAAAGATGCTGAGGTGCTGGTCTTTGTGCTTCAAGCCGTCTAGGCGCAGGATCTCAATTTGTTCTGGCGTCCATGAGGTGGTGCGGTTGCTGAGTGTGCCGGTGGGGCAGTCTTGGTCAAATTGCTCATAGAGCTTGAGCACTGCCGCGAGCTGGCCGGGGGAGTATGCCATGTCTTCCACAATCTCCACGCTGAATGTTTGTGGGGCAGCGGCGGCGGGCTCGCGAACGGGCACTGGTAGGGGAAGAAACCCCAATACTTCCTCCATGACTCGGTGGAACCCGGCAGGCGGAGTGTCGTAGGGTGCGAACGGTCCCTGGGTGGGCAGCTCTTTCCACAAGCGCAGGTGTGTGCGTCCCAAATCGGCCGTGAGCCGGCAGGCTTGCTCCACGAGCTCTTCGTAGACTTCCGGACGTTCGGGCTGCTCCCCTGGGATGGGGGCGAGCTCGGCGTCAAAGAACACATCCACGTCGACCGCATGGCGATTGTCTACCAGCGGGATGTTGGCCTGGATGAAGCCGAGGGCAAAATCCGCATCGGTCTCCGTGTCCAAGAGGGCGTAGAACTCGCTTCGGGCCTGCGGCGTTCCCTTCAGGCCCCGGAGCACGTCCTCGGTGCTCATGGAATGGGTGAGGTCACCTGCCGCGTCCTGGCTTGCCAGGTTGGCGGAAAACACAAGCTGCCGAATGAGGTCCTCATCATCGGCAGCAATGCGCTTGAGTGCGGCCATTAACGGTTTTCCACCGCATTAACTGCGGCGTCCGCCCACTCCTGCCACTGCTGGGCTTGGGCCAGCAACTCCGCAGCCTTCTTCTCATTACCTTTGGCTTTGGCGGCGTCGGCCTGCGCCTTGAATTCCTCAACCTTGTCCAGGAACTGCCGCGCGCGGGCCTGGGCTTCTGGGTCGGTGCGGCGCCATTGAGCGTCGGCGGCTTGCTCTACGCGGGCTTCCAGGGCGGCGATTTTGTCCTCAAACTCGCGGACCTGGTTGCGTGGCACAAAGCCGATTTCTTCCCACTTTTCCTGCAGCTCGCGCAGTTTGGCGCGTGCGCCCTCCAGGTCCTTGGTGGGATCAATGAGGGAGTCGTACTGCTCCAGGAGGGCATTCTTGGCGTCTGCGTTGGCCTGGAACTCGCGGTCGCGCTCATTGGTGGCGGCGTTGCGGGCCTCAAAGAAGGCGTCCTGGGCTGCCTTGAACAAGCCCCAGAGCTTGTCATCCACCTCGCGCTGTGCACGGCCTGCCTTCTTCCAGGAGCCCATGAGCTCGCGGAACTTTGCGGCAGTCTCGTTCCAATCGGTGGATTCGCGCAGTGCCTCAGCCTGTGCAACGAGCTCCTCCTTCACCTTCCGGGCGGCGGCGCGGCTACGGTCAAGGTCCGCGAAGTGCGAGCCGCGGCGGCGGTTGAAGGCATCCCTGGCCCGGGAGTAGCGCTTCCAGAGGGCGTCGTCCGTCTTTCGGTCAATGCCCTTGATGGTCTTCCACTCCTGGAGGATGTCACGGATGCGGTCACCGGCCTGCTTCCAGTCAGTGGATTCCTCGGCGAGCTGCTCTGCCTCCGTGAGCAGGGCCTCCTTGCGGGCGATTGCCTCCGCGCGGCGCGCCTGTTTCGCGGCCTCGGCTTGCTCTCCGGCGGCGTCTGCAGAGCTCACTACCGTTTCCAGTCGGGCTTGTAGGGCCTTGATGTCGCCAATCACCGCTGCTTCGGGCAGTTGCTTGATGAGCTCCTCCGCCTTTGCCTTGAGGTGCTTTGCGTCCTCCGGGCTGGTATTCAGGCGAGTCTCCATGAGGCTGACCTCGGTGGCGAGGTCATCAAAACGCGCGCCGAAGTGACGCAGCCCCTCCTCCGGAGTGCCGGCCTGCCACTGCGCAATTTGGCGCTCCTGGCCGTCAACGGTGAGAAACACGTTGCCCTCGGCGTCCACGCGGCCAAACTTCGAAGGATCGCTGGCCACCGGCGGGTGTGCCTTAGTAGCAGATGCTGCGGCGGATGGACGGGGGCCGGTACCGGCACCGGGACGGGGACGGGCACCGGTACCGGGACGGGGGCCTGGTTTCGGAGTAGGTGAGCTCATGGTGGGTCCTGCTTCCTGTGTTTCCTGGGGTCGTGCCGCGCGGCGCGGCTGCCAAAAAGGGTTCTTCCTCGCCCGAAAGCGAGTGCCTCCAATAAACATTAGCGTGCAAATGCCTCAAGGTGGTGCACTTGGGTTTTAAGCTGGACGGCATGACATTCCAAGCCCCAGTCCGGACTCGCGCCATCTTGTTTGTTCCAGCCTCCCCAGCGGTGGTTGCGCAACTCGCGCCAAAGGACCCTGCTGGGGAGTTGTTGCGCGCGGCGGTGCGGCAAGCCCGTGAGCTTGTGGGGGAGGTGTCCACGGTGGCGTTGTGGGTACGCGAGGAGGCACACACCTACACTCGTCACACCGGCAGGTTTCGGGCTTGGGGGGATCCGCACACGGATGTTGGCGCTGGCAATCACCTCCCAGAGTTGGTTGCGCGCTACCTAGTGCAGCACGTGGGCTGGGGTGCCGAGATCGTGCAGGGGCCTGCGGGTGGCGTCGGAAGTTCCGACGTTGACCTGCTCGTGCTTCCCGTAGATGGCAGCCTGGGCCTGACACCCCGCGCTCCGCTGGCGCTCGTGCCGGGGGCCCATGATGTGCACCGAGACATGATTTCGCTGCTCAACGGCACGAGTCCGCCGCAGTGGACCGCGGAAACGCTGCGCGCCGCAGGGGTGCCCGAAAATGCAAACCTGGATTTCTGGCTGGAAGTTGCGGCGTTGCCCACGGCCGTGCGGGAACACTCGCACCTGCTGCTTGCCGACGCCACCTTAGGCGTAGGGCGCTTCGTGGCGCTGTGGCAGTTCAGCGAGCCGGTGGAGGTGCCTGCGTGAACCGCGTAGATCAAGTGAGTCGCGTGATTCGCCCGATTGCCGTGGTGGGGCCAACGGCCTCAGGGAAATCGGCGCTGGGGATTCGCCTTGCCCACAAGCTCGGTGGAGAGGTGGTGAACGTGGATTCCATGCAGCTTTACAAGGGCATGGACATCGGCACCGCCAAGCTGAGCGTGGCAGAGCGCGAGGGTATCCCGCACCACCAGTTGGACGTCTGGGAGGTCACGGACACTGCCTCGGTGGCGCGCTACCAGCAGGATGCTATCGCGGATGTCGAGGCCATTATGGCCCGCGGTAACGTGCCCATCCTGGTGGGTGGCTCCATGCTGTACGCGCAGTCGCTGCTGGACAATTGGGCGTTCCCGCCCACCGATCCGGAGGTGCGCGCGCACTTTGAGGCGCTGCTGGACTCAATAGGCATCGAGGCACTGCACCAATTGCTCGCGGAAAAAGACCCTGAAGCAGCCCGAATCATCGAGGACCAAGACCCGCGCCGCACCGTGCGCGCATTAGAGGTCATCGAGCTCACGGGGAAGCCCTTCCAGGCCAGCCAGCCCCCCAAGGATGCGCCACCGCGCTGGAACGCCCTCATCCTGGGCCTGCACACCACCGCTGAGTGGCTCAACCCCCGCATCGAGCTGCGCACCCAGCAAATGTTTGCCCAAGGCCTGGTAGAAGAGGTGGAGTATCTGCAAACCCAGGGCCTGGTGCCGGATTCCACGGCTGGGCGCGCCATCGGTTACGCCCAGGTATTCCAGGCGATGGCAGGGGAACTCACCTGGGAGGAGGCGGTGGAACGCACCATCACCGGGACCAGGCGATATGTGCGCCGCCAGCGCAGTTGGTTCCGCCGCGATCCCAGAATCCACTGGCTCGACGCGGAGCAGGACACCTTGACGCAGGCGCTAGCATTGGTGGAGTGAATACCCAAGAGCAGCAGACTGCACCGCACCGGCCAGCAAGCATTCCTTTTGCCAAAGGCCACGGCACACAAAACGACTTCATCATCCTTGAGGACCCACGCGCTGAGCTCAATCTCACTCCCGAGCTCGTCGCCACCCTCTGTGATCGCCGCGCGGGCATCGGTGCCGACGGCGTCCTGCGCGTGGCCACCACCAAAGCCCTGCGCGAACGCGGCGTGCTCCACGGCGAAGACCTTGAAGGCATCGAGGACACCGACTACTTCATGGACTACTACAACGCCGACGGCTCGATCGCTCAAATGTGCGGCAACGGCACCAGGGTGTTCGCGCACTGGGTGCGTTCCCGGGGCCATGTGGATCAGGATCAATTCACGGTGGGAACCCGCGCCGGGGCGAAGCCCGTGACGGTCCACGCCTGCACAGCCCAAGAAGCCACCGTGAGCGTGGACATGGGCCCTGCGGTAGTCACTGGTGTATCCACCACGAAGATCGGCGAGCATACCTACGCGGGCCTCGGGGTGGACATGGGCAACCCCCACCTCGCCTGCGTGGTCCCGGGGCTGTCTGTGCAGGACCTCGCTGCCCTTGACCTGGTGACTCCCGTTTTTGACAAGGAGTTTTTCCCCGAAGGCGTGAATGTAGAAATTGCCACTGAGCTGCGCAACGGCGAGATCCACATGCGAGTCTTCGAGCGCGGCGTGGGGGAGACCAGGAGCTGCGGCACGGGAACGGTGGCCGCGGCCAGGTCTGCGCTTGCCGACGCCGGCCAGGGCACCGGGGAAGTCACTGTTCATGTGCCCGGCGGCGCAGTGCAGGTGAGCATCCTTGATGAAGGGTCGGTGCTGAAGGGGCCAAGCAAGATTGTGGCCACCGGCGTGCTCAACCTCGCTGCGCTCTAGGAGTTGTTGGAGGGGCCCAGGCGGTACGCCGCCTTGCGGGCCTCCAACCAGGCCTGCTGCAGCTCGCTGGCGCGGGTGTCCGTGACCGTCAACAGCCGCTCGAGCTGACTTACCGAAAGGTTTTGGCGCAGCTTGCCCTCCACTCGGCGGCTGAAGCGTTTGGAGTTGCCCAGCAGGAAGTGGAACTTGGCAATTTCCTCCGAATCCGTGTCCAGGTCCAGCAGGGCCGGGCGGTGGAGGGTGCGGTCCGCAAGGGACTCGGCGTCTTGGCCTACCTCAAATTTTTGGAAGGCACGCACCACGTCCTCGATGTCCTCCAGGGAAAGACGCACCGAGGACTTCAACGTTGTGACCTCGTTGGAGTCTGGGCGGAAGCGCAAAATAAAGAACACCAGTGCCAAGATGCACACCGAAAGCAGCACTCCGGTGACCTTGAGCCACATGATGAGTAGTAAACAGCCGACGGCAATAGTGAGGTGGGGCCAGTAACTGGCCCCCCTATGTTCGCCGATGCCTTCAAACTCGGGCATGATTTAGTGCCCGCCGCAACCGCACGAACCCCCGCAGCCACCCGATCCGCTGCCGCAGCCGCCTCCAGCCAGTGCGCTCACCGTACCAGCCAGCACCGCGGTACCTGCGAGGACCTGATCACGCTGTGGCAGGTCGGGGGAGTCCGGAATGCACAGGTCAAATGGGAAGGCCGCGTCCACGGTGGCGTGGATGAAGCGGGTGCCGGTCAGCGTGTTGGTGCGGTATTCAGCTTCCAGCACGCGCGCGGTGAAGTGAATCTCCGCATCTGGGGTGGCGGAGCCGTCGCCGGAAGCAACAATTTCCGCACCGGGGCTGGTGACCTCACCGATTACGATGTCCGGGCCAAAGTTCTCATGGAAGTTCTCGGCGTTCTCGTAAGCCTTGGCCGAGGTCACCAACGCCGTGAGGCCGAGCTGCTGCCAGCGCTGCTCGGGCTCGTCAACCAACAGAGGGCCCTGGGCCAGGTTGGCGGTAACCGTGGCGATCGGCTGACCGTTGTAGTCCACCAACTCGCACAGCGCCAGAACATCATTCACCATGTTGATGTGGGCAAAAGTCTGGGTTTCAGACTCAAAGCCCGCAAAGGTGGCAAAAGGCTCCACTGCCAAGATGTTGAGTTGGGCACCCGAAGGGTCGGCGAACTGTACGAGCTGCCCGCCGCGGACCTCGCCGGTGACGGACAGGGTGCCGGAGGCGATCGCCGCTTCAACGGCGTCCTGCCATTTCTCAAAGGACATACCGATGCTCAACAGATCAGTGGTGCGTGTGCTTTGTGCGCTCATAAGCTGACATTCTATCCTTTCGCACCAACCTGGCACATTTCCCAACACATTTCCGGCGGCATTTCCTGCCCAATTGTCGCCACGGTGTTTGTGGTGTGCAGGCCAAAATGGTGCAACAATGGTTGCCAACGATGACTAAACACACAAAACATACAGAACATACAGGTAATTCTTCCCCCGATCTGCCGTTCGGCGCCAAGGATGCGCAACCCGAGCAGGACTTTGGGCAGCGTCGGCAAGCCTACAAAGCCGAGCGAGCCGTGGATTTCCGGGAGCAGGCAGGCGCCCACGATGACCTGCTCGCCGAAGCCTTCCGGGACCACCGCCCGATCCCTCCGAAAGCCGCAGAGGGTAAAGATTTGAGTGGGCTGTTGGAGGCAGAAGAGCAGCCAACCGTTGGTGAACTGGACCTGGAGGCGCGTTCCAGTCTGCGCAGGCTTACCCGCGGCGGCGAGATCCGCGCCACGGACCAGGATGACGGCTACGACGTTGAATACCGCAAGCTGCGCCTGGAGCGCGTGATTCTGGTCGGCGTATGGACCCATGGCACCACAGCTGAGATCGAGGCCAACATGCAGGAGCTGCAAGCCCTGGCGGAGACGGCCGGATCGGAAGTGGTGGAGGTGCTCTACCAGAAGCGCGACAAGCCGGACCCAGGCACCTACATCGGATCGGGCAAGGTTGCCGAGCTCAAGGACATCGTGATGGACACAGGCGTGGACACCGTGGTTTGTGACGGTGAGCTCAGCCCCGGCCAGATGATTGCGCTGGAAAAGGCACTGGACGTGAAGGTCATTGACCGCACGATGCTCATCTTGGACATCTTCGCCCAACACGCAAAGTCCAAGGAGGGTAAGGCGCAGGTCTCGCTCGCCCAGATGGAATACCTGATTACGCGTGTGCGTGGTTGGGGTGGTGCGCTCTCGCGTCAGGCGGGTGGCCGCGCCGGGTCGAATGGCGGCGTGGGTCTGCGCGGTCCCGGTGAGACCAAGATCGAAGCCGACCGCAGGCGTTTGCGTGCCGACATGGCCAAGCTGCGCAAAGAGATCTCCGGCATGAAGACGGCACGCGAAATCAAGCGCCAGCGCCGCCGGGAATCCACCATTCCGCAAATCGCGATCGCGGGTTACACCAACGCGGGCAAGTCCTCGCTGATTAACGCCATGACTGGCGCCGGTGTGCTGGTAGAGGATGCGCTGTTTGCAACGCTGGATCCCACCACTAGGAAGGCAGAGCTCGCCGACGGCCGCAGCGTGGTGTTCACGGACACCGTAGGCTTCGTGCGGCACCTGCCCACCCAATTGGTGGAGGCCTTCCGCTCCACGCTGGAGGAAGTGATTGAGGCTGATTTGGTGCTGCACGTGGTGGACGGCTCCGATCCGTTCCCACTGAAGCAGATCGAGGCCGTAAACCAAGTGATCTCCGAGATTGTGCGCGAGGCCGGAGTACAGGCGCCACCGGAGATCATCGTGGCCAACAAGATCGACCAAGCCGATCCGTTGGTGCTCGCCGAGCTGCGACATGTGCTCGACGACGTGGTGTTTGTCTCCGCCAAGACCGGCGAGGGCATCAAGGAGTTGGAAGCCCGCGTGGAGCTGTTCCTCAACTCCCTGGACGCGCACGTGGAGCTTCTGGTGCCGTTTACTCGCGGCGACGTCGTTTCCCGCCTGCACCAGCAGGCCACGGTGCTGGAGGAGGAATACGTGGAAGAGGGCACGCACATGGTGGTGCGTCTTCCAACGCAGCTTGCCGGTGAGTTGCGGGAGTTCCAGGTTTCTCAGTAAGGGGAAGTAGGAGGAAGGAAGAGGAATCCCGTAGGAAGTGCTTGCGTTTTCCGCACGCAAGGTTTTTAATTGATGTATCAACAAAATTGGTTCAGAAAGAAGTGATCCATCATGGCGAACATCAGCGTGCACAATGCAGCAGCGCTCAACAACGCGATTGCGCAAGCACAAAGCGGGGACCGTATTGAAGTCCATGGGCTGATCAGCGGCCAGCCCTCGGTGGTGTTGCCCGAAGGCGTCGCCCTCGTTGGCGCCGATTCGGGCGCTACGTTGCGCTTCGGCGCCAGAGGTGTGTTCCTCAGCGGCGACAATGCGGTGGCAAACCTCAGAATTGAAACCGCAGAAACCGAAGTGGCACTCGGTATCGCACAAGAGGCAACTGACCTGGGCGCCATAAGCCTGAAAAACCTGAGCACCCGCGGCCAAGTGTTCCTGGGCACGGGGGCAAAAGTGCAAACAGGTTCCTTTGATGTAGACACGGTTCAGGTAGAGCGTGCCGACGTCCGTGGTAGGGTCCTTCGCCCCCATGCATTCGGCGTGGATGCCCAGCAGGGCGGCTTCACGGTGTGGAACCTCGCCGAGGACCCTTCCGTGTGGCTGGAGGGAACCTTCCGCAACATCTCCGTGGGCAGCAAACAGGCCCCGGTTCGCGGAAGCGGGGTGTTCATCGGTGGGCACATCAAGGCAGAGGAACTCACCACGGCAGAAGTGGCTATCGACGGCGGTATCACTCCATCGACGCCCGACCTCATCTCCGGCGGCGTGTTTGTGATCACGGGCGCCAAGGTAGGCACCGTGCGCAACCTTGGCCCCGTGACCACCTTTGGCGCCAATGACATGGTTCTGGACAACTGGGGTGAGGTGCAGACCTGGGTTGCCGAGGCAGAGGCTGAGGTGAGCTCGCATGGCCCCTCGGGGATCGGGTTCGTGCAGTTTGGCGAGCTCGACACCCTGGAAGTCAAGGCTCCAATTGTGACCACGGGTGTTGGTGCCCGCGGCTTCAACGTCTACGACGGCCACCTGCGCAGCGCCTCCTTCCAGTCCATCGCCACCACTGGTGCCGGCAGCATCGGCATCCAAATCTCCCAGCCGGTGGAGTCCATCACGGTGGCGCGCGACGTCACCACAGCCGGCGGCACCGGTATGTCCTTGGTGAAGGGTGTGCAGACAGAACTTCGTGCCATCGGCGTGTCTGTCAAACCTGGCGGGAGTGTGCAGCGCCTTGAGATTGGTGGTCAAATTTCCACGGGCGGCGACGGCGTCTGGGCTTTCGAGTCCTTCGGTCCGGTGTCGAAGCTGCGGGTCGACGGCGGCGTGCGCACCACGGGTAACGACGCCGACGCTCTGCACACCGCAGCCGACACAGTGAGCGAGCAGGACCTTGCGGCGATTTCCACCCACACGTTGAGTGGGCGCGACCATGTGCTGGTTGAAGAGTAGGGATGTAAAGAATTTTGAAGGAGGAAACATGCCAAGCATTGAGCTGATGGAGGACCGCACCGGTGAGGCTGTGGTGGTGGCCTTTGACCCGGCGATCTCCGGATACACCATCTCCGTGAACGGTCCCGCGGGAGTGTTCACCACCGTTGGGAGGACCATGGTGGTGCCGCATGAACAGGAACTCATCTTCTACCACACGGAGGTCAACGAGCAGTTTGGTGGCCGAGGTCTAGGCACCATGCTGATCGAGCAAGCCCTCGCGCACGTGCGCGCCACAGGGTTCGCCGTGGTGCCTGTGTGCCCCATGGTGAAGGGTTACCTGGACAAGCATGGGGCCGAATATGAACGCAGTGGGGGCGAGGTGCACAAGCCGACCTCTGCTCACATGCAGGTGCTACAGCGGGTACTGGGCTAATGCGTTCGCGCCTTCAGGCAGCCAATCCCACCAACATGCTTTGTTGCTCAAGGTGAGTTGGTGGGATAATGGCGTTTCGTGAACAATTCTTCTTCTGGGTCCCTCATCGGATGGAAACTCCACGGTGACGGCCACACAGTCAAACCAGGCGCAGTAGTTGCCCCTGAAGAGCGCCTTAGTTGGTCACGAACCATCGGCATCGGCATGCAGCACGTGATTGCCATGTTCGGCGCAACCCTGCTGGTACCCACCATCACCGGGTTCCCTGTGAACACCACCTTGCTGTTTTCTGGTGTGGGAACCATCATCTTCCTCCTCATCACCAAAAACCGACTGCCTTCCTATCTAGGCAGCTCCTTTGGCTTCATTGCGCCGCTGATGGCCAGCCAATCCCAGGGCATTGGGGCGCAGCTCGGTGGCGTGCTCGCGGCGGGCCTCGCGCTGATCGCTGTGGGTTTCATCGTGAAAGCCATGGGGCGCAAGGTTATTGACGCCGTGATGCCACCTGCGGTGACAGGCGCGATTGTGGCCTTGATTGGTTTGAACCTGGCGCCGTCGGCAACGCAAAACTATGCTGCTCAACCCTTGGTGGCAACCATCACCATGCTCGCGATCCTGGGTATTACCGTGGCTGGTCGGGGAATGCTCGCGCGCCTGGGCATCCTGATTGGCGTGGTGATCGGTTGGGTGTTTGCGGCGCTCACCAACAATCTCAGCGAAGGCGCCGCGGAGGCCATCGCGCAGGCTCCTTGGGTGGGGCTGCCGCAGTTCCATTCTCCGCAATTCACAGTGTCTGCGGTGCTGGTGACGCTTCCTGTGGTGATCGTGCTCATTGCGGAAAACGTGGGCCATGTGAAGGCAGTGAGTGAGATGACCGGACGTAACCTCGACGACCTTGCGGGCGACGCCCTGATTGCCGACGGCCTAGCAACCACCCTAGCCGGTGGCTTCGGCGGCTCCGGTACCACCACCTACGCTGAAAACATCGGCGTGATGGCCGCGACCCGCGTGTACTCCACTGCGGCGTACTGGGTAGCGGCTTTCACCGCAATTGGCTTGGCGTTCGTGCCAAAGTTTGGTGCGCTGATCTTCACAATTCCGTCTGGCGTACTCGGCGGCGCGGCAGTGGTGCTCTATGGCCTGATCGGCATGCTCGGTGTGCGCATCTGGCAGGACAACAAGGTGAACTTCAACAACCCGGTGAACCTCACCACTGCCGCGGTGGCGCTGGTGGCGGGCATTGGTAACCTCACGCTCAGTGTGTTCGGCGTGGAGCTGGAGGGTATCGCCTGGGGCTCCATCGGCATCATCGTGCTGTACCCGGTGCTCAAGTGGGCTTACGAAACCATCGGTGAAGGGCAAAACGCCAAGTACTGAGATCCCGAGTGGAATGTGTACTTGGCGTTGCCGTGGGGTGGGTTTTGGGTTAGCCGCGGCCGTCGTGCCCGCTGAGCATTTGGGCAAAGGGGGTGACGTCGGCATCGCCCTTGGGGGCAGGATCCGCGGTGAAACCGCCCAGGCCGCCCACATGGCCTTCGGTGGCAACGATGTGGTCGGCCAACTCCCCGGCGGCGCGGAGGATGCGCTTCTCAAACACCGCACCCTCGGAGTTGCCAAAGTCCTCGGTGGCGGCAAAGAGGGAGGTGGGCATCACCACCGCGCGCAGGTATGCGAACAGGGGGCGCAGCGCGTGCTCAAGGGCCAAGCTGTGGCGCGCGGTGCCGGCAGTTGCCGCGATAATCACTGGGGTGTCAATCAGCGCGTCTTTATCGATGGCGTCGAAGAACATCTTGAACAGGCCGTTGTAGCTCGCCTTGAAGATCGGGCTGACCGCCACCAGGGCATCCGCCTGCTCCACTGCCTGCAGCGCCTGGTCCAGCTTTGGCGTGGAAATTTGGCCGTTCACCATGAACTGCGCCAAATCCTGCGCTAGCTCGCGCAGCTCAATGGTATCCACTTCCAAAGACTCGCCCCTAGCCGAAACTGCACCTTTGACCGCACTACCGATGCGCTGGGCTATTTGGGTAGTGGTGGAGGGTACGGACAGACCTGCACTGACAACGAGGAGTTTTCTCATAGTTACAGTTCTACCTTTCTGGAAAACAGATTGTGTACCGGTGCTTGGCTTCTATCTCCTAGGCTTCGGTGACGTTCGTGCCGTTCGTGCCGTTTGATCCGGGCATCACGAGGAAGTGTGGTGCATCCCTGTGCTCGTTGAGCCACGCGTGGGTTGGTGGGTCCGATGGCACACCCTCTGGGCGGCGTTCCTCCATCCGGCGGCGGAGCTCCGGCACTACCTGGGTGCCCAGGATTTCGATCTGCTTGAGGACGGTCTCCAGTGGCAAGCCGGCGTGGTCCACCAGGAAGAGCTGGCGCTGGTAGTCACCCACCCAGTCGGCAAACTGCATGGTGCGATCAATGACCTGCTCCACGGTGCCCACCGTGAGTGGGGTGAGCGACGAGAACTCCTCAAGGGAAGGGCCGTGGCCATACACAGGGGCGTTGTCGAAGTAAGGGCGGAACTCGTCTTTGGCGGCCTGTTCGGTTTCACCAATGAATACGTGCCCGCCAAGGCCCACGATGGCCTGCTCTTCGGTGCCGTGGCCGTACTTTGCAAAGCGGCGGCGGTAGGAGTGCACCATCTGGGCAGTGTGTTCTTTGTTCCAGAAGATGTTGTTGTGGAAGAAGCCGTCGCCGTAGAAGGCCGCCTGCTCGGCAATCTGTGGGGAGCGGATTGAGCCGTGCCACACAAAGGGTGCAACGCCGTCCAGCGGGGCAGGGGTGGAGGTGTATCCCTGAAGCGGGGTGCGGAACTCGCCCTGCCAGTTCACCACCGGCTCGCGCCACAACCGACGCAACAGGTGGTAATTCTCCACGGCGAGCTCAATGCCCTTGCGGATGTCTTTGCCAAACCAGGGGTACACGGGGCCGGTGTTGCCACGGCCAAGCATGAGGTCGGTGCGCCCGTTGGCTAGATGCTGCAGGAAGGCGTAATCCTCGGCGATTTTCACCGGGTCATTGGTGGTGATCAGCGTGGTGGAGGTGGAAAGGATAATGTTTTTCGTCTTCGCGGCGATATATCCCAAGTGGGTGGTGGGGGAGGAGGGGACAAATGGCGGGTTGTGGTGCTCGCCGGTGGCGAAGACGTCCAAGCCAACTTCCTCGGCCTTGATGGCAATGGCGGTCATTGCCTCAATGCGTTCGTGCTCCGTGGGGGTAACGCCGGTATGGGGGTTTGGGGTGAGGTCGCCGATGGTGAAAATGCCGAATTGCATGGTCAGTTCCTAACGTGCATGAAGTTTTGTCTAGGGTCGCTAACAGGAACCAACTTATGTGATATATCAACAAAAGTCAAGTGTGGGAGTGAGTCTGTTCTGTAGGGGTGCTGGAAATTGCGCCACTGACCGCCTGGACCTGGAGATTGGGGGCTGCGGAAGTTATATTGGTGCGCCCGCGGCGCCTCCTACCGACAAAACACGAACGCCCGAAGAGAACGCGCAAAACCGTAGCTAGGAAAAGAAAAAACGAGCCACGCGATGTGAATCGCGTGACCCGTGGAGGGGGAGTAAGAGTGGCCTACTCTGCGTCGAGGTCCTTCTCGATCAGAGCGGCGATCTTCTCTACGGCCTCTGCGTTCTCGGAGGTGACGGTGACCTTGTCGCCGTGCTCAGCGCCCAGAGCCATGATCATCAGGGAGGAGGCGGCGTCGGTCTCGTCGTCCTCTTCGCCTTCGAGGGCGAGGAAGATGTCTTCGTCGTACTCACCAGCGGCCTCAGCGATGATGGAAGCAGGGCGAGCGTGCAGGCCAACGGAAGAGCCGACAACAACGGTCTTGGAAGCCATGTGATGGTCCTTTCATAACGCCCAACACCACAACGAAACACCGTGGTGGCAGGGCAAGATTTTGTGATTGTTGCGTGAGTACCTCCCAGAAGGGAAATGTGACGCCACGCAGGAAACCGTAGGGTTGTTAGCTATTCTACGACCTGAAACAAAAAAACTCCACCGAAACAAACAATGATTTTGCCCAAAACATGTGGGATTTCCCGCAAATCGGACAATTCCTCAAAGCGAAAGGCCACGCCGCCAAGCAAGTGCCATCCCCCAAATACCGGGGGCCTTGCTTTCGGGCGTGGCCTCGTGGAGCAGTGCGTTGTATGTCCAAGCGAGCCTAGGCCGCTACAGCAGCCTTGCGTGCCTCAGCCTCAACGGCGGTGTTGGGCCAGAACTGCTTCATTGCGATCACGGCGAGCGCGGAAACCAGGGTGCCGGCCACGATGGCAATGAGGAAGCCCCACACCGGGGAAATTGCGAAGAGGACAAAGATGCCGCCGTGCGGAGCACGAGAGGTGGTTGCTGTTGCCATGGTGAGCGCACCGGTCACGGCACCACCGAGCATCATCGAAGGAATCACGCGCAGTGGATCGGCGGCAGCGAATGGGAGCGCGCCTTCGGAGATGAAGGAGAGACCCAGCAGCCAAGCGGACTTGCCGTTTTCCTGCTCGGCGGGCGTAAACAGGTTCTTGCGCACAAAGGTAGCCAGGGAAAGCGCGATCGGTGGCACCATGCCGGCGGCCATCACGGCAGCCATGATCTTCATCGAGGCTTCGTCGCCGGTGGAAAGACCTGCCGTGGCAAAGAGGTATGCTGCCTTGTTCACGGGGCCGCCGAGGTCGAAGCACATCATCAGGCCAAGGATGATACCCAGCACAATGGCGGAGCTACCGCTCATGGAGCTCAACCAGTTCTGCAGGCCGGACATGATGCCCTCAAGTGGGCGGCCGAGCAGCAGGAACATGGACAGACCAACGATCAACGAGGTGAGCAGTGGAATAATCACCACTGGCATCAGGGAGCCAATCACGCGAGGTACGCGCCAAGAGGCGATCCACGCCGCAACCAGGCCGGCCAGCAGACCACTGATCAGGCCACCGATGAAGCCAGCGCCGACGGCCACGGAGATTGCGCCACCCACGAAACCTGGGGCGATGCCAGGGCGGCCCGCGAGAGCGTAGGAAATGTAGCCGGAAAGCGCGGCAACCACAAAGCCCATGGCTGCCTGGCCGGTAGCAAAGAGCACGGCACCCAGGTAGAGCGCAAGGCCGGAGCGGTCAAAGGTGGTGGCAACGCCGTCGATCACCACTTCATTGCCTGGCAGGTTGCCCAAGGAGTGTTGCAAGGCGATCGCTTGTGCGCCACCAGCAACGTCGTAGCCGCCGAACAGGAAGCCCAGCGCGAGCAGCAAACCGCCCGCGGCAACAAACGGCACCATGTAAGACACACCGGTCATCACGGCTTGCTGAATCCGCTTGCCCCAAGAAAGACCCGAGCCTGCAGCTTCGGGGCTTGCGGCTTGCGCGGCACCAGCACCTGCAACGCGGCGAGCATTCGGGTTCTTTGCGGCGTCCACGGCTTCCTGGATCATTTTCGCGGGTTCGTTGATCGCCCGCTTCACTCCGGACTCAATCACAGGCTTCCCGGCAAAACGCTCACGGTCTTTCACTCCCACGTCGGTGGCAAAGATCACGGCGTCAGCAGCGGCAATGACTTCAGCGGGCAGAGGCGTCACCGAAGAGGAGCCCTGGGTCTCCACCTGCAGCTCCACACCTTCAGTGGCCTCCGCAGTTTGGGTCAGCGCATCTGCAGCCATGTAGGTGTGCGCAATGCCGGTAGGACACGCGGTGATCGCCACGATCCGGGTGATTTCGCCTGCCGACGCTCCCACGGCGGCAGCATCAGGAGCAGCAGTGGGTGTTGCGGCTACAGGGGAGGAAGAAGCCTTCTTAGGCTCGGCATTGACCACGCCGAGCACGAGCTCTACCAGGGCGTCTTCACTCTCTGCGGTGCGCAGAGCCTCCACGAAGTCCTTGCGCACCAGTGCGCGGGCCAGCTTGGAGAGGATCTTCAGGTGCTCCTTCCCGCCACCTGCGGGGGCCGCGATGAGGAAGATGAGGTTTGCGTCGCCGTCAGGGCCGGAGAAGTCCACTGGCTGGGTCAGGCGGGCGAAGGCCAAGGTAGGCACGCTGACTGCCTCGGAGCGGCAGTGGGGGATTGCAATGCCGCCTGGTACGCCGGTCCCGGACTTGGATTCGCGGGCGATTGCATCTGCGGCAAGCTGGTTGGCGTCGGAAGCTCGCCCTGCATCCGCGACAATCTGCGCGAGATTGTTGATGACCTCGGTGGTGGAGGTGCCGAAGTCAACATCAAGCCGCACGAGCTGACTATTGATGACGTGCTGCGTCATGATGGTTCCTTTACTGAGAAGGGAGGGAGAAACGAGTAGTGAGTGAAGTTATTTAGGCTTGTGCGACGTTGAGTCGCTGGTTGCTGTGCACCTGCATGACATGGGTCTCGGCAACATTGACATGCTCCGGGGTGGGGATGGTGGTGCCTGGGAGAGACGCCGCTGCGGAGCCGTAGGCCACGCCGAGCGCAAGGGCCTCAGGCTCGGGTTGATTATCCTCGAGGCCCATGATGAAGCCGCTCAAGGTGCAGTCGCCCGCTCCCACGGTGGACACCGCCACGGTCGGCGGTGGGGTGGCGCGCCACACGCCGGCGTTGCTCACGAGCACCGCGCCCGCCGCACCCAAGGTCACCAGCACATACTGGATACCTTGTTCAAGAAGTGGAGCGGCGGCCTCGATGACCGGGGCGAAGTTGCCTTCCTGAGCTGCGTCTTCTAAGGCTTCGCCGTCCATACCCACGAGCTGGCCCAACTCCACGCCGTTGGGCTTGATCAGATCAGGGGTGGCGGTGCCAAAGTGCTCGCCCAGTGCCTCGAGCGCGGCGTCGGAGGTATCCACGGCGATCTTGACCTTGGGGGCCACTGAGCGAACCGCGTTAATCAGACTGGCATACCAGTCATTGGGCGCCCCAGGTGGCAGGGAACCGGCGAGCACTACCCAATTGGCCTGCTTTGCCTCTTGCTTGAGCACTTCTGCCACGTGCTCGAGCTGTGCATCGTTCATCGTGGGGCCCTGGCCGTTGAATTTCGTGGTGGTGCCGTCGGGCTCCGTCACCGCGGTGTTGGTGCGGACCCTACCAGGCATTTCCACGGCGAGTGCTGGGACGTCGGCAGCGTCGACGAGCCCCAGGAACGGGTCCTTTTTGCACGCGGGAAAGATTGCGAGAGCTTCTTTGCCAGCTTTCACGCACGCCTGAGCCACGTTGATCCCCTTGCCACCGGCTACAGATTCGCTGCCTTCGAGGCGTTGGACGGCGCCGCGGCGGATGGGTTCGGGCAGGCTCAACGTGAGGTCGATGCTTGGATGGGGTGTGAAGGTGAGAATCACGAGATAACTACCTTTGTATGGAATGGTTTGAGCTTCGAGGTGAAGTCAGCTGGGGCAAAGCGGTCAGTCACGGCCACATGAACCTTGCTGAGTGGGGCGAAAGTGACCGTGGAGGACTTGCCGATCTTGGTTGAGTCGCACAGCACGATGGCGGTGCGGCAGCGTTCGATCATGGCGGTTTTTACGGCTGCTTCGCGGGGATCGGAGGTGGTGAGGCCGTCGTCGGTGGTGAGACCGGAGGTACCCATGAAGGCGACGTCCGCGCGCAGGAGCTGTAAGGCATTCACTGCCCGCGGCCCCACTACAGCCTGGGTCTGGCTTTTCACCACGCCGCCGAGGATGGTTACCTCGGGCACTCCGGCTGAGACCAGGGTGCGCGCAACGTTTGGGGAATTCGTCACCACCACCCATTGCTGGCCCACGTAGTAACGGGCGAGCACGTTGGCAAAGGCCTCGGTTGTGGAGCCTGCATCAATAAACATGGAAGCCTGCGGACCAGGGATAAGGTGCATCGCTGCCTCGGCGATCGCCTGTTTGCGGCGCTGCACCTGGTGGAGTGGTAGGCCGGAATCCTCCTCGTCAATGGCAAGGAGATCGGTGCGGTGCGCGTGCGCGTCAATCACCGCACCACCATGCACCCGACGGATGTGGCCGCGCTGTTCGAGTGCCTTGAGGTCACGGCGGATGGTTTCAGGGGTGACGTTAAACTCCGCTGCGAGGTCAGAGACGTTGCTTCGGCCGTATTTTTGCGTCAAGGCAACGATCGTGGATTGCCGGTTGGCTACCTCTTCTACTGTGGCCATTTCACCACCTCTCTGGAAATTGGAACTGGATATTGGAACTGGATATTCGGGTTGTTCGAGGCGTTGTGGCTGCGCAGCCTGAACGCCCTTTGGGCTAATGAGGTCTAGTTGTACGTTTTGCGGGGCAGGCGAACCAGTGAAAGCCCCGAAAAGTGTTGGTTGGGTACTGCGTGATTTTGTTTTGTTGTGTGATTTCCCACATTTTACTTGGGGTTGCATCTGCCAGATGGAGGCGGCTGGACAGGCCGGCCCGAAAGGGCCGAAGGGGTGGTGCCGTTGTTTGAGCGTGTGCTCCTTCGGTGGTCCATTCCTGTTTTTCCAGCTCATCAGGCGGTAGTTAGATTTCCTGGGCTGGAATTGACCTGTAAAAAGTGATTTCTGGGGTCAATTCTGCATGGTTCGGAAACCGGCAAACCTATAGAAAATGTTGGAATCTGCCTTAAACGTATGCCCATTTGTGTTTGATTGTCAAGAAAAATTTGTTTGATCGGTTGCGAAAATGTTGTTTTTGTGGTGATGTGGAGGCATTCCATCAAGAGCTTGTGAAGATAGGCGGATCTCGTTGAATAATGTGACTAGCGACACAACAATTAAGGGTACTGCAGTTGTTTCTGGCGTTCGCTACGCCAAGGCAGTGTGGATCTCTCCTCGCCCTGAGCTGCCTCAAGCAGGCGAAGTGATCGATGAATCCCAGCGTGAGGCCGAGCTGGAACGTTTCACCACCGCCGCTGAGGCTGTGGCGGACCGCCTGGAAAAGCGCTCTGCCAGCGCAGAAGGTGCTGCGGCGGAGGTACTTAAGGCAACCGCCGGCATGGTGCGCGACCGTGGCTGGCTGAAGGCCGTGAAGAAGGGCATCCAGGGTGGCCATCCAGCCGACTATGCCGTGGTTGCCGCAACCACCAAGTTTGTCACCATGTTTGAGGCTGCCGGCGGCGTAATGGCAGAGCGCACCACGGACTTGCGCGACATCCGTGACCGCGTGATCGCGGAGCTGCGTGGCGAGCAGGAGCCAGGCCTACCAACCGTTGATGAGCAGGTGGTCCTGTTCGCAGACGACCTCTCCCCAGCAGACACCGCCGCACTGGATACTGACCTGTTCGTGGGTCTGGTCACCGAGCTCGGCGGCCCAACCTCCCACACCGCCATCATCGCCCGCCAGCTCAACGTGCCCTGCATCGTGGCCGTGGGGGAGAAGCTCCACAACGTCAAAGTTGGGGATATGGTTCTGGTGGACGGCGCCCTGGGCACCGTCACGCTGGACGCTGACCCCGAGACCGCCGTTGCCGCGGAGCAAGAATCCAAGATGCTCGCAGAGCGCATTGCCCAGTGGACTGGTCCTGCAGAGACCAAGGACGGCCACCGCGTGCAGCTTCTGGCCAATGTCCAGGACGGCAACGCTGCCCGCATTGCTGCGACACAGAGCCAGGCAGAGGGCATCGGCCTGTTCCGCACCGAGATGTGTTTCCTCACCGCTACCGAGGAGCCAAGCGTGGAAGAGCAAGCGGCCGTGTACAAGAAGGTGCTTGAGCAGTTCCCGCACAGCAAGGTTGTAGTGCGCTCCCTCGATGCCGGCTCGGACAAGCCTGTGGCCTTTGCTTCCATGGCTGATGAAATGAACCCTGCCCTGGGTGTTCGCGGTTTGCGCGTAGCTCGCGCCAACGAGGCTCTGCTTACCCGCCAGCTCGACGCAATCGCCTTGGCCGCCAAGGAACTCGGCCGCGGCGAGGATGCCCCAACCTGGGTGATGGCTCCAATGGTGGCAACCGCCCGCGAGGCAAAGTGGTTCGCAGGCCTGTGTGAAGAGCGCGGCTTGATCGCAGGTGCGATGATCGAGGTTCCGGCAGCTTCCTTGATGGCTGACAAGCTCATGCCATACCTGCACTTCGTGTCCATCGGCACCAACGACCTCACCCAGTACACCATGGCTGCAGACCGCATGAGCCCGCAGCTCGCGTACCTCACCGACCCTTGGCAGCCAGCGGTGCTGCGTCTCATTGCGCACACCTGCAAGGAAGGCGAGCGCACCAACACGGCCGTCGGTGTGTGTGGCGAGGCAGCAGCCGACCCACTGCTCGCTTGCGTCCTCGCAGGCCTGGGCGTGAATTCCCTTTCCTCCGCTTCCACTGCGATCGCGGGTGTGGGTGCTCAACTCTCTGCCGTTGATTTTGAGACATGCAAGCGCGCCGCTGAGGCAGCCCTGGACGCAGAAGGTGCCACCGAGGCCCGCGCGGCAGTGCGCGAAGTCATCATGAAGGCCAACGCCTGACGCTTTCCGGCAGCGTTCCGACGCCCCCAAGCGGCTCATTCACTGCTTGGTAGATTGCTCCCCATCAGTTTTGTATTGGCTGGTGGGGAGTTTTCATGCCCTGTGTGGTAGTGAGGTCGGGGATGGCTAAAGGGCCTGAGCTTCCATGTGTAGTGGAAATCAGGCGCTGGTTGAGAGTTCTTGGGCTTTATTGCGCGATGACCACCTCAACGTCACGGTCACGCAGCGCCTTGACAAAGGATTCTGGGGCATTGGAGTCTGTGACCACCACGTCGATGTCCTCAATGCTGCCGAAGCTCACCAGATAGTCCGTGCCCATCTTGGTGGAGTCACACAGCACCACAACCTTGTGGGCATTGGTGATCATGGCGCTCTTGATTGCGGCTTCCTGGGAGTCCGCGGTGGAAAGGCCGTGATCGAGGGTGAGCGCATTGGTGCCAATGAACGCGACGTCAGCCCGCATCAGGGCAAGGGTGCGCAAGGCGGTATCACCGACTACCGCTTGGGTGATGGCGCGAACGCTGCCGCCGAGGAGCTGAATAGAGTCCATGTTGGCGTTCGCCAATGTCAGCGCGATAGAGAGGCTGTTGGTCACGATGGACCACTGCCTGGCAAGTGGCTGTACCGCAATGAGTTCTGCGAGCGCCGCGATGGTGGTGCCGGCGTCCAGGAACATGCCACCATTTGCTTCTGGGAGGAATGCCAGTGCTGCGTGTGCAATGGAGTTTTTTGCTCCCGACGCCGAACGGGCGCGGGTGTCCAGGCTGAACTCAGCGGTTTGGAACGTTTGGTTAGCCACCGCGCCGCCGTGTACTCGGTGTACTACGCCCTCGCGGTCCAGCACCGCGAGGTCGCGACGAATTGTTTCGGCGGTGACTTCAAAACGCGCGGCAAGTTCGGTGACATTGACCCTTCCCTCAACTGCGGTGAGTGACGCAATTTGCCGGCGGCGTTCCTCTGAGTACATCTCTTTCCTTTCAAATGCCAATGGTTGGTGGCACTTTTGTTCGGCGCTGAACATGGAATTCCCAATGTTGGGAACGGAGTGCTGTTGGAAATGCCCGAATGGGCTGGGCACAACGAAAAGCCAACAAACCAACAACAACGCATTACAGACAGTTTTGCACGGACAACCCACAAAAATCGGGAAAAATGGGCAGGGGGATATGTAATATCGGGCACGATTCTGGATCTGATCCCACAAAATCCTGCTTAGGCGGTCTGTTTAGCGCCGCTAGTGTCCGAATGAACTGCGAGTTTTGTTGAAGATTTGTTGTCAAACTCCCCAATATAGGGGTGGGGAAATAGCTGAAACCCGCCAGGCAAGTACGTTGTCTGACGGGTGTTCGGAGCCGCGGCTGCTCTGAGAATGAGAATAAGTCCGCAATGTTGCTAGTACTTGCGCAGGACGGTCACAACCTTTCCCATAATTTCAGCGTGCTCCGCGGGAATGGGGGAGAAGGCGTCATTGTGGGGAAGGAGCCACACGCCGGAGGAATCCTTGTGGAATTCCTTGACGGTTGCTTCGCCGTCGATGAGGGCGGCTGCAAACTGGCCTTGCTCAACCACCGGCTGCGAGCGAATCACCACCCAGTCGCCATCCAAGATGCCGGCGTCTTTCATTGACTCGCCAACAACCTGGAGCATGAAGAGCTCGCCGTCGCCAACCACATCCTGGGGAAGCGGGAAGTACTGTTCCACGTTCTCTTCAGCCAAGATCGGAGCGCCTGCCGCGATGCTGCCGACGATGGGGATGTAGGTGGTGGAGGAAGCCTCGGCATTCTCCGGACTGAATGCCGGTGCGGATGGCTGCTCCTTGTTTCGGGTCTTTGGTCCAGGTTTGGTGGCCTTTTGATCCGGCAACGTGCGAACGTCTACCGCTCGTGGCTTATTGGCGTCCCGGCGCAGGTATCCCTTGCGCTCAAGTTCGCGCAGTTGGTAGGCCACGGATGAGGTGGATTGCAGGCCAGTCGCATCACCGATCTCACGAATGCTTGGTGGGTAGCCACGTAGTACTACGGCATCGGAAATCACTTGAAGGATTCTGCGTTGCCGGTCAGAAAGGGGTTCTTGCTTGCTCGGGTCCGTGTTTTTGCGAGGTGGCATTTTCTTTTCTCCTGAAGATCGTTGCAGTGCGTGGCGGCGCGTGATGAGTAAGCGGTTTATGAGGGGTAGTCACTGGCGCGCAGACCCACCCAGAAGCCGCGAAGACGCGGAAGCAGGGTGACTCGGCGGTACCGAACCATTGCCCAAGCTGACTGCCAGAACTGACTGCCAGAGAGGGCTGGGTGGAGTGCGCTCGTTCCCCACTCTAGCGCATTGTCCGTAGCAAATCATACATTTGTTCGAGAGTGTCGTTCGAATTCTTGACAAGTGTTCGAACAAGGCGCATAATTCGAACAAATCGAAAATAGTCGAACATATGCACGAGACTTCGATCCTCAATGGGCCTTCGTGTCCGGGCGGGAATATAGAGTGCGTTGTGTTCCGTTACAGGAGTGTTAGCCCTTCTGTTTCAACTCACCAAAAAGGAAAAGATCATGACCATCGCAGCACCTCAATCCACCTCCGCCTCGCGTTTCCCTTACCGGGCTGTGCAGGAGCACGCTCGCGCGCGAGTAGTCCCCCCTGCGGAGGTGTGGGAACCTAGCCGTAGGCAAGCTCGTGTGAGCCGTGGCAACCTGGGTATCGAACATACCGCAACAGCTATTCGAACACTTCGGCCCCGTATAGAGAATGATGATCGCGGGAGTGGGATTGGCAGTAGCAAGCCTGTTGTTCGAAACCGCAATTCTGCGTTGACCACCCTTACGGCACATCGCCGCAGTAGCTCGGTACTGCAAGATCTGCACACCGCCCCTTTGACTGCCGCATCCACCGGGGGGACCACAAAGAGGTCAGAACGTTGGGCAAACGCGTTTGCTGGCTCCTTGGTAGGTTTGGTTCTTGCGGCTGGAATTGCGCTTTTTGGTCAGCCTGAGGACACCCAGCCACCGGTCCCGGCCGGTGTGACCCCAGACTTCACTGTGTCCCAAAGCGCGCACTAATAATGCCAGCGGCCAGCGTATAATTTCAGCCTTGTGAGCAGAGCTTCAAAGGGCCACGATGCGGGACCGGGACGCTCGACGTGGAAACGCTGGCCTGGCTTGGAAACGGCCGGGAAGCGGCTGGGAAGCTCGGTGGTGACGCACGAAAGGCATGAGACAAGAAGATGTACTGCCCGTTTTGCAATAACGAACACTCCAAGGTAATTGACTCAAGGATTTTCGAGGAAGGCACCGCCATTCGCAGGCGCCGCCAATGCACTCATTGTGAAGGCCGCTTCACCACAGTGGAAAAAGCAGTGCTCTTGGTCATCAAGAAGAACGGACTTTCTGAGCCTTTTAGCAAAGAAAAGGTCATCACCGGTGTGCGCCGCGCATGCCAAGGCCGCGACGTCAGCGAAGATGCACTGAAACGCCTCGCCCAAGAAGTGGAGGCAACCGTGCGCAGCCAACACGGATCGCAGGTGTACGCCAACGACGTAGGCCTAGCCATCCTTGATCCGCTCCGAGAGCTCGACGAGGTTGCATACCTCCGCTTCGCCTCAGTGTACAAATCATTTGAACGTGCCGAGGACTTTGAGTCTGAAATCCGGCTCATGCGGCGCAGAAGCCGAAGCTTTGACAACCTCGGCGAATAGGCAAGCAGCCACAAAGACACGCGTAGCCTCGGCTACTTCAACTGATCAATCGCTTTCTCAATTTTGCGCTCGGAAACCTTTTGCGCGGTACCCAAACGTTGTGCAAACAAGCTCACCCGCAGCTCTTCGATCATCCACTGAATATCCAACACCTGGCTCTGGTTCACTCCACGCTTGGAAGCCTGGACCTTCTGGGCCAATCGCTGCTGCAAAACCTGGATCTGCTGCTGATAGCGCGCGTCTCGATCCGGAAGCCGCTGCAAATCCTCCAACCTCAAGCGGATTGCCTGGGCAAAACGAGGAATATGCCGCAAACGCGCAACGCCGAGCCTGGTAATCGCGTGCTGGGGGAGCCAGCCGGCAACCTGGGCCCGCATATCATCAATTGCGGGACCGGACCACAGCTGCAACTCGTCATTCAATTGGTGAAACGCCAACACTGACGGCGCGAGATCCACGGTTGTCCGACGAACCACACCAGGCGCCTGCTCTTTCACCAGGGACAACAGCTCTCTAAACCGTGCGGGATCCCGGGAAGGGCCACCGTTATCGCGAAGGATGTCGCGCACGGCTGCGGCGGTGGCGTCGGCAATGAAACCCTGCGCCCCTCCGTTCGGAAAGTGCTCCAGCGCAACCCGCTGCTGCAGCGGTAGGCCATTCAGCATTTTCTGTGCGTTGAGCTTTACTTCCCGCAACATCAACGTCATCGTCGCGGTAAAAAGCTGAGCCTCGGCCTGTGCCTTCGTGGACACTACCTCCACTGCCACCCCAGTCTTGCCCACCGCGAGTGTAGGGTACGCAATCACATTTTGCCCATCGACCTTAGTGATCACCTCCTCAGCGATAGTGCCGAGCGTCTCCGAGGTCCACTCCGTGGCGCGCTGCTGCTTCGGGCCAACCTTCGCCATAGACGTGGAGATTTTCCCTTTGAAGCGCTGCTGGAGGGAGAGGAGGTCTTTGTCGCGGTCAATGACGTCGCCGCGCTTATCCACAGCGCCGAAACTCACCTTAAGGTGGTCTGGGACCTGGGCCAAGGAGAAATCATCCTCAGTGATACCACTGCCGCCCAAGTGGACCAGCTCGTTGGCCACCTGAACCAGCAGGTCGCCGGAGCCGAAACGCAGATTGGCTGCAACCTTTTTGGCGTAGTCGGGTGCGGGCACCACCTGCCTGCGGAGGTGCTTGGGCAATGTCTTGATGAGCGCTGCCACTAACTCTTCGCGCAGGCCAGGGACATTCCACTCAAAACCCTCGGGGCGAACGCTCCCCAACAGGGGAACCGGAATGCGCACTGTGACGCCGTCGTCCACGGTGCCCGGTTCAAACTTGTAGGTGAGTTCAAAATCCACACCGTTTTGCGTCCAGGAATCTGGGAATGCATCTTCGTGGACGTCCTCGGCGTGCTCGGTGAGCAGCTCCGCGGGGTCAAAGTCCAGTAGATTCGGGGTGATGCCCTGCTGCTTTTTCCACCAAGAGTGGAAGGTGTTGGCGTTGAAAACCTCTTGCGGGATGCGAGCATCGTAGAAGTCGAACAGTGCCTGCTCATCCACCACAATGTCACGCCTACGGGCCTTCTCCTCAAGCTCACCCGCGAGCTCCAATTTGGCGGTGTTGTTATGGAAAAATTCGTGGTGAGTGTTCCAATTGCCGTCAATGAGAGCCTCGCGGAGGAACATGTCACGCGCTGCCTGAGGATCAATGGTGTGATACCCAACCACCCGGTCCGCAACAACCGGTACGCCGTACAGTGTTGAGCGTTGGTGAGCCATGGCGCTGCCGCGTTTGGTGGACCAGAAGGGCTCTGAGTATTGGTGCTTGAGGAGGTCTTTGCCCAGTTGCTCTACCCAGCGAGGATCAATACTTGCCACGTCGCGGGCCCACAATCTGGAGGTTTCCACCAACTGGGCCGCCATCAGAAACTGCGGTGGCTTTTTGGCAAGCGCTGAGCCGGGGAAAATCATGAAACGGGTATTCCGTGTGCCCTGGAACTCCTTTGTTTGCGCGTCACGGATGCCAATTTGGGAAAGCAGACCCGAAAGTAGCGCGCGGTGGATGAGGTCCGCCTGCGATTCAACGTCACCAAGCGACTCAAACAGGCCGTGCATTGGGTCAGCCCACCCCAACTGGTCACCGATATTGCGCAACTGACGCACGAGGTCGAACCACTCCCGGATGCGCATGTAGTGCAGGAATTGTTTTTGCACCGAGCGTTTGAAGGCGTTGCCGCTGAGGGCACCGCGCTCTTCAACGATGTGTTCCCACAACTTCAGCAGGCTCAAGAAGTCACTGTTGGGGTCTTTGAAACGCGCATGTGCCTGATCTGCTTGGGCCTGCATTTCGAGCGGGCGTTCGCGCACATCCTGGATGCTCAGCGCGGCAACAATCACATACACCGCACCCAACACCCCATGGGTGTTGGCCTCCAGGAGCATGCGTGCAAGCCGGGGATCAAGGGGAACGCGCGCGATGTCGCGGCCCACTTTGGTGAGCCGTGGTTCGCCGTCTTTGCCAGCCGTGCTGTCCAAAGCGCCTAGCTCATGGAGCAGCAATAGGCCGTCCCGAATGGCCTTAGTGTCCGGGGCCTGCAGAAATGGAAATGCCTCGATGTCGCCCAGCCGCAGGCTGGCCATTTGTAGGATGACGCTCGCCAGGTTGGTGCGCAGGATCTCCGGGTCCGTGAACTCTGGGCGGGAGGAGAAATCCTCCTCCGAGTACAAACGGATGGCGATGCCGTCGGCAACGCGCCCGCAACGGCCCGAACGCTGATTGGCGCTGGCCTGGGAGATGGGTTCAACCGGAAGGCGCTGCACTTTGGTGCGCGTGGAGTAGCGGGAAATGCGGGCAGTGCCGGTGTCCACCACATAGTGGATTCCGGGAACCGTGAGTGAAGTTTCCGCGATGTTGGTGGCCAGCACGATGCGGCGCCCCGAATGGGGGCTGAACACCTTGTGCTGTTCCTGGTTGGACAACCGGCCAAAGAGGGGAGTGACCTCCACATTCTTGTAGCGCCGCGCCTGGATCACTTCCATGGCGTCGCGGATGTCAGCTTCGCCTGCGAAAAAGCACAGAATATCTCCCGGCCCCTCACTCATGAGCTCTTCCAAAGCACCAATCAGGCCGTCGAGTGGATCGATGTCCACCGTCTTTTCGCCTACTTCAACCTCCAGCGGCCGGTAGCGTACCTCCACTGGATAGGTTCGGCCGGACACTTCGATGATGGGGGCCGGGGTGCCGTCGGGCTGCGCGAAATGCTCTGCGAATCGTTCAGGGTCGATCGTTGCGGAGGTGATCACCACTTTGAGATCCGGGCGTTTCGGCAGAAGCTGCTTGAGGTAGCCCAAGAGGAAGTCGATGTTGAGGGAGCGTTCGTGGGCTTCATCGATGATGATGGTGTCGTAGGCGTTAAGGAAGCGGTCGCGCTGCATCTCCGCCAGCAGGATGCCGTCAGTCATGAGCTTGATCGCCGTGTTGGGGCCCACTTGGTCATCAAAACGGATCGCATAGCCAACGGTCTGGCCGATCGGTTGTTCCAGCTCAAATGCAATGCGTTCTGCAACTGTGCGCGCAGCGAGACGGCGCGGCTGCGTATGCCCAATCAGGCCTTTGCGCCCGCGGCCGAGCTCAAGGCAGATCTTGGGAATCTGCGTGGTTTTACCGGAACCGGTTTCACCAGCAATGATGACCACTTGATGGTCCCGGATTGCCTCGGCGATGTCATCTTTACGTGCGCTGACCGGCAATGACTCCGGATAGCTCACCTCGGGAAGACTCGCTACGAACTCGGCGTGGTGCGATACGGCCTGCTGCAAGTCGGCGTGGATCGCCTGGAATGCCTTGTTGCTGCGCGCATTCCGGGCTCGTCTGCGCAGCGCGCGAACATCTACCGTGCGCAAGTTCGGCGCGTCTTGCTCAATGTGGGATAGCAGTTCCTTCTGTGTTGCCTTGAGCGCCCCCCCTAGCGGTGCCTGGGCTCGTGTCCCTACCGGCGCCTGAGCGGCTGCATGCGGCTTCCGACGGCGGCGTTGGGGGTGCTGAGTTCGCTGAGAGCGGCGGCGCGGGAGTTGCTCAGCGCTGTGGGGTTCCTTTTTGGCATCGGTCATAGCAATTGCCCAGTCTATCTTGCGTTTGGGGCTGCTTGCTTTTTGCTTGCCTGCCTTCGCCAGTGAACTTCACTAGTATTGGGTTTTGTCTCAATTCATCCTTTTCACTAATTCGAGTTGATTTTCTCGGCTTTACGTTTTCATGATCGCGTAGTGCCGAAAATGTGCTCAAACCCGAAGGAGTTTTCATGACCAACAGTCCCAATGATGAAAATGGGCCTTCCCAGGACCCATTTGACGGTGAATTTTCCGGTGATTCGCAATATCCAGCGTCCAATCATCCAGAAGACCGCCCAGATTTTGGTACCGCCGGATTTGGTGCAGCACATGCCGGTGGCTACGGCGCCGGCAGTTACGGTGCTGGCCAGTTTGGGGAGTACCACGGCGGGGATCGCCGCCATGAAGATCTAGGCGACCTCATGGTGGCCGGTCCCGGCCAAACGGTAGATCTCTTTGAGGCAATCAAATACGGTTTCCGTATCACCTTTAAGCGTTGGCCTTTGTGGCTTGGCCTCGGTCTGCTTGCGCTGGTGGCACTCGGTGGCTACTTCGCGTACTACATCGCCAACGCGCCGCTGGCGGTGGAAGACCCACAAAACTTTGAGGTGAACCCTTATACGAGCCCATCTACCTGGGTGTTTATCATCCTGGCTTTGCTGATTTACCCAATGATCATGCGGCTTACGTTGCTCCAGGCAGACGGCAAGAAGTTCGCAGTGGGCGAGGCAGTGCCCGGCCCGCATTATGGCGCCACGTTTTTGAGCTATTTACTGTGCTCTCTTATTGCCGGCGTTGTTACCGTGGTGGCTGCATTGCCGCTCATGCTGGCGATCGATACCTCCACGGGCGAAATTAATTGGGGCATGTATTCCCTTGGCATGCTGGCGCAATTGGTGGTGAGCCTTTTGGTAGTGCCCCTGGTGAATTTTGCGCCATATTTCGCGGCCGACGGTCGCAGCGGCGCCCTAGCCTCTGTTTCCGCTTCCTTCCAGGCGGTGAAAGCCAATTACCTGAAGACCGTAGGTTTCTATGTGATGACCTCGTTGGTTGTCATGCTGCTTGTCCTGGCCACTTGTGGCTTGGGAATCGTGGTGGCAATTGGCGTTAGCCTGAACGCTACCGCGCACTTCTACCGCCAAATCTCCGGCGGTGAGTTCCCGCGCGACCTGCGCTAAACTCCGGACAACACACAGCCCAGACATCTACGGTCTGGGCTTTTGTGCTATTTCTCGGTGCCATCCCTGCCATCGGTACCTTCCACGCCAATCGTGCGGTAGAAAGCCTCGGAGATTACTGAACCAAGTTTCAGGTAGGTGTCTTCCCTGGTGGAGGACGCACGGTACACCAGCCCCACTTGGCGGCTGGCGGTCACGTCTTGGGCAAAACTTGCGGTTGCCACACCCTCACGGTTGGTTTCAATGCTCACGGCGCTTTCGGGGATCAATGTGGAGCCAATGCCCGCACTGACGAGTTGCATCACGGTGGTGAGACTTGCGGCCTTGGTTTCGGCGCTGCGCTGCGCCAAGGGGTTGACGTCTGCCTTGCGGCAGAGGTCCACGACTTGGTCGCGCAGGCAGTGGCCGTCGTCAAGGAGGAGCAGGTTGAGGTCCGCGAGCGAGGAGAGCTTTACGTCCTCCCTGCCGGCGAGCGCATTGGACTCCGATACGACGATCTTGAAGTGTTCGGCGTAGAGGGGGATTTCCACAATCCCGGTGCTTTCCACCGGCAAGGCCAAGAGGGCGCAATCGATGTGGCCGTCTTTGAGCTGGCTGAGCAGGTGCTGCGTTTGATCTTCCACGATTTGCAGTTCGAGGTCGGGGTAACTGGCAGCGAGTTCCTTGTACAGCTCGGGCAGAATGTACGGCGCGATGGTGGGGATGATTCCCACCGCGAGGTTGCCAGACAACACGCCACTGTTGCCTTGGGCATGAGCGATAAAAGCCTCGGCTGCATCCAGGGTGGCTTTGGCGAAGGGCAGGAGGGATTCGCCGATCGGTGTGACGATCACCCGCCGCGTGGAGCGCTCAATGAGCTGCACCCCCAGGCCGTTTTCCAAGGAAACCAACGCTTGGGAAAGCGAGGGCTGGGAAATGTTGAGCTTGGTGGCGGCGGTGCCAAAGTGGCGGTTTTCCGCGATGGTGACGAACGTGCGAAGCTGGGCGAGAGTCGGGCGGTACTCTTTATTGCTCATGCCTATGAGTATAGAGCAGTGTTAATAGGTTCAACTGATTGAGCCTATCGTGCACACCGCACAACACCGCACAACACCGCACTAGTGTTGGTCGATCTCAAGCTGAGAGAGCCGCACTTCACCTGCAGCGTCAGAGGCGGCAAGGTCCACCTCGGCCACAAACGCAAATGCCCGGTCATCCTCGGGATCCTTGATGACCTGACGCACCCGCCACTTCTCGGGGCCTTTTTCCACGCGGAAGTACTCCGGGCCGCGGGCAGCGGCGGAGGTATCCAGGTCCGCGTAGTCCTCAAAGTAGGCGTCCATGGCGGCACCGAAGTCTGGCACTTCCTCCAGGTAGTCCAGCATTTCCGCAAGCTCGTCTTCCTTTTCCAATGCGAACAGGCTCACCAGTCGGAACATGAGGTTGCGCACCATCACTTGGAAGGCGCGCTTGTTTGCGGTCAGCGCGTTGGGGTCCTCCACGCCGAACGCCAGCTCCGTGGCCAAGGCATCCTGCGAGATCGGGGCGTCTGGGTCCGCCATCTGCGCCCATTCATCAATCAGCGAGGAATCCACCTGACGAATCAGCTCACCGAGCCATTCCACGATGTCCTCAAGCTGCTGGGTTCGGTACTCCTCGGGAATCGAGTTCTTGAGGGTGCGCCATGCATCCGTGAGGTAGTGCAGCACCACGCCCTCCGAGCGCGCGAGCCCGTAGGTGGCAATGAAATCACTGAAAGTCATGCCCTGTTCCACCATGTCACGGATGATGGACTTCGGACTGATCTGGAATTCCCGCGCCCAAGGGTGCCCGGCGGCGTATGTAGCATACGCTTGCTCAAGGAGTTCGGCTTGGGGTTGCGGCCACGTGACGTCGTCAAGCAGCCGCATCCGCTCCGTGTAATCCAGGCCCTCTTCCTTCATCGCCGCGATCTGCTCGTCACGCGCGGCCTTCTGCTGCGCGAGCAACACCTGGCGGGGGTCATCCAAAATGGCCTCGAAAGCGCTGATCACGTTGAGCTCAAAGTCATCCGCCTCCCGGTCCAGCAGCTCCAGGCTCGCCAGAGCAAAGGGGGAGAGCGGCTGGTTCAGCGCGAAGTCACGCTCCAGTTCTTCCGTGAGAGCGTATCGACGTCCCGTGGCGTCAATTTGATCCAAACGGACAACAATCCCCGCGGTGACCAGGCCGCGCACGAGTTCAATCGTGGTGAGGATGTCTCTGTTTTGTTTGTCCCAGTTGTCGTGGTTACCGCGGATGAGTTTTTTCAGGTGCTGGTAGGCGTCGCCGGGGCGGGCAATCACATTGAGCACCATGGAGTTGGACACCATGAACTGGCTGGTGAGCTGCTCTGGCTGCGCATTCATGAGGCGTTCAAAAGTGCGTTCGCCCCAGGTGACTTCACCATCGCGAGCGGATTTCATCCGCATCTTCTTGAGCTTCTTGGGGTCCTGGCCGGCTCGCTGGCGCAGGCGCCAGTTCTCAATCTCGTGCTCAGGGGCCTCCACCACCACGTAGCCTACGGTGTCGTAGCCAGCGCGCCCGGCGCGTCCTGCAATCTGGTGGAACTCCCGGGAGGCGAGGATGCGCTGTTTGGTGCCGTCGAATTTGGCCAGGCCGGTGAACAACACGGTGCGGATGGGCACGTTGATGCCCACTCCAAGGGTATCGGTGCCGCATATGACCTTGAGCAGGCCGGTCTGCGAGAGTTTTTCCACGAGGCGGCGGTACTTCGGCAGCATGCCTGCGTGGTGAATACCGATGCCGCGCCTGAGCAGCTTGGAGAGGGTTTGGCCGAAGGTGGTGGTAAAGCGAAACGCCCCGATTTCCGCCGCGATCTGCTCCTTCTCCTCCGGTGTGATGATGCTGATGCTGGTCAGGGACTGCGCGCGCTCCACAGCTTGGCGCTGGGTGAAGTGCACCACGTACACCGGGGCTTTGCCTTTGCTCAGCAGCTCCTCGATGGTTTCGTGGACGGGGGTGTACACGTACTCAAACTCCAGCGGCACCGGGCGGGACGCACCGGCCACGAGGTTGGTGGTGCGGCCGGTGCGCTTGCTGAGGTCTTCGCTGAGGAAGTCGGTGGAGCCCAAGGTGGCGGACATGAGGAGGAATTGGGCGTGCGGTAGCTCCAGGAGTGGTACTTGCCACGCCCAGCCGCGGCGGGGTTCGGAGTAGTAGTGGAACTCGTCCATCACCACTTGGCCGATGTTGGCCTGGGCGCCGTCGCGTAAAGCAATGTTGGCAACGATCTCGGCTGTTGCGCAGATGATAGGGGCTTGGCCGTTGACGGTGGCGTCGCCGGTCATCATACCCACGTTTTCTGGCCCGAAGATCTCGCAGAGGGCAAAGAACTTCTCACTCACCAGGGCCTTGATGGGCGCGGTGTAGAAGCTGCGCTGCCCGCGAGCCATAGCGATGAAGTGGGCGGCGATTGCCACCATGGACTTTCCGGAGCCAGTGGGGGTGGCCAGAATGACGTTGTCTCCAGCGAGGATGCCCAGCGCCGCTTCCTCTTGCGCGGGGTACAGGCTGATCCCGCGGTCCGAGGTCCACCGGAGGAAGGAGTCAAAGATGGACTCATCAAGCAGGTTTTCGGGGACCTCTTCAAGATCTGGCAGCATCCGAGACAAATTCACCCCTTCTACCTTAGTGGAGAAGGGGTGTGTGCCTTAAGGGGCCGGGGGAGCGTCAGTGCCTTCGGTGCCGGGCTCGTCGTCAAGCCCCGCGAGGAAGCGTTCGAACTCCTCGCCGAGTTCCTCGCCGCTCGGCACTGCGCTTTCCCCAGGCATAACCGCGTGGGGTTTGCGTTCGCGGTATCGTTCCAACTCTTCGTCGTACTGGCGCTCCAACATGTGCACCACCTGCTCGATCTCGGGGGTGCCGTCCACCTGTTCCTCGATCTGCATCGCTACCTTTGCGGCGTCTTCCTCGAGTGTGCGCAGCGGCAAGGAAAGGTCTGCAGCGCTGGCGGCGGCCTCAAGCAGCCCGAGGACTGCCTGCGGGTATACCGACGCGGCCAGGTAGTGCGGCACATGCGCCGTGAAGCCCGCGACTTTGCGGCCCTGCTGGTGCAGGAGGCGCTCCAGGTGCAGGGCGGCAGCGCCGGGAACGGTGATGCGGGTGTCCAGGTTGAACTGGCTGCTCACGAGCTCCGGGGAGTTGCCATGCGCGGAAATCACCATGGGGCGAGTGTGCGGAACGGCCATGGGGGCGGCGTAGAGGCAAATGGTCTGGCTCACGCCGAATCGCTCCACCAAGTTCGCTACCGCCTGGGTGAATCCCTCCCAGCGCAAGTCGGGCTCGGGGCCGCTGAGCAGCAGGAAGGATTTCCCGGTGCTATCGCGCACCACGTCCATGCCGATATGCAGATCTTCAATTTCTACAACCGCGTTGTGATCAATGGTGACCGCCGGGCGCCGCGAGCGATAGTCAATCAACTCGTCACTGTTGAAGGAGGCCACCGGGCGGTGATCCAAGGCGGCCAACAGGTGATCGGCACTGTGCTCAACGGCATGGCCTGCGTCTGCGTACCCCTGTAGCGCCACAATCAGCGTTGGGCCTTGGGAATCGGCATTGTTCACCTCGGGTGCGGGGAACTGTAGCTCATACATCCGGCCAAAATCTTCTGGCATAACTTCCTCCCGGGGTGTGTCTAGCCATCAGCGCGCCGTCGGGCGCACCAATAACGTTTCTGGCAATCCATGCTAATCCATGCCTCGCCGACAATGGTCCACCTTCGCGGACACACGGCAGCACGATTCAGTTCATTGCGGGTTACTACCGGCACAACGCCTGTGGGTACACATTTGTTCCACACTGCCCGGTGCACTGCGCGTGAGGTGGGGCAGAAACGACGCTCACGTGGTTGGACATCTTACGGTTTTGGTTCCCGAGGGCCGTTGAGTTTTCCACAAGCGGTGGCTCCTGGGCCACGTTTTCCACAGATTAGGCCCTTTCCGCTCACGGACCCTAGCGGGTGTTGTGCGGGGTTTGTGAAAGTGAGCCCATGCAACAAGTCACAATCAATTTTCATCCAGCAGATCTCATTGCAAACGTCCCAGGAATCCTGGGGTACTACCCAAAGGAGTCCTTGGTGCTCGTCACCGTGGAAACACACCCACTACCGGAGCGGGAGCGGGAACCGGACCCACATCCAGACCCAGAGCTGCAACACCAGCCCGAACACCCTGGCAGCGCGGCGGACGCGGTGGGGCCGCAGCGTTGTTTGGGCACGAGCCTCGGCCCTGTACTGCGCCTGGGTTTTGACCAGAGAAACAACATCGATGAAGTCCTTGAATTTATCCAATCGCTGTCTCATCCGAAGGTGGTGGCTTTCCTCATCACCGAGCACAATCACGTAGCCATGAGCATTCTTGTGGAGCAACTCCACGATGCCCACGAAGCGGGGCAGATCGACGCCATCGCCTGCTACCACGTCCCAGAATTGCTCACCGGGCAACCTATGCACCTGTTGTTCAGCCACGACGCCCCGCACCGTTCCTGGCGCACGCCCAAAGTGGGAAATATAGCCAATGCTCCTGCCACCAAGCGCTTGCTCCGAGGAGGGGAACTGCCGGCATTGAATCGGGAGGAGGCCTGGAGGTACTTCACCCAATCCAACCCGTTTATTACAGAATCCGATGAAGATGACCTCGACGCCGCCATCCACACGCTGAGTTCACAGCTCATCAATGCACGAAGGATTCCTAGGAGTGCGGTGCGCCGCCACCTGGACATCTTGGAGCAATATTGCGAGCAGGTGAACCATCACAGCATTGAACAGCTCCAACAACACTCGGAAGTGCTGATCGCCTTTGGTTCGATGTGCGCGAATGTGAAGCTGCGTGATGCCCTGTGTGTGCTCATCCCGGATCACGCTGTGGCCTTGAAAAACATCATGGTGGCAGTGGCGAGCTCTGTTGGAGGGGAAGTGAAAACAAACGCGTTGGCATTGTGCGCGCTGAGTTCACTCGCCCAAGGGGCAACGGCTTACACCAATATGGCGTTGCAAGCCGCCTTTGAGCAAGATCCACGCCACTACCTGTGCAATCTGATTCACCAGGGCTACCGCTATGGAGTGATCGCTGAATTGCTGAATGCGATGAGCGAGGGGGCGCACGTCACTCTGGAAGAATTCGATGAGCAGGTGGGGTTCCAGCCCTAATTTCCAGCCCTAATTTCCAAGACCCTATTTCTCAGGGCTCAGTTGTTTGGGGACACTAGTGTTTGGGAGCCCTAGTGTTTGGGTGCGCTGTGCGCCCGATCCCCCAGTGCGGAGGTGAACTCCCAGGCGTCTGCCATGATTTGGTTGAGCTCAGTGCGTTCGGGTTGCCAGCCAAGTTCCTCTTTTGCCTTTTGGGAGGAAGCGATGAGTACCGCTGGGTCACCGGCGCGGCGGCTTTCCACCACGGCTGGGATCGGGTGGCCGGTGATCTGCCTGCAGGCGTCGATGACCTCACGGACTGAGAAACCTTCACCCGAACCAAGGTTGTAAATGCGATGGGCGCCTGCCGTGTTGGACTCCAGCGCGAGGAGGTGCGCCTGGGCGAGGTCGAAAATGTGGATGTAGTCGCGGATACAGGTGCCGTCTGGGGTGGGCCAGTCGTCGCCGAAAATCTTGATGGACTCCCGGTGCCCTAAGGCCACTTGCAGCACGATGGGGATGAGGTGGGTTTCCACCTCTCGGTTTTCCCCGAAGCCACCGTATGCACCGGCCACGTTGAAGTAGCGCAGGCTGGTGGCACCCAGACCGTAGGCGTGTGCGTAGGAGGTGATCATCGCGTCGATGGCCAGCTTGGTTGCGCCGTAGGGATTCGTTGGGGCGGTAGGGAAGTCCTCGGTAATCGGCACCTGCGCCGGTTCGCCGTAGGTCGCAGCGGTGGAAGAGAACACCAGGTTGTTGGTGTTGGTCTGGCGCATCGCTTCGAGGAGGCGAAGCGTGGTCACAACATTGTGCTGCCAATATTCGGCTGGGTTTTCCACAGATTCACCCACAAGCGAGCGGGCGGCAAAGTGGAGCACGCCGTCAAAGTGGTGTTCCGAAAGCACGCTGTGGGCAACATCGGCGATGTCACCTTGGATGAAGGTGGCGTCTGGGTGGACGGCTTCACGGTTGCCGGTGGCAAGGGTGTCTACAACAGTGACAGAATGCCCGCGCTCAATGAGCACCGCGGTGCACACACTGCCTACATACCCCGCGCCGCCTGTGACCAGCAGATTCATGGGTTATACATCCTCCACGCGCACGGCATGAGCGAGGTCGTCGATAAGCTCTACTTCCACGTCACCCTTGCGCAGGATCACGCGGCCTTCACGCAGCTCAAGTTCCACTTCAGAGCCCAAGGTGATCCCGGCGTCTTGTAGGCGTGTGAACTGGTCTTCATCCACCTGGAGGATTTCGTTGAACTGCACCACGCGAACTTTGCGGGGGCTCAATGATGCCGCGTCAATGGTGCGTACACCCACATCAGCGGTAGCCACATTGGCGCCGAGTTCATCGAGTCCTGGGATTGGGTTGCCAAAGGGGGAGCGGTCGATGGTGTCCAGCACCTCTACGAGACGGCGCTCCACCTCTTCGCTCATCACATGTTCCCAGCGGCAGGCTTCCTCGTGGACTTTGTTGATGTCCAGCTTGATGATATCGGTGAGGAGGCGTTCCGCGAGCCTGTGCTTGCGCATCACCGCGGTGGCTAGAGCGCGGCCTTCAGTAGTCATCTGGAGGCTGCGGTCATTGGCAACCACCACGAGTCCGTCGCGTTCCATACGGGCAACGGTCTGGCTCACGGTTGGACCAGACTGCTCCAAGCGCTCCGCAATACGAGCACGAAGGGGAGTGATACCTTCTTCTTCAAGCTCATAAATGGTGCGCAGATACATTTCTGTTGTATCTACCAAATCCTTCATTGTGCAGTTCTTCCTTTAC
The DNA here is from genome assembly GCF_024580965.1 of Corynebacterium kozikiae. Lineage (NCBI taxonomy): Bacteria > Bacillati > Actinomycetota > Actinomycetes > Mycobacteriales > Corynebacteriaceae > Corynebacterium > Corynebacterium kozikiae. The sequence goes on from NZ_JANIKJ010000001.1 coordinate 364,574, forward strand.
ATCCACAGGAACGCTTTTGCCGCGATGTGCCACTTATCTTAAGAGTTAAAAGTAGGGCACGGAGTTGTAACGCTTCACACAGTGTAACGGGTTTTTCGCCAGGGTGAGTAAGTTGTGGGGGCAGGAGCTTGGGCGGGGGCGGGAGCTTGGGCGGAGGTAGAGGTGGAGGAAAGATCCGACTGCAAGAGCCAGCCACCTCGTTCCGAACCGACTTGGCCTACACAGCGTAGGCGCGCAGCTTGTCTGCTCGTGAGCCGTCACGCAGCTTGCTCATCACTTCACGTTCAATTTGGCGTACCCGTTCCCTGGAGAGCCCGAACTCGCGGCCGATCTGGTCCAGGGTGCGAGGGACGCCGTCGTCCAGACCATAACGCATACGGATCACATCTTGTTCACGCTGCTCAAGGGTGTCCAGGACGTCGCGGATGTCGGAGTGGCGCAGGGAGGCTACTACTGCGGATTCTGCGTCGGTTGCCTCGGAATCCTCGATGAAGTCACCCAGTGGGGCTTCCTCATCGGCACCCACGGGCATGTCCAAGCTCACTGGGTCACGGGACTGCCGCAGCAGCATGTCAATCTTGTCTTCCTCAATCCCCGACTCCTCGGCGAGTTCCTCATTGGTAGCTTCGCGGCCGAGCTGCTGATACATCTCGCGCTTGATGCGCGAAAGTTTGTTGACCTGCTCCACCAGATGCACTGGGAGGCGGATGGTGCGGGATTGGTCTGCCATACCGCGGGTAATGGCTTGGCGGATCCACCAGGTTGCATAGGTGGAGAACTTGAAGCCCTTGGAGTAGTCGAACTTCTCCATGGCGCGGATCAACCCTAGGTTGCCTTCCTGAATGAGGTCCAACAGGGGCATGCCGCGGCCTGTGTAGCGCTTCGCCAGTGAAACTACCAGGCGCAGGTTCGCCTCAAGGAGGTGGGAGCGGGCCTTTCGGCCATCCTTGACAAGCACCTTGAGGTCACGCTTCATCGCGCGGGTCAGCGGCTGATCTGAGTTTTCCAGGAGGTGTTCTGCATACAGGCCAACCTCGATGGTCTTGGCGAGCTCAACTTCGTCCTCGGCCGTCAGCAACGCGGTCTTACCAATACCGTTGAGGTACACGCGGACCAGGTCTGCGGAGGGGTTGTCATTGCTATGGCCGCGGCGGCTTCCGCGGTCAACCTCTTCGGATTCAATCTCCTGCATGGATGGGTTGGTCATCCTCGCCTCCTTCAAAGCCGTTGTTGCGCGGTTGTCCTCCTGCGTTCACAGCAGCGCACCGAATGACAGTGCAAAACAGGCTGCCCATGCGTGGTGTGCACAGCGCCCTTACCGCGGTTCTACACAGCCCAACGGACTTGCCTTGAAATAAGTTCCCGAGGCGTCCGCCCGGCACAAAATTTGCTGCAAAAGAGCTGCCTACCGACGTCACACACCGCCCCCACATGGGGGCGCACACGTTCGCGGCGCTAGCACTCCACCAACAAAGTAAAGGGTCCTTCATTGACGCTGGAGACTCGCATCATCGCCCCAAATCGCCCCGTCTCCACCGGAATCCCGCGTTCGCGCAATCCCTGCGCAATGCGGTCCATCACGGGTTCAGCCACCTCAGACTTCGCCGCAGCGGACCAAGACGGGCGCCGGCCTTTCTTGGTCGCCCCCATCAGCGTGAATTGGCTGACCAACAAAACGGGCGCACCGGCATCTTCCACGCTGCGCTCACCTTCGAGGATTCGCAATTCCGCTATTTTGCGCACCATGGTTTCCCAAGCATCGGGCGCATCCTCGCTGCCCACACCAACCAGCGCGAGCACCCCACCAGTCTCTGGGGCGGAAATGGCTCCCACCACTTCACCGTCCACGGTAACGCTGGCCTCACTGACCCGAGTAAGCACTGCTTTCATTGAGAATCACCACCTATTTCAACAGCTCGGCAGGGATCACCAGGCCATGCCGCACCAAATCAGCAATCAGCCGCGGCAGCTCGCTCACAAGCCCGTCTGATTCTTCCTCGTTGAGACCCTGGCTCAGCGCATATAACGCCCCAATTTCCTCCAAGCCTAGCCCCTGCGGGTGCAGGCCCTGCACAATAGTCTGCACGGCTTCATCAATCTCATGCGTCCACCGCGGCCCCTCGGTGCGGGTGAGGCGCCGCACCACATTGCGGAAGCCCTGGCCGGCTGCGTCGTCAGGCACACTCACTTCCTCCAGCGCGAGGCCCGGGCGCACCTGATAACGCGCAGCCAAAAGATCCTCGGGGGTTTGCTCGCTGAGCCACTGTGCTCGGGTGAAGTATTCCTCCACCTCTTGGCCCAGGCTGCCTGAAAATTGCTGGTTGAACTCCTCAAACACCAGCTCGCTCGGGGTGTCCTCGTCCACTTTGTGCAGGAAGATGAACCCAAAACCGATGCTCTCCACCTCACGCCGGGCAAAATGCTCCAGCCAGGCGGTTGCGCGGAGTTGGCCTTCGGGGGAGCGAGGGTCGATGCTTTCATCGCGCAGCCACGTGTGCACATACAGTGCCGGGTCAGCAATATCCCTCTGCAGCACCCAGGCCCGCACGCCGTGGGAGGGCAGCCAGGAAGCGATGCGCGCCTGGGCCCGCTCGCTCGCGGTGTGCACCCAACTGCCCAGCAGAAATGCTGTTGCACCAAGCTCCAGGTGCTCCGGGCTTTGGCTGGTCACCAGGGCTGTGGCGCCGTCCAAATCCAGCCCAGAATCACGGTACACATGATCCACCTGCCCAAGGCCCACCACAAACGGCGGGTTCGCGATGATGCGTCCGAAGCGCCGCCCCGCCACAGGCTCAAACCAGCTTCCCTCGGCCAAGGTGATGTCAGTGCCGCTTGCCGACGCGGCCAAGGTGGCACGGGCAAGATCGAGCGCGCGCGGGTGGACGTCTGTGGCCACGATCTGTTCGGCGCATCCGAGCTGGCCCAACACCTGTACGCCCGAGCCGGTGCCTAGATCCAGCACGCTCGAAACCGGGGAAGTGGGGGTGACGGACAACAACGAAAGGCTTGCTGCGCCCACGCCGAGCACATGGTCACTACTGGGAACGTGCTGGTAAATGATGGAGGCGTCGCGGTCTGAAAACACCCAATGGTCTTTACCCGCAATCTTATGAGGGCGGATATCAAACTGCGCGTAGAGCAATTCCGCTGAAGCGCCCGCGTTCGTAGCTGCTGCGAGTACACCCGTCTCCTGGAGCGTGGCTGCCAACGTTGCGCCCACTAGCGCTACAAGCTCCTCCGGAGTGACTCCCTGGTGTAAAGCAAACACGCGGACTGCCTGCGCCTGCGGGGTGTGATTCTCACGCAGGGCGAAGCTCACCGAGGCAGGGTCCCCGCGGTGGAGTGCCGCGAGGGCTGCGGCGCCCAACAAGGATTCCAGCCCGGAGGGGGTGTAGCCCACCGAGCGGAAGAACTCAGCGAGCGGTGCTGCCGCGAGGTGAAGGTGTGCAGTCACAGGGGTGTTCCTCGTTTCCTTTTAAAAATTTTTGGTCGCAATAGGTCCTGCACTCAGGCTGAGGGAGGGGTGCTGCGCCGCGCTTGCTGCGTGGGGGCTGTGGCGCTGGCGTCGTCATAAATCATGATCTCAGCATCGCGGGAATCGGACGGGCTTTGGGGCAGCGCGGGTGTGGAGCGTTGCTCGATCTCGAAGCGTGCCACCGCGGGTTTATACACTTTGGGCGCGCGGGAATCGCGGGGCTCGCCCACACCATTGGCCACCACCACGGCGATCCACGGCAGGGGCACCGAGATGACAAACAGCAGGGAGGACAGCCACCAATTTTCCAACCACACATACGTGGCTCCGGCGGCGAGGAGAAAAGGAATACGCAGGCCCTGCAGCCAAGCGTAGGCCCGTTCCCGGTGACGCAAGTTTTCCTGGGCGGAGCGCCTGGCGTCCGTGACCAAAGCCGCCCTGTGACCCCGAAGCCTGCGCCAGAGGCGACGAGCAGGGCTGACCGTGCGGTGCTGCTCGGCTTGCGCGGGGTCATCGTGCCACACCTCATCGGGGCCTGAAACGGACATGGTTCATAGCCTAGCCCTTGAGTGTGCGTGAACGCTCCAAGTGGTGCAATATGGGTGGGGTGAGTACGAGCACCAAAACGATTGAGCGTCCCGAAATCCGGGAAGACCACGGGACGGATGATGACACCCCAAAGTTTTTCCACTATGTGAAGAAGGATCAGATCGTGGAATCTGCCGTATCCGGCCGCATGGTGGTGGCGTTGTGTGGGGAAACGTTCCCAGTGACCAAACAAGCCAAGCCGGGCAGCCCCGTGTGCCCTGACTGCGAACGCGTGTACCGAGGTCTGCGGAAAAAGTGAGTTCCAACCTTCGCGCTTGGCAGCAAGCAGCATTGGAGAAGTACCTCACCGAAAAGCCAAAAGACTTCCTGGCCGTGGCAACCCCTGGCGCTGGAAAAACTACCTTTGCGCTGCGCATTGCCACGGAGCTTTTGGGAAACCGCACGGTGGACCGAGTGATCGTGGTGGTTCCTACGGAGCACCTAAAAGTGCAGTGGGCGCTTGCCGCGGCACGGGTGGGGATCGCACTGGACCCGAAGTTCAAAAACACCGATGCGATCAATCCCCAGTACCAAGGTGTGGTGGTGACGTATGCCCAGGTTGCCATGCACCCCTACAAGCACTACGCCGTGGCCACCGCCAGGCGCACCCTGGTGATCCTCGATGAGATCCACCACGGCGGCGACGCCAAGAGCTGGGGTGACGGCATTCGTGAGGCCTACGCGGATGCCGAGCGCCGCCTCGCGCTGACGGGTACACCATTTCGCTCCGACGATGCCGCCATCCCCTTTGTCCGCTACGAAGAAGACGGTGAGGGGCACCTGGTCAGCCAATCGGACCACACCTATGGCTATTCCGATGCGCTTGCCGATGGCGTTGTGCGCCCCGTGGTTTTTTTGGCCTACTCCGGTGAAGCCCGCTGGCGCACCAGCGCTGGGGAGGAATTTGAGGCGAGGCTCGGCGAGCCACTGAACGCGGAACAAACCGCCAAGGCGTGGAAGACGGCCCTTGACCCCAAGGGTGAGTGGATCCCAGCCGTATTGCAGGCGGCGCACACCCGCTTGACGCAACTGCGCCAACACATTCCTGATGCCGGTGGCCTGGTGATTGCCACGGACAAGACAACCGCGCGCGCCTACGCAAAGATCCTGGCCACCATGTCCAGCACCCCGGTTGCGGTGGTGCTTTCTGATGAAGCCGGGGCCTCCGAACGAATCGAAGAGTTCAACGCTAGTGCGGATGAGTGGATGGTTGCGGTGCGTATGGTGTCCGAAGGCGTGGACGTGCCCCGTCTTGCCGTGGGCGTGTATGCCACCAGCTCTTCCACCCCGCTGTTTTTCGCTCAGGCGATCGGCCGATTTGTGCGCCTGCGCGCCCAGGGCGAATCCGCCTCCGTGTTCCTACCATCCGTGCCGGTGTTGCTGGAATTGGCCGCCAAACTTGAGCAATCGCGTGACCATGTGCTGGGCAAGCCGCACCGGGAAAAAGAAGGCTTTGATGATGACCTGCTTGCCCAAGCGAACAGGAAACTCTCAGAGCCCGATGAATTGAAGAAGTTTGAGTCACTCGGTGCGGTGGCGGAGCTGGATGCCCTGATCTACGACGGCTCCTCCTATGGAACCGGCGCCATCGCCGGTTCCGCGGAGGAAGCGGACTACCTAGGCCTACCCGGGCTCTTGGACGCGGAGCAGATGCGGGCGCTGCTGCAAAAACGCCAGGCGGAGCAAATCGAAAGCCAGAGCGCGAAAAGACCAGCTGCACAGCAACCTGGCGCACAACCTAATTCGGCATCGGGTGCCGCCGCGTCCGCAGCGCCGAACGAGCAGGCACGTGCTGAGGAGGTGGCCAGCCAGGTCATCCCACGGCTGCGCAAGGAACTCAACAACCTGGTAGCCCACGCCGCTAGCCGCACGGGGCGCCCCCACGGTGCAATCCACACCGAGGTGCGCCAGGCATGCGGGGGTCCGGCAACCGCGCTGTGTTCCGCGGAGCAGCTTCAGGCGAGGATTGACTACCTGCGGCAGTGGTAAACTGGGTCAGGCGTTGGCTGGCGGTGGCGATCCGGTGGCAGGCCCTTTCGTCGCTGGGATTTCATCGGACATACCTTGACTGGCATCCACATTACTTTGAGTCCTCGCGCCAGCACTTAAGGGTCCTGTGGTACAGGCTCCTATTAGCAGTTAAGGGTATGTCACTGCCTTCGGTGGCAACACCCCCGGGTCATGTGTACGACAGGGACGCATATGAGCCATACCGAAGCCAGCGACTAGTTCCTGCTAATGCAAACAGGAACGGAAGTAACCGTAGCGCACCCACAGAAGGGGGCACAAGCCATGAACACTTCAGCTGGCGGGATCGGCGTCTAACAGCTAACAGCGAGTCCCACAACCACTGCTCTCAGTGACGCCAATATAAAAGGTGGTTTTCGGTGAGAAAGGAACCAACAATCATATGCACCCGATTGTGCAAGTTGCCGGTTGCCCAATGCTCGCGCATGACGGTATCGACAGCCGTGAGACCTGGAAACAGTTTCCGTCCGTGTTTCTATTAGCTGTCATCGAACGTCTAAGGTCCGGGTCCAACAACCGTCGAATTATGGAAACCGCAGGGCGAATGAGCCATGCCGTGGCCAGCAACTAAGCTCATTATCGGGGGGGGGATACTCCCAAAGTAACGGGCAGCGGGGAGACCAATTTTAGCTCTATTTGAGTGGAGAGATGGCGCCGGGATTCCGACTGGATGGATCGTAGATTGACGGGCTAAAACCCAGGGCGGATAAGGTTTCACTATCCGTGTATTTCACAACATGCACGCGGAAGCAGAGTTCTTCGAATGTATCCTCATCGAGTTCATAGCCTCCAAACAGCGCGGGGTCGTAATTGTCGTTGATAAACCTACTTTTAATGATTGAAGCGTTTTCTTGTCGTACATCACGTAATCTTGGTGAGCAATACTTGTAGATAATTAGTTCGCCACCTTCATGAACTCGATGTAGGATGTGCCGCCACCACCAACGGTCGGTCTCTCCGGTTGAACTCCCGAAAATGATAAAAAGTTCGGTTTCTTCAATCATTTTCCTATAGCGACGAGGAGTTTGCGCCCAAAAGGTCTTTTCAAATTTGTGGTAAGAGCCACGAGAAGCTTCTTGATCCGTACCGTCGATTCCGAAAAGCAACGAACGGGGTATTGATTGAACCCCGTGAGGATGGTGAATCTCCGTCATGAGGTAAGCGGAGCATCCTGTTTCCGCATTAGCCCTGCTGCCGTATTCATGCGGATATGAATAATCTCTAGGATTCCTGTGGAACAGAAAATTAGTGTCAACGGTCCTGTTGGGGTGGGGATTGAACTGTTCCTGGTCGAGATATAGGTAGTTATCAAGCAAAAAAGTGTAGTTAAAGTTGATGATGTTGAAATTAAACAAGTGGTAGTGGTCAGCATTTTGAGGGAAGTCCAAAATGCGGTAGGCCCTGGAGTCAATATCTGCCAGAAAGCGCCCAAAGGTGCAATAAGCCCAGCGATGATTTTGAGCCCTCTTATCAAGATCATTAAGTAGCTCCGGGCTAACAACAAGGTCTAGAAAGCTGGAAAAGTGTCGCTGAATCTCCGCCAAATCTCGTCGAAGATCGTCATAGTTGATAAACGCTTCACCAGAAACAAATTCTTGCAACCGGGCCTCGAAGTCGCTCCAATTGGGGAAACCGTCTTTTTTGAGTTTGAGCTTTTCCTCATGCTCCTGGCGAAGTTCGTCCATCTTCTTGAAAATTATATTGCCTGGATTGAAATTCATTGATTTTAAGTAAAAGAAAAATGATTGATAGTCAGTGCGGTACTTAGCTTCTAAATTTGTCAGAGCAGCAATGTCAAATCCGTTACCGACTAGCATCATAATGTTGTGCTGCTTTTGGCCTTTAGAAGGGAGAAGGTTTTTGAAGTCTGTATGGTCGAATTTTCTGATTCCGGGACGAATTGGATCTTCGGTGGGAACAGGGGCTGGGTTGATCACGATTCTCCTTTTGGCTCCGGGCGTTTTTAAGAGGTCCATAGTCAATCTCGAACCTATCAACGACAAGAATATGGCAATTGGAGCGGTCAAATCCAGAGTTAATTGAGATAGTCCCGGCGGCATACCACTTGCTATCGGTGCTTGAGGGGGTAGGTTGCCATTGAGGGGCCCAAGTGGCGACAGGGGGTGCATCGCTATAGTAGGGGATCAGCGGCCAGACAGATAGTATCGAACGTACGTCGGGCTTTTCTCAGTAGCGTTCCCGCGCCGTGAAAAGGTAAGAATCGGCCCTATCCCCAAGCCTCAAGGAGTTCGAATCATGCCACGGTCGGACAAATCCACAATCACAGCCGAGCTTATTTAAGGGGTCGAATCGCGCTCACTGGAAAATCTTGATGTCGCTGTCATCGGATGGCGCCACAGTGTTCCTGGCGACACCGTCGAGAAAGTAGCACACTGGTGCGTGGAGAGGGGCTTGATGAGTAAGGATTCACTTGCTGTCATGCAATACGTCGACTGGAGCAGCATTTTAGCCGCTGACGAAGATGATGTGGCGGTAGATATGAGCGCGTTCATGAAGCAGCTGTTTAAGGTGATGAAGATGGAACGGTCCATCGACGCGGCAGTGCAGCAGGCGTAGCCGCAGCACCGAAACACGAAACGACGCCACCAGGTCTACCAACACACCTGGTGGCGTCGTTTTTGCGCTGTGCTAGTCCAGATAATCCCGCAGCACCTGCGAACGCGATGGGTGGCGCAGCTTCGACATGGTCTTGGATTCGATCTGGCGGATACGCTCACGGGTCACACCGTAGACCTGGCCGATTTCGTCTAAAGTGCGTGGCATGCCGTCGGTGAGGCCAAAACGCAGCTTCACCACGCCGGCCTCGCGCTCGGAGAGCGTGTGCAGCACGTCTTGGAGCTGGTCCTGCAGGAGGGTAAAGGAGACGGCGTCCACGGCGATGACGGCCTCGGAGTCCTCAATGAAGTCGCCGAGCTGGGAATCGCCCTCGTCACCGATGGTCTGGTCCAGGGAGATGGGCTCACGGGCGTACTGCTGGATTTCCAGCACCTTCTCCTCAGTGATGTCCATTTCCTTGGCCAGCTCTTGCGGCGTTGGCTCGCGGCCGAGGTCCTGCAGCAGCTCGCGCTGGATACGACCAAGCTTGTTGATCACTTCCACCATGTGCACAGGGATGCGGATCGTGCGGGCTTGGTCAGCCATCGCACGGGTGATGGCCTGGCGGATCCACCAGGTCGCGTAGGTGGAGAACTTGTAACCCTTGGTGTAGTCGAATTTCTCCACCGCACGGATCAGGCCTAGGTTGCCTTCCTGGATGAGGTCCAAGAACGCCATGCCACGGCCGGTGTAGCGCTTGGCCAAAGACACCACGAGGCGTAGGTTCGCCTCAAGGAGGTGGTTCTTTGCCTTGCGGCCATCACGGGCAATTGCGCGGAGGTCACGCTTGACCGCGGGGGTGAGTTTAGCGTCCTTGTCGCCGTTGGCGTATGCCTCCTCCATCTGCTCCATGCGGTAGGTGGCGTACAGGCCGGCTTCAATTCGCTTTGCCAGAGACACTTCTTGTTCGGCGTTGAGCAGAGCTACCTTGCCGATCTGCTTGAGGTAAGCGCGCACGGAGTCCGCAGATGCGGTGAGCTCGGCGTCCTTGCGGGCTTGGCGCAGGTTCGCGTTCTCGTCCTCATCCCAGACGGCTGCGCCGGCGTCTTCTTCGTCGTCCTCGTCTTCTTCATCGTCGCCGCCACCGAGTTCATCGATCTCGTTGATGCCGCCTTCGATGTCTTCCTCGTCATCGGAGAAGTCCTCGTCAAGGTCTTCGGAAAGATCATCGCCCAGGTCGCCGTCGAGGTCAGCGTCTACATCGGCGTCTACATCCGCGTCCAAATCCACGTCAGCGTCAACAACGCCATCAGCACCGAGCGCCCCTGCTAACTCCTCGTTGTCTTCCGCCTCCGGGGAACCTTCGGCCTTGGTCGCGCGAGAAGTGGCCTTTTTCGCCGTCTTCTTTGCGGCCTTGGTGGCTTTCTTCGCGGTCTTCTTTGCCGCCGCCTTCGTAGCCTTCTTGGCGGTCTTCTTCGCAGCAGCCTTTTTCGCCGTCTTCTTGGCTGGCTTTTCGGCCGCGCCGCGTTCCTCGCCGACGTCGGTAGCGGCGTCAGTCTGGGTGCCGGCCGTGGTGGAGTCCGCTGATGGCTGGGCGTCTGCTGCCTCAACGCGTGGTGCTACCTTGCGGGCAACCTTCCGGGCAGACTTCTTGGCTGCCTTTTTCACGGTCTTTTTCGCGGTGCTTTGATCCGCGATTGCCTCAGCGGTTGCATTCTCGGGAGAGTCAGTGGCTGCCACGAACGCCCTTTCGCTCGGAGTTGGAAAACTTCTTTTTGCACTACAGAGCATGCAACTGACCGTCGGGGTGAGTAGTGTCAACGGTCAAGGTGCGAGCCCCGCGGGGAGGGATGCCGGTATGGAACGCCTCCGCCGAGTGCGGCACTCAATGGCAAGTGGGGGAAGGTGAGCCCCCACGAAACTATTGAGAAAGTGGATTGAACAAGAATTGAACAAAGCGCCATTATAAAACAAGTTGCACATCTTTGTGCTGAGCGGCGCTTTGAACGGCCGGATTCAGCGCCCAAATCCCAACCAGTGGGTGCTGGGGCTGCGCCCACCTACGGGTGAACGTGCCCGGCAACTGCCATTGCGGCGCCTACGATGCCAGCGCGGTTGCGCAGCTCAGCAGGGACTACGGGAGTGTCCACCTCGAGCTTGGGAATCCACTTTTCCGCCTTGCGGGAAATGCCACCGCCGGCGATGAATAGCGAAGGCCAGAACAGACGCTCGTACTCAGCCAAAACAGTGTTCACGCGCTTGGCCCACTTGCCATAGCTCAGTTCCTCGCGGTCCTTCGCAGCAGAAGAGGCAAAGCTTTCAGCCTCAGCGCCATCAACCATCATGTGCCCGAGTTCGGAGTTGGGGAACAGCACGCCGTCGATAAGCAGGGCGGAGCCGATGCCCGTGCCGAAAGTAAGCAGGATGACTGCGCCTTCCTTCGCGCGTGGGTCACCAAAGTTCACCTCGGCGAGGCCTGCAGCGTCGGCGTCGTTGAGCACACTGATTTCACGATCCCCAAGTACCCCGGCGAACAGCTCGTTGCAGTCCGTGCCCACCCAGGAAGGATCGATGTTGGCCGCGGTCAGCGCCACGCCGCCACGCACCACTGCGGGGATCGTGATGCCAACCGGGCCTTCCCATTCCGCCTGCTGCACAATCTCGGCCACTGTTGCAGCCACTGCCTCAGGGGTAGCTGGCTTAGGAGTGAGGATTTTGATGCGATCACCGATGAACTCACCGGTGGAGAGGTCTACCTTGGCGCCTTTGATGCCGGAGCCGCCAATGTCAATGCCAAAACCAATGTTCGTCATGCCCAACAGTGTAGCCAGAACTCTCCCGCCGCCGCGCCAACCCCGCGCCCTAGGGATATCCTTGAAAAACATGACATTCATGACACCCGGTTCCCAGGCAATTGCCGACGCCGCCCAGCGTCACTTCACCCAAGGCTGCAGGGCGGAGCAAGGGGTGGAGCAAGGGGTGGAGGGGGAGAATCTGGAGCTGCTTGAACTCGCAGTTCGCACTGCATTAAGCGCAGCAGAACTCATCACACGCATCCGTGGGGAGCTGGGCGACCTCACCGCGTACACCAGTACGAAGAGCTCTGAGGTGGACCCGGTGACGGTGGTGGATCAGCAAGCAGAAGCACACATCGTGGGGTCTTTGTCTGCTGCCCGTCCGCGCGATGGTTTCGTGGGGGAGGAGGGGGCCCAGGCTGCGTCGGAAAGCGGAGTCACCTGGTATGTGGACCCCATTGATGGCACCGTGAACTTTTTGTACGGCATTGCCCAATATGCAGTGTCGATCGCTGCTGCGGAGGGGGAGCGGCTGCGAGTTGGTGTGGTGGTGAACGTGGCCACAGGCACGCTCTACGCTGCTGTGGGAGGGTCCGGCGCGATTGCGGTGAGCGCGCGAGGTGTAGAAGTGTTGGTAGGTCCGCGTCCCGCGCTGCTGCAGCAGAGCTTGCTCGCCACCGGGTTTTCCTACGACGCTCAACGGCGGGCGGCCCAAGCCGAGCTGCTCAAGCAATTGTTGCCGCGTGTGCGCGACGTTCGGCGGATGGGAAGCGCCGCACTTGACTTGTGCGCGCTCGCAGCGGGGCAGGTGGACCTGTATTTCGAGCACGGGCTGCACTCCTGGGATTTTGCTGCAGGTGCGCTTATTGCAACGGAGGCTGGGGTGGCGATTCACCGCCCCAAGCTGGATACTCAAGGGGCCGATGGTGCGGCGATTGTTGGTGGACTAATGGAAAACGTCCGTGCCTTGGAGCGGGTGATCGGGGGCAATCTTCCCTTGGGGTAGAAAATGTGCGTTAATGCTTTTCACGGCATATTTTTCTGGGTGTTTTTCAGTGGTTTGTGCAGGGGTAAACTTTGCCCCCTCGCGCCTTGAGGTGACAAAAAGTGGAAGTTCTTTTAATATGCGCCTCGACAACCAACGCATGTGGTGGTAGGAAGTAGCACACGCGCGCTGCACACGCATGTGGGCGGCTCAACAAAATTCCCAAAAATTCCAAACCCTTCCAACCTCAAGTCCAGGCTTTTGGTCAGCAGGAACGGACCCGGGCAGGAAAGGGAAGGGATAAGACTCGCCTGCAACGAAGGCACTGCTCCTTACTCCGCCTTGAACAAAAAGGACAACGATTATGGCGACTGACTACGACGCTCCGCGCCGCCGCATGGAAGACGATCTTGAAACCGATTCCCTGGAGGGGCTCAAGGCGGCGGAGGCAAATAAGAGTGACGTTGACGACGACGGCGAGCTCATTGACTCCTATGAGTTCCCCGCGATCGATGTCTCCGGTGAAGGCTTGGATGTCAAGCAGGTGGAGCCGCGCCGGGCCGACGAGTTCACTTGTTCATCCTGCTTCCTGGTGCAGCGCAACAGCTTCATTGACCATGTAGAGGATGACGGCTCCGTTATCTGCCGCGACTGCGCATAGCGCTTCGAATCCCGCGCCCCACCACTGTTGATGATGGGGCGCCTTTTCGTGTTTATTGTCCAGCTTGTTCCGCGCTGCGCGCGTGCGTGACGTCGGGAACGAACGCCTCCAAGAGGGCATCAGGGTCTTTGGTGGAGATCAGCCAATAGGGGGTGGGGTCTTCCGGGTCGTCGAGCACGAGCATCGCCATTTCGGGCACCCAGCCATGGGACACCAGGTAGGCGGCGGGGTCCAATTGACGCCCCATTGCACTGCGCTTCGCGTTGGAAGGAACCGCGAGCGCGCGGGAAACCACCGTGTGTGGCAGGTTGGCCTCGCCTGCCACGAGCCACCTCACGCCGGTGGAATCCTCCTCAACGCGCAGCCGCGTCCCGGAAAGAGACAGCAGGATCCACACCGCTGCGGCGCTGAGCAGCACCGCAGGTACATACAGCCAGATTTCCGCGCGGTTCATGGCAAATTGCGCGGTGAGCAGAGCAACCAAAAAACCGGCGATGAGCCACCAATACCACGGCACCCACTGCCGTTCGCTGTAGAGCACCTTGATTTGGGAAGAGTCTTGCTGTTGCGTCACAAGCAGCAAGTGTATCCCACTAAAGTTGGAATCCCGGTAAATCCCTCAACGCATGTGCGCCCAGCCCGCGGCTTGCTTTCGCTCCCGGCTCCGTAGGCGGAATCCGGCAGAGGGGAGATGTTTGGGTTTGGGAAGGTAGGGTTGTTTGGGTGGAAGACAACTTGCAACAAGCGCAACCAGATCTACAAGTACAGCCTCCTGAAATCTGCCTCGAGGTGAAGAAGGTCTCCCTGCAGCGCCTGGATAAAGGGCTCCCTATGCCGGTGCGTGCACACCGCGGTGACGCAGGTGTGGACCTCTACGCGGCTTCGGATGCTGTGATCGCTCCTGGCCACCGGGTGCTCGTCGGAACGGGCGTAGCCATAGCCCTGCCGCTGGGGACCGTCGGCCTGATTCATCCTCGCAGTGGGCGCGCCCTGAAAGAGGGCTTGAGCGTGGTGAACACCCCGGGCACAATTGATGCCGACTACCGCGGTGAGATCAAAGTGTGCCTGATCAACCTGGACCCCTCTGAACCGATCACCATCACCCGGGGTGAGCGCATTGCGCAGCTTGTGATTCAACGCGTGGAACTTCCAGAGTTCATTGAGGTGGAAGAACTCGATTCCACCACCCGTGGCGCCCAAGGCTACGGTTCCACGGGCGTCAATTAGCCATCTGCCTTCGCGCGAGGCCCAGCGCCCAGACCCCTGAGAAGCCAACCGAAATGTAAAAGGAAGAATTAATTATGGCGTGGCCATTTTCCAAGAAGCGTACCGACGAAACCTCAACCGCCGATCAACCAACCACAGATCACCCGGCCGCTGGAATTGAGGGAGAAACCCCTGCGGCTGAAGCCGTTGAAGCAACCCAGGTGGGTGATTTTCACGCAGACGAGCAGGTTGCGCACGACCCCGTGAGCGGGGAAATGGGACCTTACGACGCGGGCCTGGTGAACCCCCAGGAGTTCGATTTCTCCGATTTCTCCGACGGCGTCTTGAACCTCGGCTCGCTCATCGTGGCGCTTCCTCGCCCCAGCGAAGTGCAGGTAGAGATGGGTCCACAGGGGCCAAAGATGCTGCACATCCTCACCGAGCATGGCAGGCTCACCCCAGTTGCCTTCGCAGCTTCCAAAACGGACGGGCATTGGCGCGAGCACACCAAGGTGGTAGCAGAGGACATGCGTGCCCAAAACCTGCACGTCACCATCGAACAGGGCCCGTGGGGGCGCGAAATTGTGGGCAAGCCAGAGCAGGAAGGTGCAGGCATCATCCGCATCATTGGTGTAGATGGCCCACGCTGGATGCTGCGCATGACCACCGCAGCGCCCGCAGACAAGGCCGAAGCCATGGCTGAACTCGCCCGTGAAGTAGTGGCACGCACCTTTGTGGTCCGCGGCAACAACCCAATCCTTGCGGGCAACTCACTGCCAGTGACCCTGCCCGAGCCGCTTGCCAAGCAGGTGCAGCAAGAGATGACGCGCCGGGCACAGCAGCAGAACGCGCAAGCTCAGCAGAACCAGCAAGCTCAGCAGGAGCAGCAGCCAAATCAGGAGTAGGCAAATCACGCTGCGCCCCACACCAACCATTCACTGAGACTCTCCCCGGACTCTCCCCCCGAGCACATTTGAAAAGTCAGGCAATCATGGACCAGCACGAACCCGCATTACAAGTGGGGGCACAACTCGAAGCCCTCATCACCACCATGGCCCATGGTGGGGAAGGCATCGCCCGGGTGGCCGGCCAAGTGTTGTTCGTCCAAGGTGGATTCCCTGGGGACAAAGTGTTGGTGCGCGTGGATCAGGTAAAAAAGCGTTTCGCTCGCGGTCAAGCGGTGGAGATCCTCGAGGCTTCTCCGAGCCGTAGTGAGCAACGCTGCCAGGCGGCCGCACAGGGCGGTGGGTGCTGCGACTTCGGAGCCCTGAACCCAGCCAGCGAACTTGAGTTGAAAACCCAAGTGCTACGCGAGCAGCTTCAGAAAGTGGGCAGGTTTGCCGAGTTGCCAAAGATTAGCCAAGCTGCGTTTGGGGAACCAACGGCGTGGCGCACCCGAGTGCGTTTGGGGGTGGACAGCTCAGGTGTTGCAGGCGTGCGCAAGCTCCATTCCCGTGAGGTGCTTGCAGGCGTGCCGTGTGCACAAATGCCCCAAGAGTTAGCTGATGCGATTTTTGCACAACGATTCACTCCCGGCAGTGAAGTTGTGGGTGTGCTTGATGCCCTCGGCCAGGTCCACATTGTGGAAGTCACCGCACCCGCACGCGGCAAGCGCGCCGAGCGCACGGAACGGGTAGTGCTTGGCTCTGGCATTGTTACGGAGCAGGTGGGCGATGTCCGCTTTGAGCTTCCAGCCACCGCCTTCTGGCAAGCCCACAAAGGGGCAGCTCAGTTGTATGCGGACGTGATTTTCCAGTGGGTAAGAAAGTGGATTGGGGCCACCGCTGGGCTGGAACTTCAGCAAGAGCAGGCCGCAAGGCTCGTCGGTTGGGATTTGTACGGCGGCGCAGGAGCCTTTGTGGCGGCTTTGGGCCATGGGTTGGCGTCGGTACGCCCAGTTGCCAGCACCGCCGCACCCTCTGTCCTCGTGGAGTCTGTGGAGCTTGCACCCCAGGCCGCGGCCGCCGGTAAGCAGGCGTATGCGCAGGTGGACGGCTTCGAGGTACGTTTCCACAGTGAGAAGGTGGAACGGTCCTTCAAGAGCCTGCGCGCGCCACACGCTGTGGTGCTGGATCCGCCGCGGGTAGGGGCAGGCGCTGAGGTGATCGCCCAGATTGCGGCGGCAAAACCCAACATTGTGGTGCACATAGGCTGCGATCCGGCAACGTTTGCACGAGACGCCCTGGCGTGGCGTGAAGCCGGGTACGAACTGGAAGAAGTGCAGGTGGTCAATGCTTTTCCAGGGACCCACCATTTTGAAACGCTCGGCAGGTTGCGCCCCGCGCGCTCAAGCCACGAGTGACACAATGAGTGCCACAACGAGTGCCACAAACCGCCAGAAACACAGTTTTTGGAAGCCAGCTTGTAGAATGCAAGTAGATTTTTGCCCGCACTGCGCGGGCGTCTACGCCTAAGTGGCATTCGTGCTGCTGGGGAGTGCGGCCAGCCCCGCACTTCGGCGTGGGAGATCCTGTTGTTGCGTCCCTGTGGCGAACTCATTGACCCTGT
This sequence comes from Corynebacterium kozikiae, assembly GCF_024580965.1. Taxonomy (NCBI): domain Bacteria; kingdom Bacillati; phylum Actinomycetota; class Actinomycetes; order Mycobacteriales; family Corynebacteriaceae; genus Corynebacterium; species Corynebacterium kozikiae. The sequence continues at coordinate 381,376 of NZ_JANIKJ010000001.1, forward strand.
GGCGAACTCACCTCAGTGGAGCGCCACCTGCGGTGCTTACCGCGGCATCGGGCAGGACATCGGTATGTAGAGAAAGGTGCGATCGTTTCACCCATGGGAATCCTTCAACGCATTTCCTCGCCCGCAGACCTCAAGAAGCTCAGCGGTGAAGAGCTGGAACAGCTCGCCAAAGAAATCCGCGACTTTCTCGTGGAAAAGGTCTCCGCCACTGGCGGGCACTTGGGCCCCAACTTGGGTGTGGTGGAGCTCAGCATTGCGATGCACCGGGTATTTACCTCGCCCGCTGATGCCATCATTTTTGATACCTCGCACCAGTCCTACGTCCACAAGATTCTCACCGGGCGCATGGAGGGCTTTGACAACCTGCGCCAGCAAGGTGGTCTCTCCGGCTACACCTGCCGCGCAGAGAGCGAGCATGACTGGACGGAATCTTCTCACGCCTCCGCGGCGCTTTCCTATGCCGACGGCCTGGCCAAAGCCTTTGAGATTCAAGGCACTCCAGAGCGCAACGTGATCGCCGTGGTGGGCGACGGCGCCCTGACCGGCGGAATGTGCTGGGAGGCACTGAACAACATCGCCACCTCCAAGGAACGTAACGTGGTGATCGTGGTCAATGACAACGGCCGCAGTTACTCACCAACCATCGGTGGCTTTGCGGAAAACCTCGCTGACCTCAGAATGAAGCCCTTCTACGACAAGGTGATGGAACAGGGGAAATCCACGCTCAAATCCCTGGGCTGGATGGGGGAACGCACCTTCGAAGCGCTGCACGCCTTCAAAGAGGGGGTGCGCTCCACTGTGTTCCCCACGGAAATGTTCCCCGAGCTCGGGATGAAGTACGTGGGTCCCGTGAACGGGCACAACCTCAAAGCCGTAGAACACGCCCTGCGCTACGCCCGCGACTACGAAGGCCCAATCATCGTCCATGTGGTCACGGAAAAAGGCCGAGGCTATGCGCCCGCCGAAAACGACGTAGCCGAATTGATGCACTCCACCGGGGTCATCAACCCCAAAACCGGAGAACCCGTGGGCACCAAAAGCCCCGGCTGGACCTCAGTGTTCAGCAAGGCACTCGTGGAGGCGGGCAAACGCCGCGATGATATCGTCGCAATCACCGCAGCCATGGCAGGCCCCACCGGGCTCACGGCATTCGGCGAGCAGTTTCCCAAGCGCTTTTTCGACGTCGGCATCGCCGAACAACACGCCGTCACTTCCGCGGCAGGGTTGGCGCTGGGCGGCCTGCACCCAGTGGTAGCGATTTACTCCACCTTCCTCAACCGCGCATTCGACCAATTACTCATGGACGTGGCACTCATCAACCAGCCCGTGACCATCGTGCTGGATCGCGCCGGGATCACCGGTTCCGACGGTGCCAGCCACAACGGCGTGTGGGACTTCTCCCTGGCGAGCATCATTCCAGGGATTCAAATCGCCGCACCCCGTGACGGCGAAGCCCTGGTGGAGCAATTCAATGAGGCCCTGGAAATCACCACTGGGCCAACCGTGGTGCGCTTCCCTAAAGGCAATCTTCCGGAGGTCATCGAGCCACTGAGCGTGCTTGAAGACGGCGTAGAGGTGCTGCATTACACCGACGCGGCAGACGCCACGGAGGACACCCCGAACGTGCTCATCGTGGCCGTTGGCCCCATGGCAACCGAGGTCATGGCAGCAGTCCCGACAATCGAAGCATTAGGCGTTGGCGTGACGGTGATCGACCCTCGCTGGGTGGCACCAGTGCGGGCGTCGGTGCTCGCCCTCGCAGACGACCACGACCTTGTGATCGTGGTGGAAGACGGCGTGGTCCACGGTGGCATTGGGGCGCTGATCGCCTCCGCCGCCAACGCAGCGAGCATTGACACCCCGATGCGCAATATCGCCTTCCCCGAAGTATTCCCAGAGCACGCCACGCGTGAGCAGCTCATGGATGTTTTTGGCATGAACGCAGAGGGCATTGCAGAGCAAAGCACACAGTGGATCAGCGAGCTTTTCGGTGAGCTCGCCACCACGGAGGACTAGCGCAGAAGTTTCGGCTCGCGTGCTTAGGCACGCTGGTCGATGAGCGCGTGCACGAGTACTTCGAGCACTGCCTCGCGCTGCCACGGCCGCGCACCTGCCTGCCTGAGCGCGTCGTGAATCTGCGAACGATTGTGAAGCTGCCCCAGCACCACCGCACTCCAGACAACCTCCCTGAGCACGGCGGGGGTGAGCAGAATGTCGAGCGGGACGTGAAGTGAGCTGGCGATTTCCCGCAGCTCAGCCTCCACTTGGCCGTAGCACTTGTACGCATCCGGGGCGAGCGCCTGCCATTGGTTGCGCGGTGGCACCTTGATGTGGTCGCTGCCGGCGGTGAAGCCGAAGCCGGGCGCGAGTTCTGGATAGCTGTGCTTCGGCGCGCGCAAGGTGTCCAGGATGCACCCCACAAAGCTATGCATCCACGCTGGTCGGGTGGCTTGTGGGGGAAGGAGCCGCTGGGCGTCGCGCCAACCCCGCGGAAGCTTGGATGCCAAGGTGATCAGGTGGGGGTCTTTCAGCACCTGCGCCACCGGAACATCATGTTCCTGGGCGATGCGCTCTCGAACCTGCCACAACGCCTGTGCCGCTGCGAGCTGCTGCCTCGTGCGCAAGCGATGCACGCCCTTGATGTCCAACCATGTGCGGGAGGGGGATTGAAAGTGCTGGTAGAGGTGTGTTTGCCAGGCCATTTCCTCCTCGAAGATCCGCTGCTTACCTTGGGTGTGGATTTCTTGGCGCAGCACCTCATCGATGGCATTGAGGTAGAACACATCCATTGCCGCGTAGTGCTGCCAGGAAGTGGGGAGCGGGCGGCTGGCCCAATTCTCCTGACCAAAACCCTTAGCGAGGTGTACCCCAACACAGTGTTCCGCGAGCGTGGCCAAGTTCACCTTGGGCAAATCCAGAATCCTTGCGGTGATCTCCGTGTCCACCACGGATCCCGGGGTCAGCCCCAGTGTGTGCAGGTTGGGAAGGTCATTTGCACCTGAATGAAGCAGCCAGTCTTGGCCGTTCAGAAGCGTTGCCAGGTGCTCGGCAACGGCCCGAGGTTGCAGGTGAGCATCAAACAAAAAGGTCCCAGCGCCCTCACGCGCGATCTGCACCAAGCAGGCATCGGGGGAGTACTGGTGTGAGGGAGCTCTTTCGACGTCCACAGCGTACCTTCCCCTCCCGGAGGCAAGGTGCGTTGCGGCTGCTTCAATTGCTGCGGGGGTATCCGCGAGCACAAAGGTGCGGTCTGCCGGCGGTTGTGCTGAAGATGCGTTCACTGTGCTTGCTGCGTTGGTGGGCCTGGTTGTTGGACGTGCCCGAAATTATGCCCGGGACCCGAGCTCAACTACGCCCTCCGGCGGGAGGCCAGCAACATTGGCAAGCACATAGGAAAAGGCTTCAACGTGTGCAGCGAGGTCAGTGCCTTGGGCGGTCCAGGACGCGCGCATCTCAATTTGGTAGGCGCGTGGTGGCCCGCCGATTTCCCCAAAACGGACGGAAGCTGTGGAGGTGACGGTACCCCCGAGGTTGGTGTGCTCGGCTTGTGCTTGGGTGAGGCCTTCGGAGAGCCACTCCCAGGCAACGTCAGGGAGCATGGGGTCATTGGCTACCGCATCGTCCATGTCTGCCTGGATGTATGCCACCAGGCGCATCGAGCCCTCCCAGGATTCCTCAGAGGCGGGATCGTGCAGCAAAATGAGCCGACCGAACGCATCGCCGTGAGTGTCCAACCGGGTGGCGTCGGAAAGCTCCTCCTCATGGAGAATCTCGAGGCCGATAGCGTGGCTGAAGGGGGCGAGGCGTTGCGGCGGGCGGATGGTGCCCAAGCTGATTTCGGGGCGCAGGCGAGCGCTGTGCATCGACTCAACCGCCTGGGAAAATTCACGCGGCGTCTGATCGCTGCCAACCTGGGTTGGTGAGGGCGCGATCTTTGGCGTTGCATGGATCTCATTCACAGTGTCAACCTATCCGCAACTGCAGTGGCTTAGGGGAAGGCACGCCGAGAGGGGGTGTGTTTGGCCAGAAACCGCGGGTACAACTTATGATTGATATCGTTGTGTGTTGAAGCGGCACGAAATCGAGTGTCGCGGGCAAGACGCCGGAGTTCTTTTGTGCCTCGGTGCCGTGCCAGATCCCTGAGAAAGGAAACGCCACCGTGGCTGAAAAGCTCAACTTTGATGAACTCAATGCTATCCAGCGCTACACCCAGTTCGTAGCATTCCGATCCCTGCCAGGTGCTTTGGGTACCGAGCGCGCGGAAATCATTGCGCAAGCCCAGGAATTCTTCGCTGCACTAGAGGCGGAAGGTGTGGTCACTGTCCGCGGAATCTACGACCTCTCCGGCGGGCGCCCAGAAGCAGACTTTGCCATCTGGTGGCACGCTGAAGAGTTCACCTCCCTGCAGAAGGCTTACTCAGACTTCCGCCGCGAGACCGTCCTGGGCCAGGTCAGCGAGGTCTTCTGGATCGGCAATGGCCTGCACCGCCCAAGCGAGTTCAACAAGTCCCACCTGCCGAGCTTCATCATGCACGAAGACCCAGGCGCGTGGGTAGTGGTGTACCCATTCGTGCGCTCCTACGACTGGTACATCATGGACCCACAGGAGCGCCGCCGCATCCTCTCCGAACACGGCCAAGCTGCACGCGACTACGCAGATGTCCGCGCCAACACAGTTCCTGCATTCGCACTGGGCGACTACGAGTGGTTGCTCGCATTCGAGGCACCCGAGCTGCACCGCATCGTGGACCTCATGCACCAGATGCGCTACACCGATGCGCGCCTGCATGTGCGTGAAGAGATCCCATTCTTCACCGGACGCCGCGTAGAGGACGTGGCAGAGCTCATTGCTGTGCTGCCATAACGAACGCAGGTTCAAGGGCTAAGCGCCACCGGTTTCGGTGGCGCTTTACTGTTCTACCGGCTGCTCGCTGAGGGTCAAGCTAATGGAATTGATGCAGTAGCGCAGGTCGGTGGGGGTGTTGTAGCCCTCCCCGGCGAACACATGCCCAAGGTGTGATTCGCAGTTGGCACACAGGACCTCCACGCGGTGCATGCCGAGCGAAAAGTCATCGCGTTCAATGATGCGGTCACCGGCCAAAGGGGAGAAGAATGAGGGCCAGCCGCAGTGAGAGTCGAACTTCTCGGTGGAACGAAACAGCTCAGCGCCACAGGCTTTGCACGAATAGATGCCCTCTGTAGTGGTATTTGTGTATTCACCCACATGAGGTGCTTCGGTGCCCGCCTGCCGCAGCACGCGGTACTCCTCGGCGCTGAGCCGCTGGCGCCATTCTGCGTCGGAAATGAGCTTGAAATCAGTCATGCTGCCCAGACTACTCATCCCCGCGCCGCACGCGCAGCCGCGTGAAAATAAGACCCTCCACGTGCACAAACTCCGGCTCCAAATGCACTGCGTGTTCAGGGGCGAACAAGGGATGCTCGATGTGCTCGCTGATCACAGGGGAGATGCTGAGGTGAAGCGTATCGACGAGCCCAGCACCCAGCAGCTCACTGTACACGTGCGGCCCTCCCTCCACGCTGACCCGTGCGGAATGGGGCAGGTGCTCGCGAAGAGCTGCTACTGCCTCGGCTCCTTCGCCCTTGTAGGTGATCGCGTGGGGGAGTGCGAGCTCAGTGCTGGTGGTGTGAACGCTTCCTCGGGTGAGCACTACGGTGTTTGGGTGTTGTGCGAGTTCCTGGAGGTGCACCGATTGCCTGATGGCATTGAGCGAGCGGTCCCACAGCACCAACGTTGGCAATGGAGCTTGGCCGCGGTTGGTGCGTTCTTGTTGCGCCTCTGGGGAAAGTTGCACTGGGCCGTAGGATTCCGCGTCTGCCGTGGTGGCGGTGACTAGGATGAGGTCGGCCCAGCTCCGTAGGGTGAGCAGCACTTGCTGGTCGAGCTCGTTGCCCAGGCCCCCGGAGGTGCCGCCCACCGTTGCTGCGCCGTTGAGTGATTGGATTGCTACGGCGCGGACGTCGGAGATTCCCACGTCTTTGGTGGGCCCGAGCAGGCGGGAAAGCAACGCGGAATGTGCATCGTGCATGTGAGGCCTCAATGGGGGTCGGATTGGCTTGGGTTTGGGTATGGAAACACCCCCAAGCGCTCGAAGTTGAGACACACTTGGGGGTGTGGTGGAGCGGATGACGAGACTCGAACTCGCGACCCTCACCTTGGCAAGGTGATGCGCTACCAACTGCGCTACATCCGCATGATCCGTATTTTGGGGAGTCTGGATCAGAAGACTCCGTGCGCGATACTGGGATTGAACCAGTGACCTCTTCCGTGTCAGGGAAGCGCTCTCCCGCTGAGCTAAACGCGCCGGTACGAGGTGGAAACGGGAATCGAACCCGTGTGCACGGTTTTGCAGACCGTTGCCTCACCACTCGGCCATTCCACCGCGGCGTTACCGCCTCAGGTACCGCGAAGTACGAAGTACCAGAGCGGATGACGAGACTCGAACTCGCGACCCTCACCTTGGCAAGGTGATGCGCTACCAACTGCGCTACATCCGCATGATCCGTATTTTGGGGAGTCTGGATCAAAAGACTCCGTGCGCGATACTGGGATTGAACCAGTGACCTCTTCCGTGTCAGGGAAGCGCTCTCCCGCTGAGCTAAACGCGCCCGGGATTCCTTATTCTCCGAGCCGCCCCATGGTGAAGGCGGATGGATAAAAAGAAATGGAGCGGATGACGAGACTCGAACTCGCGACCCTCACCTTGGCAAGGTGATGCGCTACCAACTGCGCTACATCCGCATGCAACCTTCGTTGCGATGAACAACATTAGCGTGACTTCCACGCCTGAGACAAATCCCCAGCAAGGTGCGGGTGTGCGGTGTAGTTGAGGTGAGTTTGCGGCATGGAGTCCGCTGTGGAGTGCGCTGTTGATGGTGGGGTTGGTTGATTTGGTGTTTGGTGCGCGCTGGGTGGCGCGCAAGTGGCGGATAACGTGCGGATTAGGCGTGAATGCCGCACCCGTGCTAGCTTTAAAACCTGTTGTGAGCAGGTCTTGCAACAACGCACAGTGAGCTTCACTGAAGAAGTGGTGCTTGCGGTCCTATGGCTCAGTGGAAGAGCGTTCCGTTCACACCGGAAAGGTCGCTGGTTCGATCCCAGCTAGGACCACCAATTTGAATGTAGAAACCCGCCGTGGCACAACGCCCGGCGGGTTTCCTGTTGGGGGTGGGGTGTTCCTGGGGCTTTTGTGCGTTGGTCGATAGTAGGCGTTGGTCGATACCTAAAGGTCGATAGGGCGCGATTTTCCCCGAAATCGCCCGGCCCTATCGACCAACGCGGCGCCCTATCGACTTTTAGCTATCTACCAACGCGTTCCGCGGCACCAAAGACCGGAGTTGAACCACCGGTAGTCGGTGGTTTCCCCAGAACACTCCGCAGTACCAACCCCCATCACTCGCATCGGTCACGTTCGAAGATGTGAGATGTTTCCCACATCTGGACCGGGGAACTTATCGCAATTCCGCTTCGACTACTGCTGTACCGACCCCGCACCTGGTGTTTTCTTGCTCATGGTCTTCTACGGACAACTAAGGAGATGCACTCTACGGGGTTGTGATGAATTGCGTGGGGTGGTGCTATGAGTGGGTTGAGTCCCCAAATACACCCCAAAACTCAAGGATTGGATTTTTAAATATGGGCAAGCGTTTCACCGGTGCCGTAGCCGCAACTGCGGTGCTGTGGGCAGGTTCGTTCGGTGCTGGAATCGCCGCAGCGCATGACTCGGTGCTGAGTACCTCGCCGGAGGCGGGCACTACCGTTGAGGCCTTCCCCGAAACTATTTCTTTTGTGTTCTCCGGTGAAGTGCAAGATGGCTTCAACACCATTGCCGTTACGGATCAGGCTCAAGGCAGCGTGGTGTTTGAAGGTGAGCCCGCGGTCGACGGTCAGAATGTCTCTATTGAGGTGCCAGAAGATCTCCAACTCGCCCCGGGGAAGTACACCGTCGGCTATCAGATCACCTCGTCTGACGGCCATGCGACCAGGGGAAGCTTCGAGTTCTCCTACGCCGGCGCAACCACCGCCACCGAAGCACAAGCCGAAACTGAACCCGCACCCGCACCCGCGCCAACGGCTAGTGAGGAAACCGCGAGTAATCAGGACACGGTGACGTCGGAAAGCGGCAGCAACCTGCCTTTGATCCTGGGTGCCGCAGTTGCCATTTTTGCGGCGGCGGGTGTGGCAGCGGTAGTGCTGCGCCGCCCCAAGCTCTAAGCCTTTAACCTCCATCTTTAAGTCAAGGAAGAGACATGCTGAACAACAACGTTAAGAAGTACCTGCTCACCTCGGGCGCGATTGCGCTGGCCTCGTTGGGGCTGGCGGCCTGCACAACCTCCGAGCGCGACTCCGAGATGAAGGTGGAAACCGCCACCTCCGCGGCCGTGCCGCACAGCGCCGCCGCTTCCTCGGCAACATCCGCCGAGTTAGGCGCCGCCGAGGATGCCGAGAGCGCACTGATCCTGAGCGGCGCGTACATCCGTGAGATGGCAGCGGATGCAGACATGACCGCGATTTTCGGCGAGCTCACCAACAACACCGAGCAGGACGTCACCGTGACCGGTCTGAGTGGCTCGATTCCCGCGCAGGCATACGAGATCCACGAGGTTGTGGACGGGCAGATGCGGCAGAAAGAGGGCGGCTTGGTGATTCCAGCGGGGGAGACCGTGGTGCTGGAGCCAGGCTCGGACCACTTCATGGTGCTGGGCGTGGTGACCCCCGTTGCCGCTGGTGACACCGCGGACATCACCCTCGAGGTGAGCGAACTCGGTTCTGTGAGCTTCACCGACGTGCCCGTGCGGACTGTCGCTGCCGGTGACGAAGAATACGCACACTAATCCACTCACCACCCTCCACCGCGAAACCCCAGCGTCATGCCTGAACAGACCAGCTCCCAACCTGCCCTGGTAACCCGCCGAGCCTTCCTCGCCGCCACCGCCGTGACTGCCACCGCAGCAACCGCGGCGTGCCAGGCAGACACCCAGCCAAGTGGCGCCGAAGCGGAAGGCACTCCAGGAAGCAGCGGTGCGCAGGGCATCCTCGGGACCGCAACGGTTGCGTTTGACGACGTGCACCAGGCCGGCATCGCAACACCGCCGCAGGCGCATTGCGAGATCCTGGGGCTCAATTTGCGGGCGGGAGTGGATCGGGCGGCGGCCACGCGCTTGCTGCGCCTGTGGACTGAGGACGCACGGGAGCTCACTCAGGGGCGCAACCCGGTGGGCTCCCTGGAGCCGGAGATGGTGAGCACCCCGGCGAACCTCACCGTCACCTGCGGAGTGGGGCAGCGCTTCTTCAGCATTATTGGGAAACAGGAGGAACGTCCGGAATGGCTGGCGGACCTGCCGGAGTTTTCCTTGGATCAGCTCAGCGCAGAGTACGGGCAGACGGACCTCATGCTGCAAATCTGTGGTGATGACCCTCTGTACGTGGCTTTTGCCAGCCGGCACATGGTGCGCTCGGGTGTCAGCTACGCACAGGTGGCCTGGGTGCAGCAGGGCTTCCTGAACGCCAATGGGGTGCTTGAGCCAGGGCAGACCCCACGCAATCTGTTTGGGCAAAAAGACGGCACGGTGAACCCGCGAAGCGACAGAGAGTTCGACGAGCAGGTCTGGATTGCCGAGGAAGGCCCGCAGTGGCTACGCGGCGGAACCGCCATGGTGTTGCGTCGCATTGCTATGAACCTGGACACCTGGGAGATGCTGGATCGTGCGTCGCGCGAAAACGCGGTTGGCCGCACATTGGACACCGGCGCGCCCCTTGGTGGCAGTGATGAGTTTGATCAGGCAAACTTCGACGCGCGCGACGAACATGGCCTGCCGGTGATTGATCCCCGCAGTCACATGGCGCTCGCCGCACCGCCTGGTGACCAGCCGGAACAGCGGATGCGCCGGCGCGCGTACAACTATTTCCAGCCGCCCGTGCCTGGCAGTGAACAGCTCAGCAACGCCGGACTGCTTTTTGCTTGCTTCCAAAAGGACCCACGGACATCCTTTATTCCGATTCAGCGCAGGTTGGACCAATCGGACCGGCTCAATGAGTGGATCACCCATGTGGGCTCTGCCGTGTACGCCATATTCCCCGGGGTCGGCCAGGCGCAGGGGCAGGATGGCTTCTGGGGGCAGCGCCTACTGGAAGGGGCCTAACGGGAAGGGGCCCAGTGGGAAGAAAAAGCGTCGGGGTGCGCCGCATTTGACCCGGCATTTTTGGCTCGCCACTCTCGACCAAGCCCTTCGCGATTGCGGCGCATAGCTTTGTGCCCTTGGCGTGCGGAAAGTAGAGTGGGGAAGTTGAACATGCACTACGCCTTTTGGCGCCGAAAAGCTGCGTGCAAGGGGATTGATCCCCGTGGCTTTTCGGCGACGCCAAATCCTGCGGTGGGTGCTGGGCAAACACACTTTTCGTAGCGTACTCGTCCAGGTATGACGGGTGCGCATGAGCGCAGTAAAGGAGCGCGACCTTCCATGGTTTCAGAACACATCACGGCACAACCATTGCCCGCCTTCACCGTCCCAGCAGGAACCGCTGCCGGTGCGGCTATGCGTGAGCTAGAACTGCCAAACAAGGGCCCAGAGGCCATTGTTTGCGTTAAAGACGAGCAGGGCAACCTCAAGGACCTTTCCTTTGTCCCCGAGGTTGATACCGTGGTTACGCCGGTGCCAGCAAACTCCGAGGAAGGCCGCGCTGTGATCCGCCACTCCTGCACTCACGTTCTCGCGCAGGCTGTGCAGGCGGAGTTCCCAGGCGCAAAACTGGGTATCGGACCAGCCATTGAAAACGGCTTCTACTACGACTTTGACGTAGCAGAACCCTTCACCCCAGAAGATCTGAAGACGTTGGAAAAGCGGATGAAGAAGATCATCAAGCAGGGGCAGAAGTTTGAGCGCCGCGTCTACGCCTCCCAAGAGGAAGCCGCCGAGGCTCTCAAGAATGAGCCGTACAAGCTTGAGCTCATCCAGGACAAGGGCAACGTTGATCCCAACTCCGACGAAGCCACCGAGGTCGGTGCCGGCGAGCTCACGGGCTACTACAACCTCAACCCGCGGACCGGTGAAGTGGAGTGGTACGACCTCTGCCGCGGCCCCCACGTACCAACCACCAAGTACATCCCAGCATTCGCCCTCACCCGTTCCTCCGCCGCATACTGGCGGGGTGATCAATCCCTGGCCGGTCTGCAGCGTATCTACGGCACCGCGTGGGAATCCCAGGAAGCCCTGGATGAATACCAACACATGCTGGCGGAGGCGGAGAAGCGCGATCACCGACGCCTCGGCTCGGAGCTGGACCTGTTCAGCTTCCCAGATGAGATCGGCTCTGGTTTCCCCGTGTTCCACCCCAACGGCGGCATTGTGCGTCTTGAAATGGAGGAGCACTCCAGGCGGCGCCACATTGCTGCCGGGTACTCCTTTGTGAACACCCCTCACATCACCAAGGGCGATCTCTTTGAAAAGTCCGGCCACCTGGACTTCTACGCGGACGGCATGTTCCCCCCAATGCAGCTTGACGGCGAGCATGATGAAGATGGCAACGTGACCAAGCCGGCGCAGGACTATTACGCCAAGCCAATGAACTGCCCGATGCACAACTTGATCTTCGCGTCCCGCGGGCGTTCCTACCGCGAGCTGCCGCTGCGCCTGTTCGAGTTCGGCACCGTGTACCGCTACGAAAAGTCAGGTGTGATCCACGGCCTCACCCGCGCCCGTGGCTTCACCCAGGATGACGCGCACATTTACTGCACCGAGGATCAGCTTGAAGCAGAGCTCACCACGGTCTTGGAGTTCATCATTTCCCTGCTCAAGGACTACGGTCTCGATGACTTCTACCTAGAGCTTTCCACCAAGGACCCAAACAAGTTCGTGGGTTCGGATGAGATCTGGGAGCGCTCCACGGAGATCCTCCAGCGAGTTGCAACCAATTCCGGCCTTGAGCTCGTACCAGATCCTGCGGGTGCTGCATTTTATGGGCCGAAGATTTCCGTGCAGGCGCGTGACGCCATCGGCCGCACCTGGCAAATGTCTACGGTTCAGTTGGATTTCAACCTGCCGGAGCGCTTTGATCTGGAGTACACCGCCCCAGACGGCACCAAGAAGAAGCCGATCATGATCCACCGTGCCCTGTTCGGTTCTATCGAGCGTTTCTTTGGCGTGCTGCTGGAACACTACGCCGGTGCGTTCCCTGCATGGCTCGCTCCCCAGCAGGTGATCGGTATTCCCGTTGCGGACGCTTTCATTCCGCACTTGGAGGAAGTCACCAAGGCGCTGCGCGAAAAGGGTATTCGTGCAACGGTGGATACCTCAGATGACCGCATGCAGAAGAAGATCCGCAATCACACCACCGGCAAGGTGCCGTTCATGCTGCTCGCCGGCGCGCGCGACGTTGAAGCTGGCGCCGTGAGCTTCCGCTTCCTCGATGGCACCCAGGTCAATGGCGTCCCTACGGACAAGGCTGTGGAGTTGATTGCCTCGTGGGTTGCGCAGCGCAACAATGAGCAGCCAACGGAAGAGAATGTGCAGGAAGCCCTGGCCTAAAGGCAAGTCTCAAGGCAATACAGCCCACAATAGGTGTCATTAAAGGGAAAGGTTGGGATCATGGGTGCGGAATCGCCGAACACGGCTTCGCATGGAGAACCGGAAGCGGGCCCCTATGTGGACCAAGGCGTAGGTACGCCCGATTTGCTCACTCGGCTGTGGGCACCTTACCGCATGGCGTACATCGTCAAAGACGCCGCGGATTCACCAGGCGGGTCCCGCCGCAATCCCTTTGTGTCCCTGCCCGAGCATTCCGATGAGGAGTCGCTGATCGTGGCTAGGGGCGAGCACGTCTACTGCGTGCTCAACCTGTACCCCTACAATCCTGGGCACATGCTCGTGGTGCCATACCGCGAGGTGTCGGAGCTCGAATTGCTCACCGAAGCGGAGTCCCACGAGCTGCTTGCGTTCGCACAGAGGGCAATCAGGGCACTCAAGGAGGTTTCGCGTCCCGACGCGGTCAATGCGGGCTTCAACTTGGGGCGCGCCTCCGGAGGATCGGTTGCGCAGCACTTGCACATGCACATCGTGCCCAGGTGGAGCGGGGATGCAAACTTCATGACGGTGATCGACGGCACCAAGGTGCTCCCACAGACATTGAAAGAAACCCGCGCGCTACTGGCGGATGCCTGGGTCAACCTCCCCCCAGCTCCAGCGGCCCCGACCGCCCCCAACGATGCTGCCCAAAACGGAGAAGCTCATGCTTAGTGTGCGCGGGCGAAAGCCCGCTGCAGTGGTTGTGGAGCCGGTTGCGCGAGCGCTGCTCAAGGTGGGATTCACGCCGAACACGATCACCTTGGTGGGAACAGTCATCACCATCGCCATTGCAGTGGTACTGATCCCCACCGGCCATCTGGTTGCCGCCGCGGTTCTTTCCGGGCTCTTCGCCGCCTTTGACATGATTGATGGCACCATGGCGCGGCTGCGCGGCGGCGGCACAAAATTTGGTGCAACGCTTGACGCAACCTGTGACCGTCTTACCGACGGCGCCCTGTTTGCCGCAATCACCTGGTGGCTGATCTACAGTTACCAGGCACACCCGGCTTTGGTGGTCGCGTCATTTGTGGTGCTGGTGTGCTCACAAGTGATCTCCTACGTAAAAGCCCGCGGCGAGGCCTCCGGATTCACCATGATTGGTGGCTTGGTGGAGCGCCCAGAGCGGCTCATCTTGGGCCTCGGTGGCCTGGGGCTGCAGGGCTTCGGCGTTCCCTACGCTATCGACGTTGCCCTCTGGCTCCTTGCCGCCGGCAGCGCATTCACCGTGGTACAGCGCCTGCACATGGCGGCGGATTCTCCGCTGGCCAAAGAAAAAACCGCACCACCCGCCGGCGCGGAAACCACCTCCGGTGAAAGCGCGTAGCGAGCATGGCAAGATTTCCACTCGGTGCGCCCGTACATTTGCGCCAGGAACTCGCAGCCCAGGCATACCTTTTGGGTTGGCGGCTGGTGCGTGCCCTCCCGCTACCTGTGGCAGAAAAACTCTTCCAATTCGGTGCAGACTTGGCAAGCGGCAATGGCCGCAAGCTCCCGCAGTTGCGCAAAAACCTTGCCAGGGTGGTGGGGTCGGATCAAGTGAATGACGCATTGGTGCAAGCCTCCATGCGCTCCTATGCACGGTATTGGCTGGAGGCGTTCCGCCTGCCGTCCATGGTGCACAGCCCCAAGGCGTATGCGCGGGTCACTTCCAAGCTCAGCCAGGCGGTGCACGGGGAGCAACATTTGCGCGATTCTTTTGCCCAGGGCAAAGGGGTGGTGCTGGTGCTTCCTCATTCCGGTAACTGGGATATGGCCGGGGTGTACTTGGTCCATGAACTTGGAACGTTTAGCACCGTTGCCGAACGTCTCCAACCAGAGCGGCTGTACCAAGCATTCGTGGACTTCCGGGAATCCTTGGGCTTTGAAGTCCTCCCGCACACTGGCGGAGTAGTGCGACCATTCGACGTTCTTTGCCAGCGCCTGCGTGAAGGCAAGGTGGTGTGTCTGCTAGGGGAGCGGGACCTCAAGGCTTCGGGCCACGAAGTGGAGTTTTTTGGTGAAACTGCGCGAATGCCGGTTGGTGCGGTGAAGCTGGCGCAGGAAACCGGTGCGGCCCTGCATGTGGTGCACTGCTGGTTTGAACCCGATGGGTGGGGCTTTAGCATCTCTGAGCAGGTCCCCACCGCGGAAGGCGAGCATGGGCTGGAATCCGCGATGCGGCAAGTGGCCCACATCATGGAAAGCAACATTGCAGCTCACCCCGAGGATTGGCACATGCTCCAACCATTGTGGATTGCCGATCTTGACGCACGCCGCTACGCTCGTGGCCTAAAGCGTGACGCTGAATGACCAGCCTCGTGACGCGTCACCAGCCAGCACCACCAGAAGAGGAATAAGACCGCATGCGCATCGGTATTGTGTGCCCGTACTCTTTCGACGAACCCGGGGGAGTACAAGCCCACATCCTCGATCTGGCACAGATCCTGATCCGTAGGGGCCATCAGGTGCAGGTCATTGGTCCGTGTTCGGCCAAGACCCAGGTGCCGGAGTTTGTCACAAAAGGCGGGCGAAGTATTCCGATTCCGTACAACGGTTCCGTCGCAAGACTCGCCTTTGGGCCCCAGGTGTTTCGCCGGGTGCGCAGCTTTATTCAGCAGGGCGATTTCGATGTGCTGCATATCCATGAGCCGAACTCGCCTAGCTTTTCGCTTGCTGCCTTGAGGCTGGCACGGGGCCCGATTGTTGCCACCTACCATGCGTCGAGTAGCGGATCGAAGTTGCTGAAAGTAGCTCTGCCTCTACTTCGCGGCTCGCTGGAGAAGATCCGCGGCGGCATTGCCGTATCGGAAATGGCGCGGCGCTGGCAGGTGGAACAACTTGGCGGGGATCCGGTGCTGATCCCCAACGGCGTGGATACGCAGGTGTATCGCCAGGCATTGGTAGACGTCGGAACTGCGGCGCCGGCACAGGAACGCCCAGTGGAGATCGCTTTCTTGGGCCGCCTTGGTGAGTCCCGAAAAGGTCTGCAGATTCTCCTGGACTCCCTGCGGTATTTGGCGCGTCCCGCCACGATCACGGTGATGGGCGGCGGTACGCCACCTCCGCTGGCGCCGAACCAAGTCTCACCTGGGGTGGAGGTGCGTTTTGCTGGCCGGGTGAGTGATGAGGAAAAGGCGAGGCTGCTGGCACAAGCGGACATCTACGTTGCGCCGAACACCGGCGGGGAAAGCTTTGGGATCGTGCTCGTGGAAGCGATGGCTGCGGGTTGCGCGGTGGTTGCCAGTGACCTTGAAGCCTTCGCCGCGGTCTGCGACGCCCAAGGGGAGCAACCCGCCGGCATGCTGTTTCGCAACGGCGACCCCAAGGACCTCGCTCGCGTGTTGCGCAGTCTGATCGATTCCCCGCAGAAGCGTGCGGATCTGCAACGCGCGGGGGAGCTTCGCGCGCAGCTCTACGACTGGGAGCGAGTAGCCACCCTGATCACCAGGGTGTATGAAACTGTTGTGGCAGATGAGAAGGTAGAAGCGTAAATGAGCACTGCACTGTTAGTCCTCCTCGCTGTGCTTATCACGGCGTTTTTGGGCTGGGCTTGGAACACGGCGCAGCGCCTGAACAGGCTGCACATCCGTACCGACGCCGCCCTCCAGGCCCTCCAGGCCGCATTGGATCGCCGCGCCGCCTTGAGCGCGGCCCTGATTCCTTCCAGTGCAGGACAAGCGGCAAAAGCCCAGGCAGTGCAACTGCGCTACGCCACGTTTGCTGAGCGCGGGGAGAAGGAGTGGCCCATCTCTCAGGCCATCGAGGATCTTGGTGAAAAGGTGCCAGCGGCACTCACGGACGCCGAAGCCCGCCTGCACCTTGCGGTGCGCTTTTACAACGACGCGGTGGCAGATACCCGCGCGCTTCGGACGAGGCCCCTGGTCCGAGTGATGCGCCTCGGTGGAACAGCCAGCTTGCCCGAGTATTTTGAACTGCTCAGCGCTGCTAGCCCATCCAGTACTTCTAGTCCTTCTTAGGCACCCGGGTGCCGCGCCTGGCCTCCTGAATCGCCCATGCTACAGCGACCACGGTGAGGATGAAGATGAGGAGGTTGCGTGCTGCCAGCACCGCCGGTTGCAGCAGAGAACCGCCCAGCTCTGGGTTCAATATTTGGTCGTACATAAACGGGTAGACCATCAGAGACATCACTGCAACTACCATGGTGCCCCATACGAGCGTGCTCAGCGCCTTGCTGCGAGGCATTTTTTGCAACGCCACTGCCAGGATGGGGCCCAGCCACAGCACATACTGGGTGGAAAATACCTTGTTGGTGCACAGCAGCAGGAAAATCAGAGCGATCCACAGCGCCAGGGTGGCTTGAGGGGAAACATTCCCACGGAACAGGCTCCACAGCGCCCACCCGATGGCGAAGGCTAGCATGCCCACCGTGGCAGCGTCCGTGATGGTGATCGCCAGATCTACGTGGGGGCCAAAAATCTCAAAGCTCTTGGAAGGTGCGTAGCTCACCGTCCAGGTTTCGGGGTGGAAGTAGCGCAGCACCATCAGTGGGCTTGCGGCCACGGACTCAATTTGCAGGCCGCGGTCACCTTGGTAATCCAGCGGGGAAAGTACCCGATCAGCGCCAAAGAACACCCAGATGCTCGCGCACAGCGCAAGCAGCGTTGCCGCGAACGTGCCTACCGACACCCATGTTGTGGAGTTCCGCCAGCCTCGCACCAGCCCCACACCCAACACACCGGGCCAAAGTTTCATTGTGGTGGCAAAAGCGAGCAATGTTGACGCCAGCGCGGGAAAACGGAACAACGCCATTGCAGCCCAACCCACCACCACCGCGGTGAAACTATCCAGGCGAAGAATGTGCAGGTGTGCCAGCAGCGGTGGGAAAACTATCCAGAACCAGCAGGCAGCCAACGTCGGAACCCCGCCGCGCTTGCCGTACTGCAGTGAGCGGAGAAACACGGCGTCGAAAAGCAGCACTAACCCAATGAACGCTGCGATGAAGTGTTCTTCATTCTGACCGGCGAACGCATTGGCTGTCATCGCCGGAAGTAGGCCGGTGAGGGGATATTCGCGCAGGGCAGCGGGATCGGAGCTGTTCAGGTTGGTGAAATAGTACTTCACGTCCCCGAGCGGCATGAGGTTTAGTGTGGTGACAAAGCCCAACACAGCCCTGGCCAACACCCAGGCCAGCCACTGTAGCCAGGTGCGACCCAGCAGAGGGGGGCGGGGTTTGCTCGCGGATGGGGTGATGGCCGCGGATGAGGAGTTGCGCACGCAAAAATCATAGCGATGTGTACTCAATCCGGCGGTTGGCACGCGGTTTCTGTAACATCGCACGCAGGTGAGAGAAGGAAGGTGGACTGTGATGGCGCAACTCGAGGACCGCGAACAGAAGCGCACTGCCGAACCCCGGCCGAAGGTGCCCGAGGGCGGCTTTGAGAACGGGATTGAAAAGGTTTTGGACCTGGAAACCATTGACCGCAACCTCTACCGCGGTCCCGTGGTGCCTTCCCTGTTTACCAGGACGTTCGGTGGCCAGGTGGCCGCCCAGGCATTGGTAGCCGCCACGCGGTCCGCGGATCCCGCCTACAAGCTGCACTCGCTGCACTCCTACTTCCTACGCCCAGGAAATCCCAAGCAGCCGACCATTTTTGAAGTAGAGACGTTGCGCGAAGGCCGCAGCTTCAGCGTGTGCCAAGTCGCGGGCATTCAGGACGGCAAGGTCATCTTCAACATGCACGCGAGCTTCCACATCCGCGGTGATGAAGGCATTGTCCACTCCGACCAAATGCCCAACGTGGCCGACCCGGATTCACTCCCACCGGCGGAGGGACTCACCCCAGGCCAGCGCGCGCTGCTCGGGGAATGGACAAACTTTGACCTGCGGGTCGCGCAGCTTGAGGACCAAGGAGCAGAAACGACGCCACCAACTCGGCAGCTCGTGTGGTTCAAAGCAAAAAACGCGCTGCCGGACGATGAAAACTTCCACATGTGCACGCTCACATACATGTCTGACATGACGTTGCTCCACTCCGCCATTGCGCGGCATCCCAAGGCAAAGGTCCAGATGGCCTCATTGGACCACGCGATTTGGTTCCTGCGCCCATTCCGCGCCGACGAATGGTTGCTCTATGACCAGGTTTCCCCCTCTGCCGCACATGGGCGTGCCCTGACCCAGGGGCAAGTATTCAACCATGCCGGCGAGCTGGTAGCGGTGGTCACGCAAGAAGGGCTCACACGGTTCTTCAATGAACCCAAGTAATGGGGTTCGGTGTGGATCGCGTATAATCGCCACAGCGAAATGTAGCGAAACGTGCAGTGTCCGGCTGCACGTCGCTGCGCATCAAGGATAAGGGAGACAAGGAACGCTATGTCAGGCCACTCTAAATGGGCAACCACCAAGCATAAGAAGGCCGCAAACGATGCAAAGCGTGGCAAGGAATTTGCCAAGCTGATCAAGAACATCGAGGTTGCGGCACGGACCGGCGGTGGTGACCCAGCGGCTAACCCAACCTTGGACGATATGATCCGCAAGGCCAAGAAGGCCTCCGTGCCCAATGACAACATTGAGCGCGCCCGCAAGCGCGGCTCCGGCGAGGAAGCCGGCGGCGCTGACTGGCAGACCATTATGTACGAGGGCTACGGCCCCAACGGCGTTGCAGTGCTGATTGAATGTCTCACCGACAACCGCAACCGAGCTGCCACCGAAGTACGCACCGCCATGTCAAAAAATGGCGGCAACATGGCCGAGTCCGGTGCCGTGAGCTACATGTTTAACCGCCGCGGCGTGGTAACTGTGCAGCAGGGGGATCTGAGTGAAGATGACCTCCTCCTTGCGGTCCTCGACGCCGGGGCTGAGGAAGTAGTCCAGGTGGGAGAGGTCTTTGAAATCCTCTCCGCGCCTGGTGACATGCCTGCGATCAAGGAAGCTCTGGCCGATGCCGGCATTGAGGTTGAGGAGGCTGAGTCCGACTTCCGTGCTGACGTGCTGGTGCCGCTGGATGCTGACGGTGCCCGCAAGATTTTCCGCCTCATCGATGCCCTTGAAGATTCCGATGATGTGCAAAACGTCTACACGAACATGGACCTTAGTGAGGACGTGCTGGCGCAGCTTGAGGACTAATTTCTTAGCCCGAGCTCTGGTTTGAGCCTAGGTGCCTGCCCCGTGTTGCGAAACTTGGGGTAGGCACCTACGCTTTGCCCAGAAATTCGCATATTTGTGCTAAGTTGTGTTGGTGATGCGCCGCAACTGAGGCACACGCAGAAAGGGTCGCAATGAATATTCAAGGGCTGCGGGTCATGGGGATAGACCCAGGCCTCACGCGTTGCGGCCTTTCCGTTGTGCAGGCAGGACGGGGCCGCCAAGTGATCCCCGTGGCGGTGGGAGTGGTGCGTACCGAAGTGGGCGGTGACCTGCCGGACAGGCTGTTGGACCTTTCCAATGCGGTGAATGATTGGATGGATGAATATCGCCCGGACGTGGTGGCCATCGAGCGTATTTTCGAGCGCGGCAACGTTTCCACCGTGATGCATACCGCCCACGGCGTGGGCGTGCTGGTGCTCGCAGCCGCACAGCGGGGAATCCCGGTGCACATGTATACGCCGAGTGAAGTGAAGAAGGCGATCTCCGGCAACGGGCGGGCGGACAAGAAGCAAATGACCGCCATGATCACCAGAATCTTGGGCCTTGGCTCCCCGCCGAAGCCGGCGGATGCTGCCGACGCCCTCGCGCTCGCCGTGTGCCACTGCTGGCGAGCCCCACTCATCCACACCCAAAAGATTGCCCACGATCAGGCGCAACGCCAACAGGGCAAGCTCGGCAAAGCCAAACAGCAACTCTTGGCCGCAGAGAAAGAACAGCGCAAACTCCACTCCCAAACGTGGAACACCGGCTCGTAGCCAGAGCTAGAACCCGATATTTGACCCGAGAAGAAATGGAATTGACATGATCGTCTCCCTGCGCGGAACGGTACAGGACATCGCCTTGGACCACACAGTCATTGAATGTAATGGGGTGGGGTACGAGGTGCTGGCATCGCCAAATACCCTTGCACGGCTGCAGCGGGGCGAAGAGGCATTTGTGCTCACCACCATGGTGGTCCGCGAAGATTCCCAAACCTTGTTTGGGTTCCTGGATGCTGCTACCCGGTCAATGTTCAGTCTGCTGCAAACCGTTTCAGGGCTCGGCCCTCGCCTGGCCCTTGCCACCCAGGCGGTGTACAGCACGGAAGACATTGCCTCCTTGATCGCCGCTGGTGACGCGAAGGCGCTGCAGCGAGTGCCGGGTGTGGGAAAGCGTACCGCTGAGCGCATGATTGTTGATCTGAAAGACAAGGTTGCACAGTATGCGGCCGAGCCAAGCACCCCCCAAAGCGCTCCCCGGGGCGCTGCGGTGGCTGGTCCCGGTTCTCCGCTGGTGCACGCGCAGGTGCTGGAGGCCCTGGTTGGGCTCGGGTTTGCTGAAAAGGTGGCGGTTCCGGCGCTTGAGGGAGTGTTGGCGGAGCAGCCAGATTTGAATACTTCAGCCGCGCTGCGCGCAACGCTCAGCGTGCTGGGCTCCGGGAAGTAAGCTGGTGTGCATGTTCGCGGAAGCGGAATTGTTTGAGCCATACAGGAGGCAGCGTTGAGCAACGTAGAAAAAACTGAGTTCCGCCTGCCTGAGCACCTGCGTGGCCAAAGTGGTGGCCAAAGTGGTGGCGGTGCTGGTACCGGTCAGGGCACGCCTTTGGGCCAAAACGATGCTATTTCCCCGAACCTACAGCCGCCAGACCAGGATGCGGAGACCACGCTGCGCCCGCGTAGCCTGGAGGAGTTCATAGGGCAGCCGAAGGTCCGTGATCAGCTCAACCTGGTGCTCGCCGGGGCGAAGCAGCGTGGTGTGACGCCAGACCATGTGTTGCTCTCGGGGCCTCCGGGTCTGGGGAAGACTACGCTCGCGATGATTATCGCCTATGAGCTGGGCACGAGTTTGCGCATGACTTCGGGCCCGGCGCTGGAGCGTGCGGGTGATCTTGCGGCTATGCTTTCCAATCTCATGGAAGGCGACGTGCTGTTCATTGATGAGATCCACCGGATGTCCAGGCCGGCGGAGGAAATGCTCTATATGGCGATGGAGGATTTTCGCATTGATGTGATCGTCGGAAAGGGCCCCGGTGCCACCTCAATTCCGCTGGAGTTGGCGCCGTTTACCCTGGTAGGTGCGACCACCCGTTCGGGCATGCTCACCGGCCCCCTGCGTGACCGATTTGGTTTTACTGCACAGATGGAGTTCTACAACACCGAGGATCTCACGGAGGTGGTCAGCCGTGCCGCCCGGATTTTGGGTGTGAGTATTGACCCTGATGCTGCCGTGGAAATTGCTTCACGCTCCCGTGGCACACCGCGTATTGCTAACCGGTTGCTGCGCCGCGTGCGCGACTTTGCTGAAGTTCACGGCGGCGGCCACATTGACCTCGGTGCTGCCCGGGCGGCGCTCGTGGTGTTCGATGTGGATGAGATGGGCCTGGATCGTCTTGACCGGGCGGTTTTGGAAGTACTCATTAAAGGCCACGGTGGCGGACCCGTTGGTGTGAACACCTTGGCCGTTGCCGTGGGGGAGGAGCCTTCCACTGTGGCTGAAGTGTGCGAGCCGTACCTCGTGCGCGCTGGGATGATTGCCCGCACTCACCGTGGGCGCGTTGCCACGGCCGCCGCCTGGGAGCACCTGGGGCTCAGGCCGCCGGAAGGGACCATCGGTACGTTGATCTAGGCGGCGGATGCGGCTTCACGCCTTAACTGGCACACTGGTGAGCTATGGAAAGTATCTTTTTGCTCGTCATCCTGCTTGCCGTGTTGGTCTTGCCCTCCTTCTTGCTGCAGCGCCGCCAGAAGCGCCGCCTCGATGAGATTCGTGCCATCCAAGAAAGCGTGGCCCCAGGCGACAAGATTGTGACCACCGCTGGCCTGCACGCAACCGTACTGGCGGTCACTGGGGAAACCGTTACTTTGGAGATTTCGCCCGGAGTGGTCTCCACCTGGGAGAAGTTCGCAGTGGTACAAAACCTTTCACGCGCCAATGGTGCTGTGCCGGAATCGGAAGCTGTACAGTCAGTGGAAGACCGCCATCCAGAAAACAACGATCAGCCGTAACCTAAACCTCTGGGCCTAGTATTATGCTCGGCTCAGCCTTGGGTGCTCACAAATCAGCACGCCACCGTGCACATGGTGGCGTGCTTTTTGTTGCCCACTTCCTTTGCACTCCTGTCCGGTGATGGCTTTTCACCAGACTCCTTTTCACTGGGCTGAGCAAAAGTAGCAAGAGTGCAGGCGTCATGAAGACTGTGTGAGTTCACGAGCTTTGAGCTTCATGCCGTACCATGTGCTTTTGTGTGTTTTTCCGCGCCGCCTTGCAATGGTGCAAGGAGTGTCAGTAGCGCTTGTGGCGCGGGTACATCCCTGCAGGATTTCCCTGCGGGACATGTTGTTCATTCGTAAGGAGAAACTGCATTGTCTTCGAAGCCGAAGAATGCGAGTTCACAGTGGAAGGGCTGGCCAAAGAGGGCATTAGCCCTGTTTTTTGCCATTCTGGCGCTGGTGTATGCGCTCGTCTTGCTCACTGGTGACCGCAGTCTCACCCCGCGCCTGGGTATTGATCTCCAAGGTGGCACAAGGGTGACGCTCGTTCCCCAGGGGCAGAACCCAACTGAGGAGCAGCTCGCGCAAGCCCGCCTGATCCTGGAGAACCGTGTCAACGGTATGGGCGTCTCTGGCGCTGATGTGGTGGTAGACGGCAACACGCTGGTGATCACCGTCCCAGGTGAAGATACTTCTCAGGCCCGATCGCTCGGCCAAACTTCCCAGTTGCTCTTCCGTCCGGTTTCCGCTCCCGGGCAGGCTGACCTCACCAACCTCATGGATGAGCTGGAATCCATGGCAAACCGCTGGGTTGAGGTGGGCGCTCTGACGCCCGACGAGGCCAACGCCGCCCTCACCCTCACCACCACCCAGCTCAATTCGGCAAACGGCACCACCGACGAAGCCCCAACCGTCAGTGCCAAGGCTCCCACGGAACCACGCAACTCCATTGAGGCTGAGGAACTGCGCACCAAACGCTTGGAGGTGCTCAAGGAAGATCGGCAGTCTACCGACGGCACCACCCAGATCGCAGCCACATCGCTGATGCAGTGCACTTCCGATCAACCCGACCCATTGCAGGGTACCGATGATCCTCGCCTGCCGCTGGTCACCTGTGACCCTTCGATGGGGCAGAGCTATGTGCTTGCCCCAGCGCCGCTGCTGCTTGGC
This sequence comes from Corynebacterium kozikiae, assembly GCF_024580965.1. Classification (NCBI taxonomy): domain Bacteria; kingdom Bacillati; phylum Actinomycetota; class Actinomycetes; order Mycobacteriales; family Corynebacteriaceae; genus Corynebacterium; species Corynebacterium kozikiae. The sequence continues at coordinate 405,178 of NZ_JANIKJ010000001.1, forward strand.
CAAACCGATGAGGAAAACGGCACCCGATTGACTGGCAATGAAATTGATTCCAACCGCCCGATCACCGGTGGCCTCAACCCAACCACCGGCCAGATGGAGATTAGCTTCTCTTTCAAGTCTGACGGCGGAGACCAAGGAGCAGCCACCTGGGCAGACCTCACCACCACCTACCTGGGGCAGCAGATTGCGATCACCCTCGACTCTCAGGTGATCTCCGCGCCTGTCATTCAGGCGGCAACCCCGGTTGGTTCGGCAACCTCGATCACGGGTGACTTCACCCAAACTGAGGCCCAAGAGCTGGCAAATAACCTGAAGTACGGTGCACTGCCACTCAGCTTTGCTGGTGAAAATGGCGAGTCCGGTGGTACCACCACCACGGTTCCCGCCTCCCTGGGTATCGCCTCCCTGGAAGCGGGCCTCATCGCCGGCCTGGTGGGCTTCATCTTGGTAGCCGTGTTCTCTCTGGTGAACTACCGCTTCTTCGGCGTGATCTCGCTCGTGTCCCTGGTGCTCTCCTTCGCGCTGGTGTACGGCATGATTGTGCTGCTTGGCCGCGCGATTGGCTACTCGCTAGACCTCGCGGGTATCGCTGGTTTGATCATCGGTATTGGTACCACCGCAGACTCCTTCGTGGTGCTCTACGAACGCATCAAGGATGAAGTGCGTGACGGCAGGACCTTCCGTTCGGCGGTGCCGCGTGGATGGGATCGCGCAAAGCAAACCATTGTCACCGGTAACGCTGTCACCCTGATTGGTGCAGTGATCATCTACTTCCTCGCGGTTGGTGACGTCAAGGGATTTGCTTTCACCCTGGGCATCACCACCGTTTTTGACCTTGTTGTGACCTTCTTGGTCACCGCACCACTGGTGGTGCTCGCCTCCAGGAAGCCATGGACTGCAAAGCCAAGCGCAAATGGTATGGGTCGAGTGTTCAAACTGGCTCAGGAGCGCCGGGCAGCGCGCGAGGTAGCTGCCGCTGCGGCAGCTACAACCAGCGCACCAAGCAACGCACACCCAGCAACCATCGTAAGCACCAACGTAAGCACAGAAAACTAGGAGTAACGCAATGAGCAAGAAAGGTTTTCTGGAAAATCTCTACACCGGTGCCGGTGGCATTGACTTCGTATCTCGCCGCCGCACCTGGTACTGGGCTACCGCCGCAATCATGGCGGTGTGCATCCTGGGTATTGTGATTCGAGGCTTCACGCTGGGCATCGATTTTGTGGGTGGTACCAAGCTGAACATGCCCGCTGCAAATCTGGAAACCACAGCGGTTGCCCAAACCTTTGAAGAAGCAACCGGTGTGGTCCCCGAGCAGGTGCAGATTGTGGGTTCCGGCGATACCCGAGTGCTGGAAATCAACTCTGAGCGATTGAGCGAAGATCAGATCGCCCAGGCCCGGCAAGCGCTCTACGAGGAGTACCAGCCACTCGACGTCAATGGGGAGCCAAGCCCAGACGCCGTGGGTGATTCAACTGTGTCAGAGTCCTGGGGTTCCACCATTACTCAGCGCATGCTGATTTCCATGGCCGTCTTCCTGGCGGCGGTTTTCGTCTACATTACGGTGCGCCTCGAGCGAGAAATGGCCGTAGCGGCAATTGCTGCGTTGGTGGTGGACATCGTGGTCATCGGCGGAATCTACGCCATCTTTGGCCTTGAGGTCACCCCAGCTACCGTGATCGGTCTGCTCACGGTTCTGGCCTTCTCCCTCTATGACACAGTGATTGTGTTTGATAAGGTCCGCGAAAACACCGCGGGCTATTTGGGCAATCTCAGAACAACCTATGCCCAACATGCCAACCTTGCGGTAAACCAGACCGTGATGCGTTCCATCTCCACTACCGTGATCTCCGCCTTGCCAATCTTGGCTCTCATGGTGATCGCGGTGTGGCTCATGGGGGTGGGTACGCTGAAGGACCTCGCGGTGATCCAGCTCATCGGCGTGATCGAAGGCACATTGTCTTCCGTGCTGTTGGCCACCCCAATGCTGGTCAGCTTGAAGAACCGCACCAAGGAAACCCGTGAGCACAATGCAAAGGTTGCGGCGGCGCTTGCTGGGGAGGCACAGCCTGCGCAGGAAACCGAAGCCCAAACGGTGAAGCGTTCTGTGGTTTCGCCTGCCACCCGCACGGTGAACTCAACCGGAGAGACTGCCGGCGCATCCTGGCGGCCTGACCGTCCATCTTAGGCCGCGCGGTTCTAGAGCCGGTCCTAGAACCGGTTCACAGCTCAGCCGGAGCTGTTGCCCCGATCCTTACTCTTGGGATTGGGGCTTTTTCTTAATGGCGGCTTATAATTTCTGCAGGCTGTGTGCGGTATCCCCGCACCGTGTTTCTGCCTGTCTCGCTAAACCACTGGAGGTAGTGTTGCCCTTTACCCATGGGAAGAAGCGCGCTCATGCGCTATGCGCCGTCACGGTGGCGGTGGGCGTGTTTGCAACTGCTTGTGGGATGGGCTCCCAACAGGAGCAAGCACAAAAGACGGACCACTTCACCTACGTCAGCGATAGCGCCCTCAGCACCACCAACGCGGGCACCAATGAGGGGTCAGCGAGTAACGCCCAGGTAATCGCCGGACGCTTGTACCCAGGGACCTATGTGTTGGGACCCAAAGGGCAGTTGATCCCCAACACTGACTTAGCGGAAACCAGCGTGCTTCCCGCAAGCGAGCCGCAGGTGGTCTATCGCATCAACCCTGAGGCCAAATACTCCGATGGTCAGCCAGTGACCTGCGATTCTTTTCTCTTGGCGGTCACCGCAGGGAAGCATCCGCAGTTGTTTGATGCCCACTTGCCCATGATGGAACAGATCAGCCGCGTGGAATGTCCAGCGGGCACGCGTACCGCTACCGTTACCTTCAAACCTGGTTTCGGTGAGCGCTGGCGCCAACTGTTCGGCCCTGGTGTGCTGCTGCCTACGCACGCTGTGGCGGCCAAGCTCGGGATGAGCTTGGAAGAGCTCAACACCACGCTGAAGTCCGGTGATGAAGCCATGCTCGAGCCAATCGCTCAGGTGTGGCGCGAGGGCTTCAACCTGGCTTCCTTTGACCCGCAACTTCAAGTTTCCTACGGCCCGTTCAAGGTTGTGTCCGTGGGGGAGCAGGGTGAAGTGGTGTTGGAAAGGAATGACTTTTTCAACGGCGGTGCGGCACCTCTGAGCCACGTCGAAATGTGGCCTCGCACGGCAGACTTGAAGGCGCTGCGCGAGTCCGGTGACCTGCGGGTGGTGGATACGGAATCCGCGGTGGACCTTTCTTGGTTGGACCGAGATAATCCAGAGAATCCTTTTGCCGTTGAGCTCATCTCCGGCATCCTCACCGAGCAGTTAGTTCTCGGGTCATCCGGGCTGTTTTATGACGAGGAGGCGCGCCGGCAGTTCGCCGCATGTGTTGACCAACCCACTGTGGCCGCGGAATCCTCCCGCATTTCGGGCGTCGAGGTGGAGCCCCTTTTCGCCCGCACGGTGCGCAGCGGCGATCCAGCGGTGGCACAAATGGGTGACATCATCGAGCCGCACCGCCATACAAACATGGACTACGCCAGGGGTCTCGCGGGGCAAACCGTGAGGATCGGCTATGAGGCTCCCGACGCACGCAAGGCAGCCATGGTGGAGGCGATCCGGGTGTCCTGCGAGCAGGCGGGAATCACGGTGGTGGACGTTTCTGAGCAAGCCCACACCTTTGGTGATTTGAGCCGCACGTACATCTCCGAATGGGGGTACGAAACCTATGCTGAGGGCAGCGCAGATGCGATTTTGCAGGCGATTGACCCTATGGCAGAATTCCCAGAAATTGCTACTCCCAGCACAAACTTGGAAGCCGCGCGAAATGCAGAGCGGGATTCCTGGCAGCGAGTGAACACCATCCCACTGGCTGCCCAGCCCCGTGTCTATGTGACGCACCGCGCCGTAGGTAACGTTGTGAGTAATACAGATCTTTCCGGCATCGGTTGGAACATGGGCCGCTGGCGTGACGCAACAGAAAGTGAGTAGGCCAAGGATGTACCAGAGCGCACAGGAAGCAATCGCTGCACGCACGCGATTCGTCCCTGACTTTCCGGAGGCAGGTGTGGTTTTTGAGGACCTCACCCCCGTGCTCGCGGACCCCGCCGCGTTTCGTCTCGTGGTGGATGCGCTGTGCGCGTCGTTAGAGCCCTACTCCCCGGACTTGATCGGTGGTCTGGATGCGCGCGGATTTTTGCTGGGCTCCGCGGTGGCGTACTGCTGTGACACTGGAATCCTTGCGATTCGCAAGAAGGGGAAGCTGCCGCCGCCTGTGCACACGCAGGAGTATGACCTGGAGTATGGCAGCGCCGCGCTCGAACTGCCTGCCGAAGGCCTGGAGTTGCAAGGTAAGCGTGTGGTGCTCGTTGATGATGTGCTGGCTACTGGCGGTACGTTGAATGCTGCGCGCCAGCTTATTGACGCGTGTGGCGGTGAAGTTGTGGCCTGCGCCGTGGTGCTGGAGGTCAAAGGCCTCGGTGGGCGGGAAAACCTTGAGGGGATCCCGCTCGTGGTGGTCAATCAGCAACAGTAAAACAGTGGTGCGCGGTTGGGCACACTCCACACTGGTGTGAGGGATAGCGAGGGAAGGCCAAGAAATGACTGGTGAGAAGCGTCCAGCAAAGCAGAGCAATTCTGTGTTGAGCATGTCTGCAAGGCTTGCGCGCAGCCTGACCGGCAGCCGGGTACGCATTGACCCCGTGCTCGAACCGCTGCTCAGCATCCACCGGGAGTTTCACCCCAAGGCGAGCGCTGAGTTGTTGTCCCGCGCATACGCCACCGCAGAGCGCCTTCATGAGGGTGTGTTCCGGAAATCTGGGGAGCCGTACATCACCCACCCGCTGGCCGTGGCAACCATCGCTGCGGAGATCGGCATGGACACCACCACGTTGGTAGCCGCGCTGCTGCACGACACGGTGGAGGACACCGAATACTCGCTGGATGACCTCACCGAGGACTTCGGCGCGGAGGTTGCCCGCCTGGTGGACGGTGTAACCAAGCTGGACAAAGTGGCGCTCGGTGCTGCGGCTGAGGCGGAGACGATCCGCAAGATGATCGTGGCCATGGCCCAGGATCCCCGGGTTTTGGTGATCAAGGTTGCAGACCGCCTGCACAACATGCGCACCATGCGTTTCCTCCCGCCAGAGAAGCAGGCCAAGAAGGCTCGCCAGACGCTGGAGGTTATCGCGCCGCTGGCACACCGCCTGGGTATGGCAAACGTGAAGTGGGAGCTGGAGGATCTCTCCTTTGCCATCCTCTACCCAAAGAAGTACGAGGAAGTGGTGCGCCTTGTTGCAGACCGCGCGCCTTCCAGGGACCGCTACCTCAAAGAAATCACCTCGCAGCTTCAGGCGGCGCTGAAAGAAAACCACATTGAAGCCGACGTCATGGGCCGCCCAAAGCATTACTGGTCCATCTACCAAAAGATGATCGTGCGCGGCAAAGACTTTGATGAGATCTTTGACCTGGTGGGAATCCGCATCCTGGTGGACAATGTGAATAACTGTTACGCTGCGATCGGCGTTGTGCACTCCATGTTCAATGCGATGCCTGGCCGCTTCAAGGACTACATTTCCGCCCCAAAGTTCGGCGTGTATCAGTCTTTGCACACCACGGTGATGGGGGACGCCGGCAAGCCGCTGGAAGTCCAGGTGCGTACCCATGAGATGCACTACAACGCGGAGTTTGGCATCGCGGCGCACTGGCGCTACAAGGAAACCAAGGGCAACCATGGTTCTGAGCAGGCTGAAGTAGACCAGATGGCGTGGATGCGCCAACTGCTGGACTGGCAGAAGGAAGCTGCTGATCCGAACGAGTTCCTCGACTCTCTGCGCTATGACCTCACCTCCCAGCAGATCTTTGTGTTCACCCCGAAGGGTGACGTAGTGAATCTGCCCGTGGATGCCACCCCATTGGACTTCGCCTACGCCGTGCACACCGAGGTGGGCCACCGCTGTATCGGCGCGAAGGTAAACGGCAAGCTCGTTGCCCTGGAATCCAAGTTGAAGTCTGGGGACAAGGTGGAGATCTTCACCTCCAAAGACCCCAACGCGGGCCCAAGCCGCGACTGGCAGGACTTCGTGGTGTCCCCGCGCGCAAAGGCGAAAATCCGCCAATGGTTTGCCAAGGAGCGCCGCGAGGAATACTTGGAGGCGGGCCGCGATGCCCTGGCCGCTGAGGTGCAGCGCGGCGGGTTGCCCATGCACAGGCTGTTCACGGCGCAGTCCATGAAGGCCGTGGCAACCGAGCTGCACTACCCAGACATCGATGCGCTCTACACCGCCATTGGCTCCGGTTCGGTGTCTGCCCACCACGTTGCCTCGCGCCTCATGGCTGCCTTCGGTGATGCTGACGAAGCCGAAGACACCCTGGTTTCCCGCACTCCATTCAGCGAGTTGGTCAACAAGAAAGCCTTGACCTCTGATTCCAACGGGATTTTGGTGGAGGGCAGCCCAGACGTCATGGCAAAACTGGCCAAGTGCTGTATGCCTGTGCCTGGGGATGAGATCTTTGGGTTTGTCACCCGCGGCGGCGGCGTCTCGGTCCACCGCACGGACTGCACCAACTCGGAAAAGCTAAAGCAAGAGCCCGCGCGCCTCATCCAGGTTGCCTGGGCCGCAGAAGGCACGGGTAGCGCATTCGCCGCCACGCTGCAGCTCGAGGCACTCGACCGCGACGGCCTGCTCATGGAACTCACCAGGGTGGTCAATGAGCAGCGCGTGCAGGTGGTGGCCATGAACTCACACACTTCCGACGATCACGTTGCAACCGTACGGTTTACCTTCTCCGTATCTGACACCAAACAACTGGGCTCTCTCATGACCCAACTGCGCAACATTGAAGGGGTGTTTGACGTCTACCGTGTGACCAGCGGCGGATAATCCCACCCGAAGATGCCGGGTGCTTGAGAACGAGCAAAGCAAAAGGCGGTGCCCCTTAGTGGGGCACCGCCTAGTGTTGTTCTTAGCTTGCTACGGTTGCGCTTTCAATGCGCACTTCCTCGGCGGGTGCGCCGTCGGTAGCGCCGCCTTCCGCGCCTGCGGCCGCGATGGCGTCGAGGGTAGCCAGGCCCTCCTCATCGATTTGACCGAAATAGGTGTAGTTCGGCGGGAGCGGGGAGTCCTGGTAGTTCAGGAAGAACTGGGATCCGTTGGTGTCCGCGCCCGCGTTCGCCATAGCGATGGTGCCGCGGCTGTAGATCACAGGGGTGTTGGTGTCCGTTGCCTCATCAGTTGGGTACTCATTTGCAAACTGGAAGCCTGGGCCGCCCGAGCCGGTGCCGGTTGGGTCACCGCACTGCAGTACGTAGATGCCGGAGGTGGTGAGGCGGTGGCACACGGTGTCATCGTAGTAGCCCTGTTCCACTAGGGACTCAATAGCGTTGACAGTACAGGGGGAGACGCTGCGGTCCAGCTCCATGCCGATGGTGCCCTGGGAAGTCTCCAGGGTGATATCTACGGTGCCGGAGGTTGAGATGTTTGAGGTGGATGGCAGATCGGGTGCGTCGCCGCCGGTTTCCTCCTCGGTTGCGGTGTATTCACAGGTCACCGTGTTTGCCAGTGGGGTTTCACGGGTAAGCGCCAGCGGCTGGTATTCGGGGGTAGCCGCGGTGGATTCCGCGGCGGTCTCTGCAGCTTGGGTTTGCTCATCGTTATTGGTGTAGGTGGTGGCGTAGTAGATGCCACCTACGATTGCCAAGATGGCCACGGCTGCTGCCGCGATCACTCCGAGCGGCTTGGTTTTTTCTGCGCGATCACGCGATTTGATTTGCTTGTCAAGATCGCGCAGGCCTTCTTCGAGGCGCTCACTGTTTGCGCTCAAGATGCGTCTCCCATGAATCAAAGTGGTCAAGTATCAAAGCGCCATCTTAACCCACCAAAGCTGGGAAACCCTGATCGAGCCGTTACAATCCTCCGCAGAATCCTGAGCAAAAGTGTGGCGCATCACGCACAAAGCTCCTAGGCTTGGACCATGGCTAACACACATTTCAAAGGCGAAGAAGTTTCCACCTCCGGCGAGCTGCCAAAGGTAGGTGACGTACTTCCGGCATTCGACCTGGTAGGTCAGGACCTCGGCACCGTGGCGCAAGTAGATTTTGCGGGCTCTCGTTTGGTGCTCAACATTTTCCCAAGCATTGACACCGGCGTATGCGCCGCAAGTGTGCGCGAGTTCAACAAGCTCGCCGCATCCCTGGAGAACACCAAAGTCCTGGGCGTCTCTAAGGACCTGCCGTTTGCGCTGGGGCGTTTCTGCGCCGCTGAGGGAATTGAGAATGTGGTCACCGCTTCCGCATTCCGCTCCAGCTTTGGGCAGGACTACGGCTTGGACCTCGAGGGCTCCCCACTGAAGGGTCTGTTGGCCCGCGCCGTGATTGTGGCTGATGCCGACGGTACGATCACTCACGTTGAACTGGTGGAAGAGATCACTCAGGAGCCAGATTACGACGCCGCAATTGAGGCGCTGCGCTAACCATGGCGCTGCAGTTGAACATCTCGGGTTTCGCGGCCGGGCCTTACCAGACCAATTGCTATGTGGTGAGTGCTGATGCCGCGAAAGCCGGCACCAGCACGTTGCCCAAAGCAACGGTGATTGACCCAGGCATGCACGCCCTCGGAAGAGTTGAGCAACTCCTGGAAGAACAAGGCGTAGAGCTTGGGCAGGTCCTGCTCACCCACGGGCACATCGACCACACCAGGGACGCCGCAGCGCTGGCGAACAAGTGGCGTGTGCCGTTGTGGATCCATGAGGAGGATGCCTTCATGCTGGCTGGGGGTGACGGCATTAGCGAACAGGCGAAAGTCCTGTTCGATGCACAGGAACTGCCCCAGGCCCAGGACTTGCGCTTGTTGAACCACGGCCAAGAGGTAGCGATCGCCGGTCATACCTTCACTGTTGCGCATGCCCCAGGGCATTCCCCAGGCTCGGTGCTGTTTGTGGGGCAAGAGGTGGTCTTTTCCGGAGACGTGCTCTTTGCTGGTTCCATCGGACGCACGGACCTGCCGCACTCCAGCCCAGCAGCGATGCACAGCAGCCTTGTGAACGTCGTTTTGCCTCTCAACGATGCACTGCAGGTGCTGCCAGGGCACGGTGGGGCAACGAGCATTCGGGCGGAGCGGCGCAGTAACCCCTTCCTCAACGGCTTGCGCTGATGTACACGCAGGCCGCGGGTGTGGATTAGTAGCGGGGCTAACGATTAAGGTGGGTGATCGTGAGCAAAGACAAGATTTCCGCACCCAAGGGCGTGCCAGACTACATCCCACCGGTATCTGCAGAGTTCATTGCTGTCCGCGATGCGTTCGCCCATCAGGCCCGGCTTGCGGGCTACGAGCACATTGAGCTGCCTGTCTTTGAGGAGACCGCCCTGTTTGCTCGCGGTGTGGGGGAGTCCACGGACGTGGTGAGCAAGGAAATGTACACCTTTGAGGATCGCGGCGGGCGTTCGGCCACGCTGCGCCCAGAGGGTACGGCTGGCGTGATGCGTGCGGTGATCGAACACAACCTGGACCGCGGGCAACTGCCGGTGAAGCTCAACTACTACGGCCCATTCTTCCGCTACGAGCGCCCCCAGGCAGGCCGCTACCGCCAGCTCCAGCAAGTGGGTGTTGAAGCGATTGGAGTGGATGACCCCGCCTTGGACGCCGAGGTGATCGCCCTCGCAGACCGCTGCTTCCGCTCCATCGGGCTCAAAGGTTTCCGCCTGGAGCTCACCAGCCTCGGCGACCACACCTGCCGGCCTCAGTACCGCGAGAAGTTGCAGGAGTTCTTGTTCAAGCTGCCCCTCGATGAGGAGACTCGCCGCCGCGCGGAGATCAACCCTTTGCGCGTGCTCGATGACAAGCGTGAGGAAGTACGCGAGATGACCGCCGACGCCCCGCTGATGATCGACCACCTCTCGGACCAGGCCCGCGAGCACTTTGAAACCGTCACCGGGCTGCTCGATGACCTCGGCGTGCAGTATGTCATCAACCCGCGCATGGTTCGCGGCTTGGATTACTACACCAAGACCACCTTCGAGTTCGTCCACGACGGCCTTGGCGCGCAGTCTGGCATCGGCGGCGGCGGCCGCTACGACGGCCTCATGGCCCAGCTCGGCGGCCAAGAACTCTCCGGAATCGGGTTCGGTCTGGGCGTGGACCGCGCGCTCCTGGCCCTCCAGGCGGAACAGCGCACCGTCACCGACGGCTCCAGGGTGGACGCGTTCGGCGTTGCCATGGGCGCCCCCGCCAAGGCAGCGATGGTGAAGCTTATCGACGCTCTCCGGGCGGCAGGCATCAGGGCGGACATGAGCTATGGGGATCGTGGGCTCAAAGGCGCGATGAAGGGCGCCGACCGTGCCGGCGCGCGCTTCGCGCTGGTGCTCGGTGACCGGGAGCTGGAGCAGCAGACCGTGATGCTCAAAGACCTGCGCAGCCACGAGCAGCAGGAAGTGAGCATCGATTCTTTGGTGCGAACTATCGCAGAGCAGCTCTAGCGCCCGCTAACATTCAGTAATACTCACAGGGAAACCGAGGTTGACGGCAAGGCCGCCAGTTGAGGTTTCCTTGTATTTTGTGAGCATGTCACGGCCAGTATCAGCCATGGTTTTCACCACATCATCCAAGCTCACCAGGTGCGTGCCGGTGCTGTGCTTGGAAAGCCGCGAGGCGTTGATGGATTTCACTGCGCCAATGGCGTTGCGCTCGATGCAGGGGATCTGGACGAGGCCACCAACGGGATCGCAGGTAAGCCCGAGGTTGTGCTCCAAGGCCACTTCTGCGGCGTGCTCCACCTGATGCGGGGTGCCGCCTGTCACCTGGCAGATTCCCGCCGCCGCCATTGCACTGGCGGAGCCCACCTCACCCTGGCAACCCACCTCTGCGCCGGATATGGAGGCGTTTTCTTTGATGATGAGGCCCACTGCGCCCGCGGCGAGGAGGAAGTCTCTGTGGGTGGTGTGGGTGTATTCCGGGCGGAACTTCTTGGCAAAGTGCAACACCGCGGGAATGATGCCGGCAGCCCCGTTGGTGGGGGCGGTCACCACGGTGCCACCGGCGGCGTTTTCCTCGTTCACCGCCATTGCGTAGAGGTTGAGCCACTCCATGGCGCGCAGGGGATCGTCGGTACTTTTTGTTTCCCGTTCCACAAGCGCGGTGTAGATGCCCATCGCCCTTCTGCGCACGCCGAGGCCGCCGGGCAGGATGCCTTCGGTTTTCATGCCACGTGCAACGCATTGCTGCATGGTGTGCCAGACGGCGTCGAGGTGGGCAAAGACCTTGTTGGTGTCTCCGTGGATCGCTGTCTCGTTAGCGAGCATCACCTCAGGGATGGTGAGGCCTGTGCGCGTGCAGTGGGCCAGCAGCTCGGCGCCGGTGTGAAACGGGTACGGAAGTGCCGCTTCTTGGCTTGCTTGGCTTGCAGCGCTGGCACTGCTGGCACTGCTGGATCGCTGGCCAATGGTTGTGGAGTCCTGCACAAACCCGCCACCTACTGAGTAGTAGACCTCCCACACACCATTGGGGCCGGCGAAGGTGATTGCGTTGGGGTGCTCGGGGAGCGCGGTGGTGTCAAAGTGGAGGCGGTAATTTACGGTGCCATTTGGCCCGGTGACGGCCCCGGTGGGGGCGATGGCTTCGCCGAATGCGGGAGCTGTGGTGGAGTCACAAGTAGTGGGGGTGTAGCCAGCCAGGCCCAGGATCGCGGCGCGGTCCGAGCCGTGGCCCACACCGGTGGCTGCTAGAGAGCCGTGCAGCGTAATTTCTACGGTTGATCTGAGTGCTTCCGGGAAGCGTTCCACCAAGTTGTTTGCCGCCCGCATGGGGCCTACGGTGTGGCTTGAGGAAGGGCCGATGCCGATGCTGAACAGATCACATACGCTGATGGTCATGGCACAAAGGTTAGTCCTTTGTGCGCATCACCGTGGGTACTACCGGAGTGGAAATACCAACCTTGCAGCCGGCTAGATAGATGGCGATCAAGGTATCACTACTGGTGCGGGTGGATTCAAATTCTTCCAGTTGCGGGGGGCCGCACAGTGCCACAAGGCCATTGATGAAGTCCAGAACTTGCACGCTTTCGTGAATAAGACCAGCGGCGCGATAATGGATATCCAGTGTTCGAAGGCTTTCCACAATGCGTTCCCGGGATTCGCGGAACAGGTCTTCTTCATGTGCTTCGGGATCGAACACAGGGGAGAGGACGTCTGGGCCAAGAACGTTTGGGCCGAAGCTCGCAATCACATCAATGGTTTGGGCGATGGCCTTTTCTGCTGCCTCTGGATTCGATTCATCCACTGAATCCTGTGCTTCAAGCTCTGCGAGGATCTGCTCGAACTGGGTTGCGCACCCCTCCAACAGGAACGCCAGCGCAGCGTTGGTGAGATCCTGGCGGGTAGGGAAGTTGCGGTACAGGGTGGCGATTCCCACCTTGGCCGCAGCGGCAACTTCTTCGGCGGTGAAGCCGAATCGGTTGGTGATCACCGCCTTTGAGGCGGCTGCGAGGATCGCATTGCGGCGTCGGAGTGCGTCTGTACGCATGGTGGCCTTCCTCAAAGTGGAGTTAGATTTATCAGTTGAGGCATCCTCAACTACATCAAATTCTAGTACCGCTTTGGAAGCGGATAGAAATCAATCACAATGCTCACAAACGCCGCTCAAACGCAGCTCTTCGCTGCATTGGGTGAGGCGTAATGTTGAGCCAAAATACTTCAAAAACCAGGTGAAGCCGATGCAAGAAGACGCATCCACAAAAATCGACCCTGCCGCAGCCCAAGCGGCACACACAGACCACCCAACAAGAAGCGGCCGAAGCGCCCCATCCCATCTTGAACGCCACTGACGTCCAGTTTGCCTCCGGGCTCCACCTTAGTGAACTGGAGGTTCAGCGGGGCCTAACGGTACTGCATTGCCCCAGAGAAACCTCTGCCACCACGTTGGCGCTCACGCTCGCTGGGCGGATGAAGCCGAAATCCGGCCGCATTGAGTACCGTCCGAGCCACGGGAAGTTCACCTCGCCAGATGAGTTGTATCGTCACGTCGCATTCAGTGGGGTGCCGGATATCGACTACGTGGAGCGCCTGGTTCCGGTGCGTTCCATTGTCCGCGAGCAAATCGCGTGGATCAGCCCGTGGTACCGCCGCACCCCGAGCAATATCGACCAGATTGAGCGTTATTACACCGCCGCCGAGCGCATCGGATTCACGATGAGCAATCAAGAGGCAAAGCACACAACCGTCGGTGAATTGGATCCCCTGGAGCGCTTCAAGCTGCGTATCTGCCTAGCGTTGCTCGCCCGTCCTGAGGCTGAGCTGCTCATCGTCGATGACATTGATCAGCTTCGCAGTCTCCGCTTGCGTGCCGAGTTCCTACAAGCCTTGCGCGGCCTAGTGCTCCCGGCGAGGGGCAGGCCTTGGGCACGTCGGTACTTGCCATCTCCGCGAACGATGATGTTGATGGCATTGCCGACGCTACCATTCAAGTGGGTGAGGCGCTCAGTCGTGCCAGCGCTCAGGGGCCACTGCATTTGGTTCGGGAGCGTATTCAACAGGAGGTGGGGCAGTGAATCTGTTTCACATTGGTTCCGAGCTGCGCAGATTCGGCCACGGGAAGCTGCCCCCGGTGGCGATTACGGTGATCATCTTGCTGCCGCTGCTGTTCGGCGGGTTGTTTGTGTGGAGTTATTGGGACCCAATCGGGCGGATTAACCAGTTGCCGGTGGCGATCGTGAACTCGGATCAAGGCACCACCATTGACGGCAAGGAGCTTAACGCGGGCGACGAGGTGACCAAATCCCTGATTGCCAATACTCAGACGGACTTCATCGAGGTTACCGCAGAGCAGGCCCGCGAAGGCATTGCCGACGGCACCTATTACTTTGCAGTCGAGCTGCCCACTGATTTCTCCATTGCCGCCACCAGCGCAAACAGTGACGCTCCGCATCAGGCAAAGCTCAACGCGGTGTATAACAATGCCATTGGATTCCTGGCCACCATGCTGGGCAATCAGGTGGTTGGCCAGGTGCTGGCTACGGTCAATGAGCAAATTGGTACACAGGTGGCCTCCCAATTGTTGGTGGGGTTCAACACTATCGGCGACGGCTTGCACACCGCGGGTGACGGCGCGCAGCAGCTCGCTGACGGCACCGCCACCGCGAACAACGGCGCGGGACAACTCTATGGCGGTGCCACACAGCTTTCCGACGGCCTCGGCCAGGCTGATAACGGTGCGCAGCAGCTCGCCGATGGTGCCGAAAGGCTCGACGAAGGCATCAAAACCGCGCACCAAGGCGCGAACTCGCTTTCTGCGGGGCTGCAGCAACTCAACGCGGCAACGCAGCAACTCGGTGAGGGCGCAGGCCAAATTTCCCAGGGCGTGGATCAGCTCGTCGTTGTGGCAAACCGTGCCTCGCTTGCACAGGAGCAGCTCACCGTGCCGCTGATCAACCTCGCCGCGCAACTGCGCTCCACCGGCATCCCCGTAGCCATTGAGTTGGCCAACATGGCCGACCAACTGGTCAACCAAATCCACACCCAGGGCCTGGGCCAGGGCAGCGAACTCATGACCCAACTGGGCAAACTCAGCGACGGCACCGGCCAATTGGCCTACCAATTGAGCAACCCCATCTCGGACTACCGTGACGGCATGCAGCAGGCCACCGACGGCGCAGAGCAGCTCTCCGCAGGACTCCAGCAGCTTTCCGACGGCTCTGGCGCGCTCGTGGTAGGCACTAGGCAACTCGCCGACGCCACAAGCCAGCTCTCCGCAGGCTCCCAGCAACTCACAGTCGGCGCGGCGCAACTCAGCTCCGGTTTGGTGCAGCTCGACGAAGGCTCGGGGGAGCTCGCGCTCAAGCTCAACCAGAGTGCAGACCAGGTGCCCAACTTCTCCGAAAACACCCTGGACGAAGCCGCCCGTAACGTGGCTGCACCCGTGTCCTTGAACTACGCCAAAGACACGATGTCCCTCTTTGGCTTTGGCCTTTCGCCAATGTTCATCTCACTGGGCCTGTTCATGGGTGCCACGGTGACGTTCATGGTGCTGCGCCCTTTGCAGCGGCGCGCAATTGATGCTGGAGCCTCGCCATTTCGGGCCGTGGTTGCGTCGTACTTGCCCGCGGCACTCATTGGCATCGCACAGGCAACCGTGATGGTGCTGGTGCAGCGCTTCGGAATTGGCTTGGAGGCGTACAACGAGGTGGGTGCGTGGCTCGCGATGTGTCTCGCGTCCATTACCTTCATGAGCATCACCCAGATGTTCAATTCAGTATTTGGCACCACCGTGGGCAGGGTGTTGTGTATCGCGTTTATGTCTTTGCAGATTGTTTCCTCCGGTGGCCTCTACCCGCCGGAAACGCAGCCCGCGCCGCTGCGCTGGTTCCACACCTACGACCCCATGACCTACACAGTGAACCTGCTGCGCCAGGTGCTCTACAACACAGATACCGCGCTTGATCCGCGCGGCCAGCAGGCCATCTTGATCCTTGTGGGAATCACCGTGCTGTGCCTAAGCATTTCCACCTTGGCGGGGCGCCGTAAACGCCAAATGAAGTTCAAGGACCTGCACCCGGAGGTGTCCGTGTAGGGCCAGCAGTTGAGGAGGGAACGGGCGGGTCAAGCCCCCGCCATGGGGTGCGGTGGGGCAAGGTACTTATTCTGTCGTGCGTGGAGGGATTTGAATCGGCCTGAGTTTTTCGGAGACTACAGGTAAAAGCCTTACTGGGCTTTTCGGGTGGTGTTGAATTCCTCGTAGTCCTGCTCGTATTCGATCGGGGGAACGTCACCGATCGACGAGTGCAGACG